>PMVV01000354.1 GCA_003166475.1 Bryobacterales bacterium | reverse complement strand
AAATCGGACCAGCCCACGGCGAACCCGGCATAGTCGCCCATGGCTTCGCGGGCGTAAACATAGAAGCCGCCGGCCCGCGGAATCATGGTGGCCAGTTCCGAAACGTTGGAAGCGCCGCAAGCCGAGTAAATCGCTCCGGCGAACCACATCAGCATGATCAGCCAGGGCGCGCGAAGGTAGGAAGCCACCGGTCCCGGCTGGCGCAGAATGCCCACGCCGAACGTGGCTCCGATAGTTACCGCGATGCCGAAGAAGAGTCCCAAAACGGGAAGCAGCGAGGTGCGTGCGGCGGGAGCGGCGGTGCCAGGGGACGCCATGGGATCGAACGACTGTAGCACATCTATGGCCCCGCGGGGTCCGGCCTCTTGACTTCAACTGTACTATCTGTCATAGTACACATGTGATCCCGTTCCGCCTGTCTTTCCAGCCCGGCGTGGCGCTGTATGAACAGGTGGTTTATGCCGCGCGAAAGGCCGTGATCTCCGGCCAGATGCGGCCCGGCGACGCCTTCCCCTCCGTGCGCGCGCTGAGCACCGCGCTCAAGATCAACCCCAACACCGCGCACAAAGTAATCACGCACCTGGTAGGCGAAGGTTTGCTCGAAGTGCGTCCGGGCACCGGCACCGTGGTGGTGCAACCCGGCCGCTCCACCGCCGCCGAACGCACCCGCCTGCTCGACCACGAACTGGAGCGCCTGGTGGTGGAGGCGCGCAAGTTGGGGCTCAAGGTCAACGACGTCGTCAGCGCCCTTGTCGCGCACTGGAGCCGGCTCGATCCAGCCGGAGACCCCAGTGTGCAGGAAACATTGAAAGGAGCTCGCAAGCAATGAGCGATCCGATCCGCATTGCCGGACTCACCAGGAAATTCCGCCGCACCCTCGTGCTGAAGGGCATCGACCTGGCCGTGCCTCGGGAGTCCGTGTTCGCCCTGATCGGCCCCAACGGAGCCGGGAAGACCACCACCATCAAGATCGCGATGAATATCTTGCGTCCCACTTCGGGGCGCGCCGAGATTCTGGGCATCGACTCGCGCCGGCTTGCGGGCCGCGACTTCACCCGCATCGGCTACGTCTCGGAAAACCAGGAGATGCCGGACTGGATGACGGTGGACTACTTCATGCGCTACCTGCGGCCCTTCTATCCCGCCTGGGACGACGCGCTAGCCGCACAGCTCATCGGCCGCTTCAACCTGCCGGGCGGCCGCAAGCTGAAGCACCTTTCTCGCGGCATGCGCATGAAGGCGGCGCTGGCATCGTCGCTGGCCTACCGGCCCGAAGTCATCGTCCTGGACGAACCCTTCACCGGCCTCGATCCGCTGGCCCGCGACGAGTTCATCGAAGGCCTGCTGGAGCGCAGCCAGAACACTACGGTGTTCATCTCTTCGCACGATCTGGCGGACATAGAAACCTTCGCCAGCCACATCGCCTATCTCGAAGACGGGCGCATCCTGTTCTCCGAAGAGCTGAGCGCGCTGGCGGACCGCTTCCGTGAAATCGAAATCACCTTCGACGCCGCGCCCCCGCTGCCCGCCGATTGGCCCGCGGCGTGGCTGCGGCCCGAATCGTCCGCCGCCGTGATCCGTTTCACCGACAGCCGTTACGACGCCGCGCGCACCAACGCTGAAATTCGCGCGCGTTTCCCCGGCGTGCGCGACATTTCCGCCACGCCCATGCCGCTGCGTTCCATCTTCGTCACCGTGGCGAAGTCGGCGCAACGCGCGGCTGCCTGAAAGGTGCGCACATGACCCAGACGCTGCACATCTTCCGCAAAGACATCCGGCGCTTTCGCTACGAATTGTGCGCAGTAGCGGCGCTGACCGCAGCATTTGCATGGTCCCATATCGCAGCCGACGTGCCCGGGCCGGAGGATTTCGGCCGCACCATGGCCCTGGCCTTTTTAACTACCTTCTTCCTGGCCGGCGCCTGGTGGTTTCTGGTTTCACAGTTGATCCACGAGGAGTCGCTGGCCGGCGACCGCCAGTTCTGGGCCACCCGCCCCTACGCGTGGCGGTCTCTGCTGGCGGCCAAGCTCCTGTTTGTCATAGCGTTCGTGAACGTCCCCTTGCTGGCCGCGCAGGTCGCGATTCTCGCGGCCGCCGGCTATCGGCCGCTGGCCGGTATTCTCCAGTTGCTGTGGATGCAATTCGCGGTGGCCGCCATCCTGCTTGCACCGGCTTTTGCCCTGGGAACGGTGACCCGAAATCTCGCCCAGTTCGTGCTGACGATTCTGGGCGGAGTGCTCTCGTGGTATGTCGCTCTGGCCGCCGTCGTTCCCTACCAAGCTATTGCGGTACCGTGGCAGAGCCAGGCGGTCAGCGTGACGGTCGTCTGCGCGGGCGCGGCGCTGATGGTTGGCTGGCAATTCTCGCGGCGCTGGACGACCGCCTCCATCCGCGCGGGCCTGTGTACGCTACTGCTCGCGGGAGTGCTCTATTACGGCCTTCCCATGCCGGTTCGCGATGCGATCCGGTCGAGTGTATTCCNNCCCGAAGGCGAGGTTGCGCGACCCGAAATGCTGGATGTCACGCTGGAAGCTCCCGCCGGCCTGCGCTGGTCCCCGGGCCCGGAATTCGCTTCGCGTGAGTTCCCGGTCTCCACCCCGGCCGCGCGGGAAACAAACTATATCCACACGTTGTATCTCCCGCGCGAATTCTATCGAGGTGTTCAAGGTGCGGCGGTGACCGTCCACGGGTCCATGCGTCTGAGCTTGCGGCAGCAAACCATCGTGCCGCTCCCGCACGGACAAGCGGCGCGCATTCCCGGCGGCGGCTATTGTGACATTTCTCAGGCCCAGGATCAGTCGACAGTTTTCTGCAGTTCGCCCTTTCGGCGGCCCTTCGACACCTCTAGCGGATCGGGCGTAGACGTGGACCACGGTCCCGCCGGATTCGCGCGGTACAGCAGGACGCAGCTTCTCTCGGCGCCGGAGTCGCCGTTCCCGGATTTCGCGGTGAGCCCCGTGTTTACCATACAAATGACGTCAACACCCATCGATGTGGAAACATCGCTCGTCAGGGAGTCTCCCCGCGCCTGGATCGAGCGCGACTTCGCGGCCAGCGTCCGCATGCCAGTGGAGCACTGAGCGATGCAACAAGCTTTCCATATCTTCCGCAAAGACGCGCGGCGGTTTGCCTACCAGATCGGCGCACTGGCCGCCCTCACGTGCATGTGGGCTTGGTCCAATATCGCCGCCGGCCGCGCGGGATCCGCGGACCGCTATGCCGGCATTGCCGCCGCGGTTCTGTCAATCGGCTGGTGGTATCTCATCTGTCTGCTGGTCCACGAAGAGTCGTTCACCGGCGATCGCCAGTTCTGGATCACGCGGCCTTACTCGCGCCGCAGCCTGCTGGCCGCCAAGTCGCTGTTCGTCCTGGCGTTTGTCAACGTGCCGCTTTTGCTGGCCGGCTTCGCCATACTCGCCGCCGCCGGCTACCGGCCGCTTGCCTATCTGCCCAACTTCCTCTGGATGCAGATCGCGTTCACAGCCACCGTTCTGTTGGTTCCCGCCGCGCTCGCCGCTCTCACTCGCACTCTGGTGCAGTTCGTGCTATCGATTGTGGGCCTCTACGCCAGCGTCATCCTGCTGGCCGTAGTCGGCGGCCACGTCCAACGCGGCTACCAATCCCAAGGGCTGGCCTGGGCCGGCGGTATATTCCTGATGCTCATGGTCACGGCGCCCGCGCTGATCGTGTTCGTTCTGCAACTTCGCATGCGAAACCGGTTGATTTCCGCAGGCGTGGCCATCGCCCTGGTGGTCCTGATGCTGTACACGAATGAGGGCGCGGGCCGGCGATTCGGAGTCGCGGTTCAGTCGCGCCTGTTCGGCCAGAGCGGCGGCGCATCGGTGGAGGTTATGCTCGACGCTACCGGCATCCGGCCGGATGCGAAACAACTCGAACCGGACGGCGTAACACTCGGCGTGCCCCTTCGCGTGATCAACATCCCGGCGGCCGAGACGGCCGCGCCTGAGATCGTCGATCTGACTTTCGAAACGCCCGCGGGACAACGCTGGTCATCCGGTTGGATTCCCGCAGCCAGCAACGATCCTGGCATCGTTCAGGTGGACCCGTCGCCCGATGGCGCCTTTCTGTGGAGACAGCGCGTGGTGGTGGACCGCGCCTTTTGGCGGCACGCCGCGTCCGGCCCGCTGGCCGTTCGCGGAGAGGTCTACCTGATGCTGTTTGGCCGCCGCAGCATGCGCATGCAACAGGACGGGATGACACGGGTTCCCGGCGACGGCTGGTGTTCGTGTTCCGTCTCGCTTCCGAATCCAGGCGCATGGCTGGTCGAGTGCTTCGCGCCGTTCCATCGGCCCTTCAGCCAGAACGAAACCGTGCAGGAGGCGACCGCGACGGGGGTTGCCCATTCGCCGGTTCGTCTGCTTTCCATCTGGGATTCGCCGCTTCCGGCCGATTTCGGCATGGACCCGATATCCAGGAACTCCCCAACGCCCGCCGTCAGGGAGGCGGAGATCTTCTTCCTGCGCTACGACCCGCGCGCGTTTATCCACCGGTCCTTCTAGCTGTGGGGCAGGCCATCGTTTTTCGTGGCCTGCCGAGTCGACCGTGCACGCTAGGCCGGTTTGCGGGCGAACAATAGGTTGGAGGGGATCTTTCCGTATCCATAACCGATGCGGAAGGTGAGAGGCTTCGGCGTGGACGACAGATAGGCTTTTCGCAAATCGGCCTGCTGGAGCCAGCGGAAGCTGCCGTAGGGACGAAGGTAGGCGCCGTACAATTGCACCGTCCACGGGGCCGCGGCGAAGAAGCGGTACGGGATACCCGAATCGTCCTGCAGCACGGCGACGCTCCCGGAAAGCACCCGCTCGCGTATGATCGAAAACTCCTGTTTGTGGACCATGTAGGATGTCGCTTTGAGAAGAGTAGCGGTCCCTTTCAGGGTGGCGAGGAAGGCCAGGAACGGCTGGTTCTCCCGCAGGCGCTGGTCGGAAAGGTTCACCGAGAAGTACAGCAGCTTGTGGACCGACTGGTCGTCGTCCCGCCGGAAATCGATCTCCAAACCCTTATTGCCGATCTTGCCGGGCGCCTTGTAGCCGGCGGGCCGCTCGATAACCTGTCCGGCATCGTCCAGCCGAACGTAGCGAAACCCCAGGATGGTGTGATGGGAGCGCACCAGGAGTTCGAGAATGGGCAGGAACAGCCCGTCGACCACTTGCCCGCGAAGCTGGCGATCCATCTGTCTGGTAACGAAGAAGCTGCGGCCCAGTTCCGAAGCGACCGTTGCCCGGATGCGCGCCAGATAGTCGTCGAGGTTCCGGCGCTCGATCTGCCTGGGCGGCGGCAAGGTGCCGGCGGGCTCCAGCCCCACCATTACGTACACGGGGTTATCGGGAAAGAACACGGTGACCATCAGCGCGTCCGGTCCGCTAAAAGGATAGAAAACCGGCGCTTTGACGATGGGCGCGGCGCACAGTTCCCGTTTCTGAAAGGCGCTCATGGCCGGGAGGGAATCCTCATCGATCCTGCTCCAGGCTCGATCCAACACGCGGCGGTGTTCGATCCACGCGGGTTGTTTTTCGAGTTCGCCGAACGGGCTCCCGGTTCGCGCGGGCAGTCCCGCGAGAAACCGGCCCAGGTCGTCGGCATACCGATCGCGCGGAGTGGCGGCGGAGAAGCGGTCTTCGGAGACCTTCCGGACTGCGGTCTTCGGCGCGTGGTTGCAGGAAATGGCGAGCAGTCCGAGCGCCAGCCCGAGCGCGCGCACGCACCGGTAGCGCCACCGCAACGCGCTGAAATTCGGGATATACATGCCTATTGATCCCATTATAGGACAGTGCGGGATCGGGCCAGTTAACCTTCGAACACTTGTCCTGCGGCGGCCGGCAGTGTTACTTAAGCCGATAAGGAAGACTAAAGGAGTAGTGTGTGACTCTTGGTTGCAAGCTGTTAGCGCTGGCGGCCGGTCTGCCCGGTCTGGCGGCCGCCGCCGATCCCGAGATGATGAACCTGGTCATGCCGGACGCGAGCGTGGTCATGGAGATCGATATTGCCAAGATCGTGGCTTCGCCCATCGGACAGGCGATGGCGGAAGCCTTTCATCAGGGGATCGCGAAGCAACCGCAGGCCGATCTGGCGAAAGCCAAGCCGGAGTACAAGGAGCAGATCGCGTTGCTCACCAACATCGACTGGAGCCGGGAGGTGCGGGATGTCCTGGTCGCGGGCGGGTACACCAAATCGTCGCCCATGCTGGTGATCGTGCGAAGCTCGCTGGACCCGGCGCGGATTCGAGCTTTGCAGGCATTCACCGGCGAGATGGCCGACTACCAAGGCGTGCCCATACTGGCCTCGTCCAAGCCCGGCAACGGGGTCATCGCCTTCCTGGACAATGGCATTGTGGTGATCGGACAGATGAGCGATGTGAAGTCCGCCATTGGCCGCCGCAACCAACCCGCGGCATTGCCGGCGGCCCTGGCGGCGCAAGTGGCCAAGTACAGCGGCTATGACATATGGGCCGCCGCGGCGGGTACCTTTCCGGCTCCGGCGCCATTGGGCGGTCCTGCGGCGAAGGCCCCGGCAGAAGCAGTCGCAGCACAGTACCTCGCGAAGGTGGCGGGGTTCAATGGCGGGCTGAGCCTCAGCCCCGATTTTGAGCTTGCCGCCGATGTGGAAGCGCGCACGGAAAAAGCCGCCGCCGAAATGGCCGAAGGGCTGCGTTGGCTGAACAGCGCGGTGAAGTCCCAAGCGAAGAGCGCGGGCCAGGCGGGGAGCGGCCTGGAGGGTCTGAAATACCAGGTGAACGGCAAACACATTCTCCTGTCGCTGCACGTGCCGGAAGAGCAGATCCNNCGCGTGCAGTCTTCGGAAATGGGGACGGTGCTGATTCCGACGGCGAAAGAGCAGTAGTGGAGGGCGGGCAATCATGCCCGCCCTACTATTTCACCGCCATCGTGACCGTGTTCAGCCCGGCTGTGCCTCCCACGCCGATAGTCACCGGCACCGCCGTCCCCGGAGTCACGCTCGCCGGCACCTGCGCATTGATCTGCATCACACCGGCAACCAATCCCGGCGCCGCGCCCTGATAACCGGCCGTCGCGGCCTGCCCTCCGATACTCACCGCGACAGGCGCCACCGACAGCGGCAAATTCGTCGCGCCGACCATCGTGCCATCCGCCACCGCCGGACTCAGAACACCCGTGCCGGTGGCATAAATCGCGATCCACGACCCGCGCGCCGCCGGATTACCCGCCGCATTCACCGACAAATCGGCGTTCAAAATCGCGCCCTGCCCGGCTGCGTTAGTCGCAAATATGGCGGGCGCGGCCGTCGCCACGGGCAGCGTCACGGTGAACGCCGCGCCGCCGGGCGCGGAAACCCGCATCAGCGTCGTGGACTCACCCGCCACCGCGAACGGCACCACCGCATTGATCTGGCCTGCCGCAGCGTATAACAGCGGAGCCGGGTTCCCATCGAAGCTGACCGTAAGTCCCGCGAGCGAAGTCGCCACCTTCCCCGACGAATCCATCTGGAGTCCCACTGGCACGGATGGGCCGATGCTATTGCCAAAAATGGAAATCAGCTCACCCGGCGCAATCGCGGAGCTGGTGAAGCTCGCCGCACTCACCACAGCCGTGACGCCGGGAACCGGCAGTAAGCCGTAGACGGTCACCTGGTTCGAATCCGTCGGCACGTACACCTTGCCGTTGGCCACCGTGGGATTGGCGAATTTCGTGAAGCTGCCCAGCGCATCGCTGCGGCCCTGCACGTCGCTGTTCCATAGCTCCCGGCTCACATTCATCGCGTCGAAAGCGTGCAACACGCCCGCCGCCGGCAAGGTTGTCGAGGTAGCGCTGGTGGCCCAGAAGATGCCGCTTCCCGGCACGAAGGCGTTGGACGATACGGTCATGCCGCTGAATGGCAACGCATTCTGGAGCGAACCATTGGCCGCCAACGGGCTGGTATTGAATACGCCGTTCTGCATTTGAAATTCGCGCAGCACGTCGTCGTCTCCCCAGATATAAAGGATGGGGCCATCGGGGCGATTCCAAAGAGCAGCGTTGAAGATGGCGAATTTGCTGTTGGGAACCGCTTCAAAGAACTGCAGCGCGTCCGTGTCCAGAGGTTGCCCGCCCATGTCGGTCCGGTCGATCAGCGCCACCAGGCCAGCCTTGCCGCCGGCGATCAGAAAATTGGTCCCCGGCACCAGGATCGGGCCGTTGGAACCGAAGTCCATATCGTCGTCGGTCCAGGCGGCGTACTCCGCGGGCGTGAACCAATCCGCGACGCTCAGCGTGGGAGTCAAGCGCAGCACCGTCTCGCCCCACGACATGACGCCGTCGTAGTTGCCGTTGCCGGTCGAGCAATAGATATTTCCATCGGGGTCGGCCGCCAAGCCCCGCCCGCCTTGCCAAATTGCGGAGCCGGCCGTCGAGGGCGTGGTATTGAAGACGGCGGTTTGCTGCGGCAGGTCGGCGGCATTGTAGGCCACCATCCAGCCGTGCCAGGGAACGTAGTCGCCATGCGACCCGAAACCGGCGTAAATCGAGCCGTTGGCGAGCAGCAATCCGGGCCTTTGAATGTGGCCGGCCGCCAGCAGCGGAAGCTCACCGTTGGTCGCGTCTCCCGTGCCTCCCCACCCGCTCCCCGCCACACTCGCCTGGATTTGAACCGGCCCGTTCCACTTCTCGCTCCCGGTCGTAAGGTCTAACGCATGCAGGAAGAAAGCCGCACTGCCGCCGGCCAGCGTCTCATCGACCACATAAATGGTGTTGCCCGCGCGGTCGATTACGGGCGTGCTGAGAATCCCAATCTCGTGCAGGATGTCGGTGTACGTCGCCGCCCCCGCTATGTCGAACGAGGCCGGATCGACCGTGCTTCCCAGGTTCACTTGCCATAGCGGCGCGGTCCCGCCGGAGGCATCCGCGTCGAAGGCGTACACGCTGTTGTGCATGGTGGCCACGTAGAGCGCGTTCAGCGTGCCCCTTCCGGGAATGCTCAGGGCGTGTACGTAGAGCGGCTGCGCGTAAACCTGGCCATCCACCGGATAGGCCCACAGCTTGCCGAACTGCGTGGCGTTCACGTTGTTGGTATTCAGAATTCCTTCGTTCAGGTTGGCGTTGGTGCGGTTGTTGTCGTAGTTCGCCGTGAGCACGTCCACTTGGGCACGGACCGCCACGGCGGCGGAGCCCGCCATCAGGGCTAAGAGGAAGATTCGTCTGTACATGAGTGTGTCAAGTGTGTTAACGATGACCGGCAGACCGATTAGGTTACATGTGGGACAGGCCTCCTGGCCTGTCCTGGCGAGGGTACAATATTGCAAGCGACCGGCCAGGAGGCCGGTCCCACTGGAGGCGCAATGATCACTCGAAGGGGTTTTGCCGCGCGCATCGGTGCGGCCGTAGCAGCCGGGCGGATGCTGCCCGAGATGGCTTACGCGCAGCGCGCCATGATCCAGGGCGACCTGCCCAAGGACATGGTGTGGCTCAACGCCAATGAGAATCCCCTGGGTCCGCCGCAATCGTCCCTGGCGGCCATGGCGGATGTGCTATCGGCTGCGGGCCGATACCACTACCAGGAAGTTCGCGACTTTTATGCGGCGCTGGCGCGCAGCGAGGATCTGCAGCCGGAGAATATCGTGGCGGGCTGCGGATCGAGCGAGCTGTTGCACGCGGCCGTGGAGGCTTTCACCGCGCCGGACCGGCCTTTGATCGTCATGCACCCCACCTACGAAGGCCCGCCGGAAGTGGCGCGCGCCATGCACCGGCAGGTGATCCAGGTGCCGCTGCTGCCGGACTACTCGGCCGACGTTCGCAAGATCGCCGAGGCGGCGGACAAGATACACGCCGGGTTGATCTACATGTGCAACCCGAATAATCCCACGGCTTCTATTACGCCCAAGGCCGAGGTGGCGTGGCTGGTCGCGAACCTGCCGCCGGATAACGTTTTGCTGATTGACGAAGCCTACATCCACTTCGGTGAGTCGAAGGAACTGGAGACCGCGCTGCCCTACGTGCGGCAAGCGAAGAACGTGGTGGTGGCGCGCACGTTCTCGAAGATCTATGGGATGGCGGGCGTGCGCGCCGGATTTGTGTGCGCCCGGCCGGAGTTGATCGAGCGCATGCGGCCGTTCCGCAACAATGTGCTCTCCATCATCGCCATACGCGCCGTGCTGGCGGCGCTCGCGGAATCGCGCACGCTGCTTCCCGAACGCCGCGCCACCAACGCGCGCATCCGCGGCGAACTGTGCGCCTGGCTGCGGGAGCGCAAGCTGCCCTATATCGATACGCAGGCCAACTTCATGATGATCGACGTGGGCCGCAATGCTCGGGAGTTCATCGCCAAAATGCCGCCCATGGGCGTCGCCGTGGGCCGCCCCTTCCCGCCCCTCGACAACATGCTGCGCGTCACCATCGGCACCGATCCGGAGATGCAAAAATTCCGAGACGTTTTCTGGCGCGTCTATCGAGGATGATTTTGTGGGGCGGCCAGAGCCGGCTGNNGGCAGAATTGCCCGCCCCACAACGTCGATTTGTAATAGACTGCTATCATGCAAACGTTCAAAAGCAGTCTGATAGTGGCCGCCGCGCTGCTCATGCCGGCTCTCGCCCAGAAAAGCACCAATCCATTCGCCGGACGGTGGGATTTCAACATCGCCACCCCTGGCGGCACGCGCGCCTGTTGGCTGGGCGTAACCGCGAAGGGCGGCAATCTGGAAGTGTGGTACCAGCCCCCCGGAGGCAACGTCTACCAGGTGAAGGATGTCCACGTGGACGGGTCGCACCTCACGCTCACCTTGTCCGCGGCCACCTCCAGCCGTC
>PMVV01000330.1 GCA_003166475.1 Bryobacterales bacterium | reverse complement strand
AGAATACCTGCGCCATGGCGCGGACGAAGGGCGTCCCGGTGATCGTGGACGCAGCCGCCGAGACCCTGACCATTCCCAATATTCACCTGGCGCATGGCGCAAATCTGGTGGCCTACAGCGGCGGCAAGTGCCTGCGCGGTCCGCAAGCGGCCGGGATGCTGTTGGGGCAGAAGGACCTGGTGCGCGCGGCGTGGATCAACAGCGCGCCGCACCACACGTTCGGCCGCTCCCTGAAGGTCGGCAAGGAAGAGATCATGGGCATGCTGGCGGCGGTCGAGATGTGGGTGAAGCGCGACCATGACGCGGAGTGGAAGCAGTGGCAAGCGTGGCTCGATCACATCGCGGAGCAGGCTACGCAAGTGGCCGGGGTGACCAGCGAGATTCTGCAGCCCGAGGATCTTTCGAACCATGCGCCGCGATTGCGGCTCCATTGGGATGCGGCGCGCATCGGCATCACCGGCGGGGAGGTGGAGGACATGCTGTGGCATGGGCAGCCGCGCATCGCGGTGAACGAGGGGGCACCCTCTGGGCCCGGCACACGGCGCGACAGCGCCCCAAGTTCCCTCACCATCATGCCCTACATGATGATGCCGGGGGACGACAAAATCGCCGCCGCGGCCATTCGCAAGCTGCTGGCGAATCCGCCGCACATCACGGTTCCGGAGCCGGAGGCGGCCAGCGTGGACGTCGCCGGGGAGTGGGTCGCGGACCTGACCTTCGTCTCGGGATCGTCGCGGCACCACTTCACCATCGAGCAGCACGAAGGACAGCTCAGCGGCGTGCATCGCGGCGATGTTTTGTCCGGTAAGTTGACGGGCGCGGTGGAAGGCCGCCGCGTCACCATCCGAAGCGGGCAGCGTATCGAAGGCGCGGTGCTGCATTACGAATTCTCCGGCGACGTGGCGGGCGGCCGGATGGAAGGCGTCGTGAAGCTGGGCGAGTACGGGCAGGCGCGGTTCGCCGCCGAGCGGGCTTGAGCGCATGATCCGCATCGTTACCATGGAGCGGGAGTACGGCGCGGGCGGCTCCGCCATCGCACAGAAGCTTGCGGAGCGCCTGAACTGGAAGCTGTGGGACACGACGCTCACTGCGGAAATTGCGCGCCTGGCGCGCTGCGATCAGGGATCGGTGGCGCGCCTGGAGGAGCGGGTCGATCCGCTATTCTACCGGCTGATGAAGGTGTTCATGCGCGGCAGCTACGAACGGAGCCTGCCGGTGAACGGCCTGGAGCATCTGGATGCGGACAGCATGGTGGTCTTCATGCAGCGAGTGATCGAAGGGGCGGCTACCGCGGGCGATTGCGTGATTGTGGGCCGAGGGGCACCTTACGTGCTGCGCGGCCGTCCCGACGCCTTTCACGTGTTCGTGTACGCGCCAACCGAAGAGAAGATCCGGCGGGTGCGCGATCTCGGCAAAACCGAAGCGGAAGCCGTCGAGTTGGTGGGGGCCATCGATCAGGAACGCGCCACGTTCGTGAAGAAGTACTTCGGGAAGGAATGGCCCAGCCGGCACCTGTATCATCTGATGATCAACTCGGCGGTAGGGGACGATGTGGTGGTGCGGACGATTCTCGACGAGATGACGGCGCTGAATGGGACGCGGCGCGCGTGAGCCGATCGAGCACCCCTGCCCACTCGGACGTGTCCGGCGGACGCTCCACCGCAATCCAGTCCAGCCCCTGCGTGTCCAGACGATGCAGCGCGGCGTACAGCATGGCGGCGTAGGCAGCGGGTTCCGCGGGTATGTCACGGCCGAGGCGCAGCCATTCGCCCCGGCCCGCGGGAGTGGGATCGCCCGCGGCCAGCAGCACCAGCGGCGTGCGCGGGCGGTAATGTTGCGGATGCATCCCTGGCGAAGCATGCGGCCCATCGGCGACGCCGGCGATGCGCACGGGGCCGATCAGCAACTCGATCTCCGGCAGCGGAATCACGCCCGGCCGCAGCAGCAACGGTTCCGTACCGGCCAGCGACAGCACCGTAGATTCGATGCCGACGATGGCCGGGCCGCCGTCGAGCACCAGGTCAACCGCATCGCCCAGCGATTGCCGGACGTGTTCGGCGGTGGTGGGCGAAAGCCCGGTGAACGGATTGGCGCTGGGNNGGCAGGACCAGCGTCAGCGGTCCGGGCCAATAGCGGCGCGCGAGACGATCGGCTGCATCCGGCCACTCCAGCACCAGGGTGCGCGCCATTTCGGTTGAATCCACGTGTACGATGAGCGGGCTTTGGCGCGGCCGTCCTTTAACTACGAAGATGCGCGCCACCGCCGCGGCATCGAAGGCATTGGCGCCCAGGCCGTAGACGGTCTCGGTAGGGAACGCCACCAGCCCGCCGCCGCGAATCAAGGCCGCCGCCCGTTGCAGGCTCTCCGCGTCCGGCGTCACTCCGGCAACTCGTCCTTGCCGTCGCCCGCCGTCTTGCCCGTCTTACGGAAGACCAGATAGGCGTGGATCAGCGGTTCGATATCGCCTTCCAGCACGCGGTCCACATCGCCAATGGCCAGCTTGGTGCGATGGTCCTTGATCATGCGGTAGGGTGCCAGCACATAGCTGCGGATCTGGCTGCCGAAGTTAATATCCAGCTTGGTGGCCTCGGTCTTGGCGGCCTCCACGCGCTTCTTTTCCAGCTCGAACTCATACAGGCGCGCGCGAAGCTGCTTCATGGCGCTGTCGCGGTTCTTGTGCTGCGANNAGCCGCGAGCGCAGCATCTTCATGGCCTTGTCGCGGTTCTTGTGCTGCGAGCGCTCGTTTTGGCACTGCACCACGATGTTGGTTGGCAGGTGCACGATGCGCACCGCGGAATCGGTCATGTTGACGTGCTGGCCGCCAGCGCCGCCGGAACGGAATGTATCGATGCGCAGATCGTCCGGCTTGATGTCGATTTTGATCTCGTCGTCCACTTGCGGGTAGACGAACACGGACGCAAACGATGTGTGGCGGCGGGCGTTGCCGTCGAACGGCGAGATGCGCACCAGCCGGTGCACGCCGATCTCCGACATCAGCATGCCGTAGGCGTTTTCGCCGTTGATTTCGAATGTGACGGACTTGATGCCGGCACCCTCGCCCTCCAGCCGGTCGGTGATGACGGTGGAGAAACCGTCGCGCTCGGCCCAGCGCAGATACATGCGCAGCAGCATCTCGGCCCAGTCCTGGCTTTCGGTGCCGCCGGCGCCGGGATGGATGGTCATGATGGCGCTGCGCTGGTCGTTTTCGCCGGACAGGAGCATGGCGGTTTCCACGCGCTCGACGAACTGCGCGTAGGTTTCGAGATCGCGCTCGATATCGCCCGAGACGTTCTCGCCCTCGCGGGCCAGTTCGAAGAGCGTATCGAGATCCGAAGTGAGCGCGGCGATGCGCTGTTCGTTGCCGATGCTCTCCTCAATGCGCTTGCGCTGCTGCATGATCTTCTGGCTCTTTTCGGGCTGGTTCCAGAAGCCGGGCGCGGCGGTCTGCTCTTCGGTTTGTTGCAGTTTGGATTTCAGCGCGGGGGCGTCAAAGATACCTCCGCACAGCCAAGGCCTGTTCGCGGAGGGGGGTGTACTGGCGTTCTAAGTCGTCGAGCGGGATCATTTCAATTCAATTTTAGCAGACCGGCAAAGTGGGGCGGACGCCCTCGTCCGCACGCGACCCCCTGGTCGCGCCTTTTACCGCTTGCCGGAGGCCTGCTGGGCCGGCTGGCTGCTGGCCTGCATGCACGGGTTCCACTGGCCGACGTGTCCGAAATTCAGCACGGCGACGACGCCGCAGCGAGTGTCTCCCTTGCGTCTGCGGTGGACGATGGTGCGCTCGCAGCCGCCCAACTCCGCGGCGCAACGGTACACGTCGCCGCTGAGCCCCGGGCGTTTGTAGACCAGATTCAGTTGTCCACAGAACGGGCACTTCATTTCGCCGATGGGATGATACTTCATGCACATGCTCCTTCGCCTTACGGCATAAGAACATTATGCACTAATATTGTTTCGGCGTAAAGGAGACGGCGCGCTCACGGCACGTACGGCGCAACGAAGGACAAATATCCTTGACGCCCGTTGCGCTTGTTCCAGAAATCGATGGACTTCTGAATGCGCCTCAAGCATGTGCCGATGTCCTCCAGCGTGTTTGGATCGGCTGGCGGGGATCCCAGTTCCGCCGGCACCAAGGGGCCCTTGCGCCCCATGCGCCACTCGCAAATCGGCAGTACGCTGTCGAAGATCAGCCGCGCCTTGTCGCCCAGCCGCATAGGGGGTGGGTTGCGCTGCTCCTGCTCCGCCCGATAATGGTGGATCAGCGCCGCGACGGCGTCCTTGGCATCCAGGTCCAGCAAAGAACGATCGGCGCGGAACACGCGTATGATGCCCAACTCGATGTTCTGGAGCACGTCAAGGTACTCGTCTTCGACCTTCATTTCGACTCCTTCATCATCGAGGATATCGCACGGCAGTCGCGCAATCACGCTCACGCCCGCCGGCATAGTTTTGTACACTTTGAGCTAAAATGTACAGAAGACGATGTTACAGGAAATCAGCCTGAGTGACGCGCGCAGGCGGCTGTCGGCGCTCCTGCGCGAGATTGAAGCGGACCCCGGCGCCGGCTACCGGATTCTGGTCCGGAAGCGCGTGGTCGCGGAGTTGCGAAGCCCGGCTCCCGCGCGCCGCAAGAATCCGGGTGCGGCCATGCTGAAACTGGCTTTGGAAATGGAGAAGCTGTCTGCGCCGGAGAGAGGTGAAGCGTGAGCTTTCGGCAAGGCTGC
>PMVV01000195.1 GCA_003166475.1 Bryobacterales bacterium | reverse complement strand
CCAGTTAAGTCGGGCTCTGGGAACTTGCCCCGAAAGTGGGCCGCGCAACTGGATCGCCCGACACGCGGGTCGTCCTTGCGAACGGCCTTATTTCAACGCCTATGCCCGGCCCCCGGCCTTGCAGCGGGGCTCTCCAGCCCCGCTCGCCACGCCACGATGTAAAATAACAAGTGAATTCGGTTTTGCAGGTCCTAAACGAACGTAGAGGAAATCATGGCGGCCAAAACCTATCTGGATTGGGTCATTCGCAATACCCGCACGCAATGGTGGCACGACTCGGCCGAGGCTGCCGAATTGGCGCTGGGCCTGGAGCGCGGCGCCATCGGCGTCACCACGAATCCGTTTCTGGCCAACCTGGCGCTGGTGAAAGACCGGACGTTGTGGGCATCCGACATCGACCGGGTGATCGCACGGAATCTGCCGCCGGAATCCAAAGCAGAGGCGCTGATACAGATTGCGGTCGCCAGAACGGCGGAGAAGCTGATGCCGGAATACCAGGCCAGTAGCGGCCGTTCGGGGTTCGTCTGCGCCCAAGTGAACCCCCTGCACGCGGGCGACCGCGATTGCATGCGGGCGATGACCCAACGCTTGCACGCGTGGGCCCCCAATATCGCCGTCAAACTGCCGGCCACCAGTGCGGGTCTGGACGTGCTGGAGGATGCCATCGCGGACGGCATTACCTGTACGGCCACGGTCAGCTTTACCGTGCCGCAGGCCATTGCCATTGCCGAACGCCATCGCGCGGGGATCCGCAGGGCCATGGAAAAAGGCATCCAGCCGGGAAAGTGTTTCGCGGTGATCATGATCGGGCGTCTCGACGACTTTGTGCGGGAGGTCGCCCATGATACGCAAGCAGCGGTAACCGAAGCCGATATTCGCCAAGCCGGCCTGGCCGTGACCAAACGGGCGTATCAAATTTACCAGGAGCGCGGTTATGAAGCGGTGCTGCTGGTGGCGGCCTTGCGCGGGGAATACCATCTGACCGAACTGGCCGGCGCGGAATTGCTGATGTCCATCGCCCCGGCTTATCAGGAGATCTTCGTCACCCAGGATCTTCCGCGCGAGGAGCGCATCGACAAACCGGTTCCGCCCGAGGTAATCGAGCGGCTGTGCCGCATACCGGAGTTCGCCCGCTCATACGAACCGGATGGCATGCGCCCGTGCGAATTCATGGGATTCGGAGCGACTCAGCGCACGCTCGGCCAATTCTCCGAGGTGGGGTGGAAATTGATGGAAGGCTACCGGTAGAAATGCCCAAGTCAATCGTCATCGAGCCGGAGACCGTTCTTGCCAGGGGCACGATCCATTTACCGGATATCCCGGTGAATGCCTACCAGAGAACCCTCGAAGAAGAACTCGCGGCGTATTCTCCCGCGGATTTTCTGAACATCTGGCACGACATGTGCGCCATCCGGGAGTTCGAGTCGATTCTCAACGCGATCAAGACCAAGGGCGCGTATAAGGGCGTAGCTTACAAGCACGCCGGACCGGCCCACCTGTCCATCGGGCAGGAGGCTGCCGCCGTCGGCATGGCCTTTTCGTTGACTCCAGACGACCATGTCTTCGGCTCGCACCGCAGCCATGGCGAGATCCTGGCCAAGGGATTCTCCGCCATCCGGCAGTTGAGCGAGGACCAACTGCTCGAAATCATGGAATCCTGTCGGGATGGCGCCGTGCTTCGTCCCGTCGAAAAGGGATACCAGGGAACCGTGAGAGGCCTCGCCATACGGTTCCTGGTTTACGGCGCATACAGCGAAATCTTCGCGCGAGAGACCGGATTGAACCGCGGCATGGGCGGCTCCATGCACGCCTTCTTCGTCCCGTTCGGAATCTATCCCAACAACGCCATCGTAGGAGGTTCCGGGTCCATCGCGCCGGGCGCGGCTCTCTATAAGCGGGTCAACCGCAAGCCGGGAATCGTGGTGTGCAATATCGGAGACGCCTCCTTCGCCTGCGGCCCGGTGTGGGAAGGCATCACCTTTTCCGCTATGGATCAGTACCGCCAGTTGTGGGACGAGTCGCTGGGCGGCGGCCTGCCCATCCTGTTCAACTGCATGAATAACTTCTATGGCATGGGCGGCCAGACTCTCGGCGAAACCATGGGGGTACAGGTCATCGCCCGGATCGGCGCGGGCGTGAATCCGGAGCAGATGCATGCCGAGCGCGTCAACGGCTACGACCCCCTGCCGGTGATCGATGCGTTCCGCCGCAAGAAGCAGGTCTTACAGGAGGGCCGGGGTCCGGTCCTGCTGGACACCGTTACCTATCGGATCAGCGGCCACTCGCCTTCCGACGCTTCCAGCTACCGGTCGAAAGAAGAGCTGGAGCACTGGCAGCAGGCCGATTCGATCCGGGCTTTCCGGCAGAAGCTGATCTCGGGTGACGCGGTCGCCGAGGGCGCGCTGGACAGTTCCAGGGCGTCTATCGAGGACACCGTTTTCGAGATGTTCCGTCTGGCCGTCGATCTCGAAGCCAGCCCGCGCATCGCGGCGGACTCCGAGTTGATCGGCGCGGTCATGTTCTCCGGCCAACGGGTGGAGCGGTTCGACGAGCGCCCGCCCGAATTGCTCCAGGATCTCGCGGAAAATTCCAGGGTGCAGCAGATTCGCGGCCGGATTCGCACCCCGGCCGAAGACGGCCAGCCGGCGCCGCAGGCCAAGGTCTACAACATTCGGGACGCCATCTTCGAGGCCATGCTGCACCGGTTCTCAATCGATCCCACCATGATCGCTTTCGGCGAAGAGAACCGCGATTGGGGCGGCGCTTTTGCGGTCTATCGCGGCCTGACCGAGGCGTTGCCTTACCACCGCCTGTTCAACGCCCCCATCTCGGAAGCCGCCATCGTCGGGGCCGCCGTCGGATATGCGCTCGAGGGCGGCAGGGTGGTGGCGGAGCTGATGTATGCGGACTTCATGGGCCGCGCCGGCGACGAGATCTTCAACCAGCTTTCGAAATGGCAGGCCATGTCGGCGGGCCGCCTGGCGATGCCGGTGGTCCTGCGCATTTCCGTCGGCGCAAAATACGGCGCGCAGCATTCGCAGGACTGGACCGCGCTGGTCCACCACATTCCAGGGCTGAAGGTAGTCTATCCCGTGACCCCGTACGATGCCAAGGGTCTGATGAACGCCGCACTGGCCGGCACCGATCCGGTGGTGTTCTTCGAGAGCCAGAAGATCTACCACGTGGGTGAGATGTTCGTGGAACAAGGAGTTCCGGAGGGCTACTACGAAATCGAGCTCGGCGAGCCGTCCGTCAAGCGAACGGGCACGGACCTGACCATCGTGACCCTGGGCCCGGCGCTCTACACCGCCATCGCGGCGGCGGAGGAACTGCAACAGCGCTTCGGACTATCGGCCGAAGTAATCGATTTGCGATCTGTCAATCCGCTGAACTACAGGCCGCTGGTGGATTCCGTGCGCAAAACCAGCAGGGTGCTTCTGGTGTGCGACGCGGTCGAGCGCGGATGCGTGATGCAGACCGTCTCCTCCACCCTGACCCAGCTCTGTTTCTACGATTTGGACGCGCCGCCCGTGGTGATCGGCTCGCGCAATTGGATTACGCCGGCGGCCGAGCTGGAAACCTTGTTTTTCCCGCAGCCCGGCTGGCTCCTGGATGCCATTCACGAACGAATCCTGCCCCTGAAAGGATACCGTCCGGGTACCAACCAAACGCTAGCGGAGATGACCAGGCGAGCCAGCCGAGGCATCTGATTGGAGGGCGGGCAATCATGCCCGCAGCCGGCTTTCAGCCGGCTCTGGCCGNNCCAAGATTGGCCGCCCTCCAAGTGGTAGCGTTGTATCTTGATGAATCGGGCGAGCATCGGATTCGTTACCTGCGTCCATCCGCTGTACGATCTGCCGGCGGTGGCAGCCTGGCGCGAGAACGCCATCGCTGAGCTGCGCAAGTCCGGAAACGAAGTGACCGCGCCGCCTATCCCGCGAACCCCGGCGGACGCCATCGAGATCGCCGCGCACCTGGTCGAACGCGAAGTCGATCTCGTGGTGCTGTTCTTCTGCTCCTGGGTGTCGGAAGATGTCACCCTGGCGCTGGCCCGCGGGCTCGGGGACATCCCCCTGTTCCTTTGGGCCCTGCCCTACCTGGACCGCGATATTCCGATGCCGTCCCCCATGAGCGGTCTGACCGGGTCCGGCTCGAATATCCGGCGGATGGGAAAGCCATTCGCGTACGTGATCGGCGATGTAACTACAGCGACCGTCGAGCAGGTGGCGAGGGCCGCCGGAGCCGCAGCCGCCGCCCGAGCGCTGCGCCGCGCCCGTTTGGGAGTGGTAGGCGAACCGTGTCCCGGCATGGTCGATGTGGTAGTGGACGAAGCCGGTCTGGAGAAGGCGCTGGGCGTCACCACGGTCCACTTCGAACTGGACGAACTGGTGCGGGCGGCCCAAACCGCGTCCCCCGGTGAGGCGGAACGCGCGGCCCAGCGGCTGATCGCGGCTACCGGCGGGAGACGAGAAGTGAGCGCAGAGGCTCTGGCGGACAGCCTTCGGCTCTACGTGGCCATCCGGCAACTGGTCCGGACGAACCAACTGGATGCCTACTGCGTGCGCTGCTGGCCTGAACTTCGCGATCATCACAAGATCACGCCATGCACCGCCCACGCGCTGATGGCCCAGGAGGGTATTCCGAGCACCTGCGAAGTGGACGTCACGGCGCTGATCACCACCTGGCTGCTGAGCAGGCTGGCGGGCGCGCCGGCGTTTAACTTCGATATCACCGGGTATCTCGAACCGGAAGACGCCATCCAATTCGCCCATTGCGGCGCGGCCGAACCTTCGCTGGCCGGAGATCCCGGGAAGGCGCTCCTCCGCGTGCATATGCGCACGGCGACCGGCGCCACGGTGGAGTTTTCCTTCAAAGAGGGGGCCGTGACCGTGGCCAAACTGCTGCGTCCCGTCGACGGCAAGCTCAGGCTGTTTGTCGCTGGTGGCGAGGCGATCCCCTCGGGAGAAGGCGTGCGCGGGAGCGTCGCGACGGTACGGCCGGAGCCCTCCGCGGCGGCGTTCCTTGCCGCGATGATGCGGGAGGGCGTGGAGCATCACCTCGCCCTGGTCTATGGCGATTGGAAGCGCGACCTGAAGTTGTTCTGCGAATTTACCGGCGTGGAATACGTATCGCCGGGCGCACGGCTATGATAGGCTTTTCGATCGGCGGAGGATAACATGATCTCACGGAGAGAAATTCTAGCGATGGCCGGCCCGGCTTCAGCCTGGCTTGCCTCCAACGCAACCGCGTTCCCGGCGCCGGCCAATCCGCGGCGCATGGGCGGTGCGCCCACCGCGTTCGCCTTGCACATGCGCGCCAGCCGGAGCGGCGGGCCGCCTTTCGATCTCGTCGAACACTGTCACAATATAGGCCTGGCGGGCGTGCAGACCAACCCTCCGTCAACGGACCCGGAGGCCATCAAGAAATTCCGGGGGCGCATCGAGGGCTACAACATGCACCTCATTTGCGATCCGCGGATGCCGCGGCAGAAGAGCGAGGTCGATGCATTCGATCTCCAGGTGGCGGCTTTCAAAGAGGCCGGAGCGTCCGCTTTCCATGCCGCCTTGACCGGCCGGCGCTACGAAGACTTCGACAGCTTCGAGCCCTGGAAGAAGATGTTCGAGGGCGTCCAGGCATCGGTAGAGTTGGCCGAACCGGTGCTGCGCAAACACAAGATGCGCCTGGGCCTCGAGAACCACAAGGGCTATCGCTCCGCCGAGCAGGCCGCCTGGCTCAAACGCTTGGGCAGCGAATACGTCGGAGTCTGCTTCGATTTCGGCAATAACCTCTCGCTGTGCGAGGACCCCATGGATACCTTGCGGACGCTGCTCCCTTACATATTTTTCGCCCACATCAAGGACATGGCCGTCGAGGAATACGAGGACGGATTCCTGCTGTCGGAGGTCGACATGGGAGAGGGAATGCTCGACCTAAAGCAGATGGTGCAGACCCTCCGGCAGAAAGACCCGAACATGATCTTCGAGCTGGAAATGATTACTCGCGACCCGCTGAAGATCCCCGTGTTCGCGCCTAAATATTGGGCCACGTTCGACGATTCCTACAGCCCGCTGGCCGGCCGAGATCTGGCCAAGACCCTGGTGCTGGTACGGAAGAATCGTCCGAAAAAGCCGCTGCCGCGGATCGCCGGGCTCAGCCCTGAGGAGCAATTGAAGAGCGAGGACCAGCACAATCTGAAGTGCATCGAGTACGCCCGCCAGAACCTCGACATGTGATGGAAGAGTGTGGGGCAGGCCCTCGGCCCGCGGCGGCGTCTCGCGCCGCCCATGCTCCTAGAATGAATTCTGCATGTCCGCACAAAAGGCTCGCATACTCTTCATCTGCGCGGCGATCCTGGCGCCATCGCTCCGTGCGCCCGCCGCACCGCCCGAGGGCACCCTGGCATTTACCGTCTCCATGCCGCAGGCGGCCAACCACCAGTTTCACGTCGCGTTACGCTGCGATGGCCTGCGCGGCGAGACGCAGGATTTCAAAATGCCGGTTTGGACGCCAGGGTTCTACCGTGTTTTGGACTATGCCAAATACGTGCGAGCCTTCCGCGCCGAAGACGGCGCGGGGCAGTCCCTGCCGTGGGAGAAGGTCGCCGACAACACCTGGCGCGTGGCGACCGGCAACGCAGCGGCGGTTGTCTTGAACTACGATGTCGAAGCGTCGGTGTCCTTCGTCGCCCGGAATTACATCGACGACACGCGCGCCTTCATCGCGCCGGCCGGGCTGTTCCTACACCTCGCCGAACGCATCCAGCATCCCGTAACCGCGGCCTTCCAATTGCCGCCAGGCTGGGCGCGCATTTCGACCGGTCTCGATCCGGTGGCAGGCCAGCCCAACACGTTTTTCGCGCCGGATTTCGACGTGCTCTACGACAGCCCCATGCTGATGGGTAACCAGGAAATCCTGCAGTTCTCCGTCGCGGGCCGGCCGCACACACTGGCCATCGAAAATGTGCCGGCCAGCGTGAATCGCGAGAAGATGACGTCCGGCCTGCAGCGTATGGTGCAGGCGGCCACGCAGCTCATCGGCGATGTGCCGTACCAACACTACACATTTCTCCTGATGGGCAAAGGCAACGGCGGCATCGAACACACCAATTCCGCGGCGATCTCGTTCAATGGCGACAGCCTCACCAAAGAAGACGGCTACCTGCGGTGGTTGAGCTATGTCGCCCACGAGTACTTCCACAACTTCAACGTCAAGCGCATCCGCCCGCTTGCGCTGGGACCCTTCGATTACGACCAGGCCAACCTCACCGGCATGCTGTGGGTGTCCGAGGGACTGACGGTCTATTACCAGGATCTGGTGCTGGTGCGCGCCGGCCTGATGACGCGCGGCCAGTATCTCGAAAAGTTGGCGGGCGCGATTACGAAATTCGAGAGCGCGCCCGGCCACCGCTACCAGTCGGCGGCTGAATCGAGTCTGTACACGTGGGGCAACCTGCCCGGTGGGGGCGACCGCAGCACGTCCATTTCCTACTACGACAACGGCGCCATGCTGGGCGCCCTGCTGGACCTGAACATCCGCAACGAAAGCCGCAACCGCAAATCGCTGGACGATGTGATGCGCGGGTTGTACCGCGAGTATTACCAGCGCAAGGCGCGCGGCTTCACCGACGCCGAGTTCCGGTCGGAGTGCGAGAAGGCCGCCGGCGGACCTCTGGCGGAAGTTTTCGAATACGTGTCCACCAGCCGGGAAATGGATTACGCGAAGTATCTGGCCTACGCCGGGTTGCGCGTCGAGACGGCGGAAGAGGCGGCCCCTGGCGCATTTCTCGGCGTCAATACCAAGGCGCAGGACCACGGACTCCGGATCGCAGATGTGGCGCCCGCGTCGCCCGCGCAGACCGCCGGACTGGCCATTGAGGACCGTATCCTGACTGTCGACGGCGTACATGCCACGGCCAAGGGTCTCAACGATCTGTTGTCGGCCAAAAAATCCGGCGACAAAATCAAGGTGCAATTCTCACACAACGGCGCCACGCAGGAAGTCCAGATCGTGCTCGCCAGAAATTCGAAGCGCAGCTACAAGATCGCGCCGATGGACACTGCCAATCCACTGCAATCGGACATAGGGAACGATTGGCTCAGGGCCCGGCAGTAGCAGGGCCGGCTCAGTTTTGCCGAACGCGAAACTCAAAACCCGATATTGGCCGCCGATGAACGCCGATGAACGCAGATAAAAAAGAGCCAGACGGAAGTTTTCCTGAGCGGACGAAGTGTAACAAAACCGCGGCACCCGTGCCACGTTAGTAGCCGCGACAGTTTCCGAGCCGCGACCGTGAGGGAGCGGTCTCCCCCCAGCCGCTGCCAACGCCGCCGTCCCGCGCCGCGAATTATGATAGGGATCTCGCAATGCCCGTGGAGACGACGCCGAGGCGACGCCGGGTTGCTGCCCGGCAATCGCACCGGCATCACGGTCCGGCACTCCTTGCGACCGAGAGGTTCTCATGCATCCGATTTCTCCAGCAGCCCGCGCGGCCCTGATGGCCGGCCTTCTGCTCCCCTTCACGGCCGCGCTTGACGCCCAGGCCGGCAACCAACCCCCTGCGCTGTTGAGCGACCTGGTGGACGTCAGCACCGACTTCCACAGCTATTCGAACACCTACTTCCTGGCCGACAGCTTGTCCGCATTCGATCCTCGCACCGGCACGGGCGCAATCGACTGGCAACGCAATCACCGCTATCCGCGCATCGCCTTCAATACCGAGATTGCGGTGCTGCGCCCATTCGGCGACCTCACCTTTCCGGAAGTCGAGTACCCGGTCAATCCAACGCTGCCCTTCTCCATCCAGTTCGTATCGCCGCGCACCGTGCGCATCCGCATGCGCACCGGACTCGAGGTGAAGCCCTCAGGCGAAGAGTTGATGCTGGTGGGCGAGCCGCCGCGCGACGCATCCTGGCGCATGACGCCGGTCGAAGGCGGCTATCGCTACACCAGTCAGGCCGGCTCGGTCTCCATCTTCCAGAAGCCCTTCCACATCGAATTCCGCGATGCCGAGGGACGCCTGCTGACGCGCACCAACCACGAAAGCGACAATCACTCGACGCAGGTGCCGGTGCTGCCCTTTTCGTTCATTCGCCGCCAGTCGGATTACTCGCGCAGCGTGGCGGCCGTGTTCTCGCTCTCGCCGGGCGAGAAGCTGTTCGGATGCGGGGAGTCGTTCTCCCGGTTGGACAAGCGCGGCCAGAAGATCGTCCTGTGGGCCCACGACGGCCAGGGCCCCGAAAGTTCCGAGCTGTACAAGCCCGTGCCGTTCTTCCTCAGCAGCCGCGGTTACGGGATGTTCGCGCACACCTCGGCTCCGGCCACGTTTGATTTCGGCGCCAGCTATCAGGGCGCCAACGCGCTCATGCTGGGCGACGACGAACTGGACTTGTTTGTGTTCCTCGGCGAGCCCAAGCAGATCCTGAACGAGTACACCAACCTCACCGGCAAATCTCCGCTGCCGCCGTTGTGGTCGTTCGGGTTGTGGATGAGCCGCATCAGTTATTTCTCCGAACAGGAGGTTCGCGCCATCGCGGCCAAGCTGCGCGAAACCCGCCTGCCCGCCGATGTCATCCACATCGACACCGGATGGTTCGAGAACGATTGGCGCTGCGACTACCGCTTCTCCGCTACCCGCTTCCCGGATCCCGTGAAAATGATCGCCGACCTGAAGCGGCAAGGCTTGCACATCTCCCTCTGGCAGTTGCCGTACTTCGTGCCGAAAAACCGCCTGTTCCCGGAAATTCTGGACAAGGGTTTGTATGTCAAGGACGGCAAGGGCAATCTGCCGTATGAAGACGCGGTGCTGGACTTTTCGAATCCCGAGACGGTGCGCTGGTATCAGGACAACCTCGCATCCGTGCTGAGAATGGGCGTCGGCGCCATCAAGGCCGACTTTGGGGAAGCCGCTCCCCAGACCGGCATCTACGCTTCGGGACGCAGCGGCTTCTACGAACACAACCTGTACCCGCTGCGCTACAACAAGGCCGTGGCGGACATCACTTACCGCATCGGCGGCGAGCACATTATCTGGGCGCGCAGCGCGTGGGCCGGCAGCCAGCGCTATCCAATTCATTGGGGCGGCGACGCCGCGGCCATGGACATTGGCATGGCGGCCACGCTGCGCGGCGGCCTGTCGCTGGGCTTAAGCGGTTTTTCGTTCTGGAGCCATGACATCGGCGGCTTCGCGGCGCCCACCCCGGAAGAGTTGTATCGCCGCTGGCTCCCCTTCGGCATGTTAACCTCGCACAGCCGCTGCCACGGCATCCCGCCCAAAGAGCCGTGGCTCATCGGCGGACCGGATTTCCTGGACGCCTTCCGCCGGGCCGACGAGCTGAAGTACCGCCTGATGCCGTACGTCTACGCCCAGGCGAAAGACTCCAGCGAGCGCGGCCTGCCCATGCTGCGGGCACTGTTCGTCGAATTTCCGCGCGATCCCGGCTCGTGGACTGTCGAAGACGAGTATCTGTTTGGGTCCCAGATCCTGGTGGCGCCGCTGATGGAGGCGGGGACGCACGGCCGCGATGTGTATTTGCCGCCCGGACAGTGGATCGACTATCAAACCGGCGCGGTCTATGCCGGCGGCTGGCACGCCATTGCCGCGGGCGAGATTCCGGTGGTGATGCTGGTGCGTAATGGCGCGGCGATCCCACAGATCCAGCTCGCCCAATCGACGTCGCAAATGGACTGGGCCAAGCTCGAGCTGCTGGCGTTCTCGGCGGCCAATGACAGCGCCGAAGGATGGGTCTGCCTGCCCGCCGACAATGTCCTGCGCAAAGTGGAAGTGGCTGTTAAAGACGCGTCGGTTGCGCTGGTGGGCGGTCCGTTGGCGGGTAAGGCGGAGTTGCACGTCTCCCGGCGTGAAGTGCACGCCGGCGGCAGGTGAGAGCATGATGCGTGGAAAAACGGGAATACTCATTTTTGTTTGCGGCATGGCGGCCGCGCAAGGCCAGCCGGCTAAGCGGCCGGCTGCCGTCCCTTACACCTGGAAGAGCGTACAGATCGTGGGCGGCGGTTTCGTGGATGGCATCGTCTTCCACCCGGCCGCGAAAGGCGTGCGTTATGCGCGCACGGATATCGGCGGAGCCTACCGCTGGAACGAACCAGCCGGACGCTGGGAGCCGCTGCTCGATTGGTTGCCCTACGAAGATACCAATCTCATGGGCGTGGAGAGCATCGCCGTGGATCCATCCGATCCGGATCGTGTTTACCTGGCATGCGGCATGTACTCGCACGCTCCGGACGGGGCCATCCTGCTGTCCGACGACCGCGGGAAAACATTCCGGCGCGTGAATGTTCCGATCAAATTTGGCGGCAACGAGAACGGCCGGGGCAACGGCGAGCGGCTGGCCGTCGATCCAAACGACGGCAGCGTGCTTTTTTTGGGCACGCGCCACGCCGGGCTGTGGCGCAGCGCGGACCGCGGTCTCACTTGGAACCGCGTGGATTCGTTCACCGAGACCCATGAAGATTACCCGCACGGCCCGCCGTGGGATGGTCCCAGTGGCATCGTTTTCGTGATTTTCGACCCGCACAGCGGTTCCCAGGGCGCGCCCAGTCCGGTCGTCTACGTGGGTGCCTCGTACATGCATCGCTATAGCCTGTTCCGCACCACTGACGGCGGCCGGACATGGAAAGCGGTGCCCGGCCAGCCGGTCGATTATCGTCCCAATCGCGCCAAACTGGCCTCCGATGGCACGCTATATATCTCCTACGGCACCAATCCGGGGCCCGCGCAGATGGTCGACGGCGGGGTATGGAAGCTCGATACCAACAGCGGCCGGTGGACCGGCATCACGCCGGACAAACCCACCGCGGTGAAGAAATTCGGCTATGCCGCGGTGTCGGTGGACGCGCGCAATCCGCAAGCGCTGATCGCCAGTTCCTTCGGCCGTCCGGGCAATGCCGGCGGAGAGGACCTGTTCCGCTCCATCGACGGCGGCCAGACCTGGAAGCCCGTCTTCGGCGGCGGCGGGACCTTCGACTTCGCGCTCGCGCCCTATGTGTCGCACACGCCGATCCACTGGCTGTTCGACGTTGAGATCGATCCATTCGACTCCGGCCATGCCATGTTCACCACCGGTTACGGTGGATACGAAACCTTCAACCTGACCGATGTGGATGCGGGCAAGCCCACCCGCTGGCGCGTCATGAGTACGGGTATCGAAGAGACGGTCGCGCTTGAACTGCTCAGCCCGCCCGCCGGCGCGCACCTGTTGACCGCCATCGGCGACTACGGCGGATTCGTGCATTGGGACTTGGACAAGCCCGCGCCGGAAGGCAATTACGATCATCCGCACTTCGGCAACACCAATGGCGTAGCGTGCGCCGAGAACGCCCCCGCCACCATCGTGCGCGTCGGCAACGCATCCGGCGGCCACCACGGCAACATCGGCTACTCGCTCGATGGCGGCCGGTCGTGGCAACCCACGCCAGCCACGCCGCAGCCCGGCAGCCGCCTGGGAGACATCGCGGTGTCCGCCGACGGCGCCACCTGGGTGTGGACGCCGGAGCGAAGCGCCGTAAGCGTGACGCGCGACCGGGGGGCCACTTGGACCGAAGCGCGCGGCATCCCCCATGGCGCCCGCGTGATTGCCGATCGCGTGAACCCGCTCAAGTTCTACGCCATGGCTCTATTCGACGGCAAGCTCTTCCTCAGCGACGATGGCGCGGCGAGTTTCGCCGAGCGCGTCCTGAACCTGCCCGATGGCCTGCCGCGGTCTGGCGGAAACCGCGGTGACAATCGTGGGGGCCAGGATCGCATCTATGCCACGCCCGGCAAAGAGGGCGATCTCTGGTTGGCCGCCTTCAACGGACTCTATCATTCCGCCGACACCGGCAAGACCTTCGTCCGCATGGACGGCGTCACCGAAATGCACGGCTTCGGTTTCGGCAAAGCCGCGCCTGGCGCCGCCGTCCCGGCGTTGTATATGGCCGGCATCGTGGACGGCCAACGCGGGATTTTCCGCTCGGACGACGCGGCGCGCGCCTGGGTGCGCATCAACGACGACCAGCACCAATGGGGCCTCGTGCTGCACGTCTCCGGCGATCCCAAGCAGTACGGCCGGGTCTACGTCGGCACCCACGGCCGCGGCATTTTGTACGGCGATCCATCCGCGAATTAACTGTACAGTTCCGTAGCGCAGACGATCGTTGTTTGTCGTCTGCGCACCATGCTCGAACTCGGCAGGCCACGAAAAACGTACCTGATTCCCGGCATTGTCGACCAGACGGGGCCGTAGCTGCTTCCGAGTTGCTTGGCGAGCAAGAAAGTTCTGGACATTTCGCGCCGGATCGGTTACTGTAGTCTGGATGACTGGGCCGGAGCCGGGAGACAACTACCAACGGATTGAGGATTTAGAAGAAGAAAACCACTCCCTCCGCGAGGAATTAACTCGGATTCAGCCCGAGAACGACCGGTTGCGCGAGGAAGTGAAAAAGCTGGAAAAGCTGCTGCGGGGCAAATCCCGGTCGGCCACGCCATTTTCCAAGGGCATACGCAAAGCCGATCCCAAACGACCCGGCCGGAAACCCGGACAGGGACCCTTCCAGCGCCGCGAGGCCCCCCAGGCGGCCGCTGAGGCCGAACCGGTCGAGGTACCGGTGACCAGCATGCGCTGCCCCTGCTGCGGGGGAGCGTTGAAATGGCAGCGGACCGATCGCGTGACCACCACGGATATGCCGGCTCAGCCCCAACCGGAAGTGAAAGTCTATGACGTGGCCGTGTGCGTGTGTACGGCTTGCGGAAAGAGTGTGCGGGGAGAGCACCCCGAGATAGCTTCCAACCAATACGGGGCCACCGCGCACCGGGTGGGTCCCCGACTGAAGACCATGGCGCACGCGCTGCACTACGGCCATGGGGTGCCGGTGCGTCGGCTGCCCGCCATCCTGCTGGAGACCACCGGGGTGACGCTGACCCAGAGCGCCATCACGCGGGACGCGCTCCAGCAAGCCTCCGGCGTGGTGGGCAATGCCTATCGGGAGGCCCGCGCGGGCATCCACCAGGCGCCGATCACCTACACCGACGACACCAGTTGGGCGGTAGGCGGAGAGCCCGCTCAGTTGATGGTGTTCGACACCGACCAGGCCACGGTCTACCAAATCCGCCCCCAGCATCGCAACGAAGAGGTGCGCGAACTGGTGCCGGGCGACTACCCCGGCATTTTGGTAACGGATCGAGGTCCCAGCTATGAAGCCGACGAGTTGGCCGAAGTGGATCAACAAAAGTGTCTCTCGCATCTGATGCGCAATGTCAAAGAAGTAGTGGTAACCAAGAGCGGACCGGCGCGCGTGTTTGGGGAGGGTGTACTGAACACCCTGAAGCAAGCCAACCAGTTGTGGCGCGACCACCGGGCAAGTCAGGTGGGCGAGGAAGCCTATCGGCAGCAAGGGCAGAAGATCGAAGACCAACTGACCCATCAGTTGCGCCACCGCCAGTTAACCGACCCCGATAACCAGCGGCTGCTGGATGGCATCGGCTGGCAGAACGATCGCGGCCGGGTCTTGCGATTCCTCCACAACCCGGCTATCGAGCCCACCAACAATCGAGCGGAACGGGCACTCCGGCCAGCGGTGATCGCCCGTAAGGTTTCGCAGTGTTCCAAAACTCAGCGCGGCGCCGACGCGTTTGCGGCTTTCACCACGGTGATTCGAACCATAGCCAAGAGGGCCAACACTTCGATTGCCCAAGGACTGCATGCCTTGCTGCATCCCGCAGACTCCTCCCCTCCCCAGAACTCCGGCTAAAACACACCGCTCCGCTGCAACTGCAACATTCTGCTTGCACTCCACCGGGAATCAATTACCGAAAAACGATGGCCTGCCCCACAGCTACTTCTGAGGCGGCTGTTCCTTGGTCTTATCGTCCCCAAGCGGCGGCAGTTCCTGGCCATCGAACTTGATCACCGCCTCGGTCGAGAACTTCCGGTAGAGCCGGAACTCCTTCACGTTCTTCGTCCAAATCCCGCCGCGGCTGTGCGTGCTCAAGCTGGCCACTAGCGGCAGAAAGTACTCGCTGTCGCCGATCTTAGTGAAGTCGTAGTCTAGCGTTTCCTCGGCTTGTACCATGGGGAAGGAGGGCGGAACGTTCACCGGCTCCAGTGTGATGCGCACGATCCTTTTCAACGCTTGGTCCACGAAGACCCATCCGCGATAGCCAACTTTGACTTTCTCCACATCGCCCTTCTCTTCGCCCTCGAACCCGAGAGTATACTTCGAGAACTCCAGCGGGACCCGGTAGGAAAAGACGTGCGCCCGGCGGCCCCGCAGCGTGGCCCATCTCTTCCACGCAAACGTGGTATGGCTGGCTGGGTCGAAGATCTCGCGCATGTCGGTGCCGAAATCGCCCATCGAAAAGGCCCCGCCTACCTTGGCGTACGGCACATCTTTAACCGCGTGGCCGTTCTGTGAAACCAGCTTGTAATCTTCCTTCTGGTTGAAATAGCTGAGCCGCGCCGTGAGGACATCCGCCAGCCGCCACGCTTCCGTGCCGGCTGGGTCGTTGTAGCGGCGGGTCTGCTCCAGGCAAATGAAATCGGGAAGCCTGCGCGTATAGTTGACGGCGTAATCGCGCACCTCGTCCAGCAGCTTCGCCTGCTCTTGGGAAGTTGGCGGAGGTGGAGGAACATCCACGGACTTCGGAGCCGTCGCCCGCGCGTTCATCGCCGCCAAGGTTTGGGCGCAGACGCTCAAGCACACTGCACACACAACAACGCGGCAAAACGTCATATACCTTTAAGACCTCATTTACGCATTATCGTACAAACGCCGCGATATATAATCGATGGTGGCCAAGATGGCAACGACGCGTTACTGCATTTGTCTGTTGATGCTGGCTCTCCCCGCCTGCGCGCGGGACCTCACGGCGCAGCAGGTGCTGGACAAAGTTGTCTCCACCTACAGCAGCCTGAAGGCCGTGCACATGGTTGCGGAAAGGGAGGAAACCACCTCTCCGGCGGGCCGCTCTCAAACCGCGTTGTCGGAATACGAACTGGCTAACGCGACTGGCGGCCGCTATTTGGCTCGCTTGAAACAACCCCCGCAGCAGGCGCTGGCGGTATCGGACGGCGGCACCATCTGGCTGGCCCTGGATTCCAAGAAGCAGTGGTCCAGAGTGTCCGCCGCCTCGCAGGCGGACGATACCGATGAAGAGCACGACGCCAGGACCGCCAGCATGGGCCTGCACGATTCCCTGGAGAATATCATGCTCCACCAGTTCCTGGAACTGGCCAAAACCGTGCAGCATCCGATGAGCGCGAAGGAGCGGGATTTCGAACTGGGCAGCGAGAGGGCGCGTTGCTACGCGATTCGCGCGCACACTTCCCGATCTGAAATCGAACTATTGGTCGACCGCCGAAGATTCGTGGTGTTGCAGTACAAAGAGACAAATGGGCCGCCTGAAACACAAACCGAAATCGTCATGAAGATCAAGCTTATCGAGTTGAACCAGGAAGTCGGCGACTCTCTGTTTCATTTCGAGCCTGACCCTGCGTGGACCGAGGTCGGTACGCTGCCTTCTTTAGCGGAACCGATTCGGAACGGCGAGCGCGCCGCGGACTTTACCGTGAAGACCCTGGATGGGCAATCCGTGGCGCTCGAAAGTCTGCGCGGAAGCGTGGTGGTGCTCGATTTCTGGGCCACCTGGTGCATGCCTTGCCGGGAGGAGTTTCCGGCGATCGAGAAGATCCGCGCGGAGCTTGGCGGCGCCGTGCGCTTCTACGGGATCTCCGACGAATCGCTTGACACGGTGAAGCAATTCGTCGCGGAGAATCGTTGCCAGATGCCCATGCTGCTCGATAGCAATCGCGAAATGCGCCGCCGTTACGGCGTTCATAAGATCCCTGTGTTGTTTGTGATCGATCGGGATAGCGTGGTGCGCAGTCAATTCATCGGCGCCCATAGCGAATCGGAACTGCGTGAAGCCATCCGCGCCGTGGTGGATCAATAGAGAACATCCCACAGGCTGGAGGGCGGGCAATCATGCCCGCAGCCGGCTTTCAGCCGNNGCGGCCAAAATTGGCCGCCCCACCAAAGCGAATAGTATTGCGGCTAGCTCGCAGCTTTCACCGCTGCCGTACTCAGAGTGGAATTGCCGATGCTCCAGATCTTGCTGACATTGGAGCCCGCACCGATGAAAAGGGCCGCCGATGCCAAGGTCAGAAAGGCCATCAGCAAACTGTACTCGATGAGATCTTGACCGGCCTCGCCTGTCGGGAAGTGCCGCATGAGTTCGATCAAGCGACCTCCGTTTTCCGTCCGCCGGGGATGACAGTTTCTCTCCGAGTTGAAGCCGCGGAGGGCCTTAGTTCAGCGAGAACACTGGACCAGGGCCATACTGGCGGCGCTAGCGCGCGAGATCCACCCTATCCTTGGTTATGTAGCCTTGGCTCGTCACGCATGCTCAAACGTGCCATCCAACCAGGAAACCGCCATATAGGCAGAACGCGGGGGGCTTAACGGCTTGGGGCGCCCGCTCCCTGACGGTCGCGGCTCGGTAGCGCCCGCGTGATACCTTCATACGTGATGCCTTCCCGCCGCATTCTACAGCTTGGCGATCCGTTGTTGCGCACCGTCTCGGCGCCGGTGAGCGCCCCCTCCGCTGCCATCCCGGTCTTCGAGGATCTGCGCGCCACGCTCCACCAGTTCCGCCGCACGCACGGGTTCGGGCGCGGCATTAGCGCGGTCCAGATCGGCGAGCCCCTCCGGCTGATCTACATCGAATTCGAAGGCGCAGCCTACGCCCTCCGCAACCCGGTGTACGAGTTTCAGAGCGAAGCCAAATTCCGGCTGTGGGACGATTGCTTCTCGTTCCCCGACCTGCTGGTGTACCTGGAGCGCAGCCAGAACGTGCGGGTGCGCTACGAAGACGAAGAGGGAAAGGTCCGGCTGGTGGAAGCGGCGGGCCCGCTTTCCGAGCTGCTGCAGCACGAAATCGACCATCTGGACGGGATCCTGGCGGTCGACCGGGCGCTCGACCGGTCGAGCCTCTCGACGCGCGAAGAACACATGCGGCAGATCGGGGTCGCCAGATGAATGCGGCTACCGGCGCGCGCCGGCTGTCGAACCGGATGTCCAGTTGGATTGTTCTGGGGCTGGCGGCGCTGGTCGCGGCCGGACTGGAGATCTATGCGCAGACGAGGGCTTTCGCGTGGGACGAAGGCTTCCACCTGGTGACGGCGCAGTCCATCAATCGCGGGAAGCGGCCCTATCTGGATTTCGTTTTCTCGCAGACGCCGCTGAACGCTTACTGGAACGCCGCCTGGATGCGCCTGTTCGGGGACACCTGGCGCACCCCGCACGGCGTGGCCGCGGTGATGAGCACGCTGGCGGTGCTGCTGACCGCGGGCTACCTGTTGCGCCGCTTCCCGGAGCCAGGCTGGCGGCTGGCGGCAGCGGCCGTCGCGGTGTGCAGCTTCGGTCTGAACATCGCGGTTGTCGAATTCGGCGCCATCGCGCAGGCTTACGCGCTGTGCCTCTTCCTGATCGTGTCCGCTTTTCTGTTCACGGTGGCGGCGGTGGGCCGCGCGCGGCCATGGTTTTCCGGCGCGGCGGGTTTTCTGGCGAGCGCCGCGGCTAACGCCTCCCTGCTGACGGCGCCGGTGGCTCCGGTGCTGCTCGTCTGGATGTTAGTCTGCAACCGTGCCGGGAACCGGTGGGCCAAGCTGGGAGCCTTCGCCGCGGGCGGCGCGGTGGCTTGCGCGCCCCTGGCGTGGCTGTTCGCGCAAGGGCCGCGGCAGACGATCTTCAATGTCCTCCACTATAATCTGCTCTACCGCCAACGGGAGTGGGAAGGTGCGCTGTCGCATAATTTCGCGGAATGGTTCGCGTGGGTCGGTTCGCCGCAGGCATTGATGTTGGGATCGCTGGCGCTGGCGGGTTTGCTGTTCGTCCGGAAGCGGAGCGGTTGGGAGCGCGCGCAGCGCCGCGAGTTCTATCTGTGCGCCTGGCTGGCAGTGGCTTTGATCGCGCATATTTCGACAGCCACTCCCACCTTCAGGCGGTATTATCTGCTGGCCGTGCCGTTTCTCGCGATTCTGGCATGCGCGGGGTTGTATGACGTGGGGTCGCGGCTGGGATCGCCGGATCGTCCGTGGTGGCCGGTACTGATCGTGTGCCTGCTTACCGGCGCGTGCCTGACGAAGGTGCTGATCGAGGATGCGGACGATTTCTCCTGGCGTGAGGTGCAACACATCGCCGCGAAGGTGAAGGAGGTGACGCCTCCGCAAGCGGTGCTGTTAGCCGATGAACCCACTTACTGTGTGACGCGGCACGTGCCGCCGCCGGGCCTGGAATTGGCGGATTCGCACAAGCTGGATTTCCCGCCGGCCATGGCTCGCGAACTGCACGTGATGCCGCAAAAGGAGTTGGACCGGCAGATTAAAGCGGGGGTCTTCGACACCATCGAGATATCGGACGACGATACGCGGGTCGACACGCTGGGGCTGCGGAAGTTGTATGCGCATTCGGCGAAGGTGGACGACTACGATATCTTTTGGGGCAAACTGCCCGTCACGGCTAAAGCCAGTCCTGCACGATAAAATAGGGATTGAGCGTGAGGGATTCCAAGACCTGCTTGCTATGCTTGTGCGCAGCGGCCGCGATGGCGGCGAACGCCGGTCCGCGCTCACAGGGCGTAGCCCCCATCACCATCGATTACCCAACCGACCGGTCGATCTTCCCGCCCGAACTGCCGCCTCCCACGTTCTTGTGGCGCGATGCCGAAGCCGGCGCTACGCATTGGAGGATCGAAGTCGAGTTCCCCGGCGGCGCGCCGCGCCTGCAAGTGAAATCCGGCGGCGAGCGCCTGCAAGTGGGCGAGATCGATCCGCGCTGCGTGGGCGCCGTGCCGCCCACCCTCACGCCGGAACTGGCCGCTGCGCATACCTGGAAGCCCGATCCCCAGACTTGGGCGGCCATTAAGAACGGTTCCGCGGCCGGCGCCGCCACCGTTACCATCACCGGATTCGGGGACGGGCGCGAATCCCGCGCCCTTTCGCGCGGCAGTATCTCCATCACGACGTCCAAAGACCCGGTGGGCGCGCCGATCTTCTACCGGGATGTGCCGCTGATCCCCAGCCCGACGGTGAAAGGCGTGATCAAGCCGCTGCCGCCCTTTGCCATCGGGCTGATCGCATGGCGGCTGCGCAATGTGGGCGAGACGCAGAGTAAGATCGTGATGCAGGGCCTGCCGACTTGCGCGAACTGCCATTCCTTCTCTCTGGACGGCAAGACGTTCGGACTGGATGTCGACGGCCCGCAGAACGACAAGGGCCTGTATGCGCTGGTCCCCGTGCGCAAGGAGATGTCCATCCGCAATGAAGACGTGATCCGATGGAGCTCCTTTCGCGGCGCGGCGCCGGTGAAGACGGATGGACCGACAGCCAAGCGGTTCGGTTTCATGTCCCAGGTTTCGCCCGACGGCCAGTATGTAGCGACCACTATCGACGACCCCAGCGGGCGCGGCGTACAGCATGTGGACACCCTGGCGCGCGGGCTGGCGGACCGCTTCTACAACGCGGGCTACAAGGATTACGGCTTTGGGCAGGTTTTCTACCCGACGCGCGGCATCCTGGCCTGGTACAGCCGCGCGGCGGGACAACTGCAACCGCTGCCAGGCGCCGACGATCCGCGCTATGTGCAGGCCAATGCGGTGTGGAGTCCCGACGGCCAGTACCTGGTGTTTGCCAGAGCGGAGGCCCGGGATCCGTATCCGCCGGGAAAGAAGGCGGCGGAGTACGCCAACAGTCCGGACGAGACGCAGATTCAGTATGACCTGTACCGCATTCCGTTCAACGGCGGCAAGGGCGGCCAGGCGGAGCGCATCGAGGGCGCTTCACACAACGGCATGAGCAATAACTTCGCGAAGGTGTCGCCGGATGGGAAATGGATCGTGTTCGTCCAGTGTCACAACGGCTTGTTGATGCGTCCCGACAGCCGGTTGTTCATCGTGCCGGCTGTGGGCGGGGTGGCGCGGCCGCTCGAGTGCAATACGCGGCTCATGAATTCATGGCATAGCTTTTCGCCGAATGGCCGCTGGCTGGTCTTCTCGTCGAAAGCGCGGTCGCCCTACACGCAGATGTACCTGACCCACCTGGACGAGAATGGCAACGACAGCCCGGCCATCCTGATCGAAAACGCGACCGCCGCCAACCGCGCCGTGAATATTCCGGAGTTCGTCAACATTGCGCCGGACGGCATGGCGCATATCGACACGCCGGCTACGGAGTTCTACCGGCTGTTCGATGTGGCATCGGAACTGGGCGATAAGAAGGAGTACGACGCCGCCATTGCGAAGTGGAACGAAGCGCTGGCGCTGAGTCCCGAGGATGCCAAAGCCCAAAGCAACCTGGGCGTGCTGCTGGCGGTGGTGGGCCGGACGGACGAAGCCATGGCGCATTACCGCAAGGCGGTGGAATCCGAGCCGGACTATCCGGATGGGTACACCAACCTGGGCATCGCGCTGGCGCGTGCGGGAAAGCTGGACGACGCCATTCCGTATTTGCAAAAGGCCGCGCAACTGAGCCCGTGGGACGCCAAGGCGCATAGCAATCTGGGCGCGGCATTGGCGGAGCGCGGCCGGACGGGCGAAGCGATTGCCGAGTGTGAGAAGGCGCTGCAGCTCAGCCCGGGGGACTCGGAGGCGCACGCCAACCTGGCGATTGCGCTGGCCAAAGCCGGGCGCTTGGACGAAGCCATCGCCAATTTCGAGCGGGCGTTGGCAGGCGATCCGGACTCGGGCGAGATCCACGCGAACCTGGCAGGCGCGCTGCTGGAGAAGGGGCGCTTCGACGACGCCATTCCGCACTTCGAAAAGGCGCTGGCCGCCAATCCGGGTTCCACCGAACTGCATTTTTATTTGGGGCGTCTGCTGGCCACCCACGGCAAGTTTGACGAGGCCATCCCGCACCTCGAGAAAGCCTGGGCGGGCGGGGATCCTTCGATCGGCGGGATGTTGGCGGCGGTTTACGCGCAGGTGGGCCGGCTGAGCGATGCGCTGGGCACTGCCCGCAAAGCACGACAGGTGGCGCAGGAGAGGAACCAGGCGGAACTGGTGCGGACGCTCAACGGCAGCGTGGCAAGTTACGAAGCGGCGCTGGGTGCGCCTGCGGCGCGGCCGTAGTCATGTGGGGCAGGCCATCGTTTTTCGTGGCCTGCCGAGATCGAGCACGGTACGGTTAGCGGTTCTTGAGGCAAAGTGAACAGATGACTCCGATACACTCGTTTTCCACTTTCACCCGCTGCGCCGCGTTGCGGGCCGCGATGGTCTTGCTATCAGTTCTGTTGCCGCTCGCGGCTGCGTCGCTGCCTGTGGCAAAGCCCGAGGACGTCGGGTTGGCTCCCGAACGCCTGCAACGCATTCATGAGGCGATTATGCGCCGCGTGGAAGCTGGGGACATCTCCGGTGCGGTGACCATGGTCGCGCGGCGGGGCCGCCTGGTTCATTTCGAGGCGCACGGATTGATGGACCTCGAAGCCAGAAAGCCGATGACCAAGGACGCGCTGTTCCGTCTGGCATCGTCGACCAAGCCGGTCACGGCCGCCGCCATCCTGATCCTGATGGAGGAAGGCAAGCTGAAGCTGACCGACCCGGTTGCGAAGTACATCCCGGAATTCAAGAACTCCAAGGTAGCGGTGGAGGCGGTACGCGCGCCGGCGCCCATGTCCGACCAGGGACCTGAATCCGGGGAGCGATACTACACGGTCCCGGCGAGCCACGACATCACCATCGTCGACTTGCTGACGCACACCTCCGGACTCGGCAGCGGCGGAATCACCGGGGCGGATGTGCAAAAGCTGCTGCAGGCCCGCACGCCGGCCGAGACGCTTGCCGATTTCATTCCCCGGCTGGGCGCGCTGGCCCTGGATTTTCAGCCCGGTACGCAATGGCGGTACAGCGGATTGGCGGGCTTCGACACGCTGGGCCGGATCGTCGAGATCGTCTCGGGAACCACGTTTGACCAGTTTCTGCGGAAGCGCCTGTTCGAGCCGCTCGGCATGGACAATACATGGTTCAATGTTCCGGAGAAGGAACAGTCGCGGATCGCCACGATATACAACAGGACCCCCAGCGGACTGCAGAAGCCGGCCGCGCCGCTCAGAATCGGATCGCCGGTCTATTTCTCCGGTGCAGGAGGCCTCACGGCGGCGGCGCCGGATTACCTGCAGTTCGCCCAGATGCTCTCCAACGGCGGGCAACTGAACGGCAAGCGCATTCTCAGTCCGTGGACGGTGGACCTGATGTTGAGCAACAACGTCGGCGATCTCTTTGCCGGTCAGATCGGGCGTCCACCAAAGGGCGTCGGGTTCGGACTCGGCGGCGAGGTCGTTGTAAGTGCGGTGGACGCGCGGCTGCGGAAACCGAACGGCAGTTACGGCTGGGATGGCGCCTACGGCACCTACTGGTGGGTGAATCGCAAAGAGCAGATGGTGGTAGTGCTCTTCGTGCAAACGCCGGGACGGTCGCTCCAATACGACTTCGACAACGCCGTGTCCCAGGCCGTAATCGAATGACAGGATGGACCGCCGCTGTGGCGCGAGCGCGGCAGCGGAGGGCGGGCAATTCTGCCCGCAGCCGGCTTTCAGCNNGGCCAAGATTGGCCGCCCTCCACAAGGCGCCTCAGTTTATGCCGGATGGAATCGCGATACATTGGGCGGGAAATCGCGAGTTCTAAAAAGCGACAGGAGCCTCGATGAAACCCATCAATCGCCGTTCTCTCATCGCCTGCGCGTTCGCCAGCGCCGGCCTGACCGCTTTCGACCGCGCCGCTGCCGCCGCACAGCAGCGCGCAGGAAACGACGCGCCCATTTCTCCGAAGGACAACCTCAAGGTCACCAAACTCGAAACCATTTTGGTGAAGCCACGCTGGTTGTTTCTCAAAGTACACACCAACGCCGGTATCGTCGGCCTCGGTGAGCCGATCACCGAGGGCCGCGCCCTCACGTGCGCCGAAGCGGTAAGGGAGATCGAGCCGTACCTGATTGGAAAAGATCCGCGTCGCGTTGTGCATCATTGGCAAGCGATCTACCGGCATGCGTTCTATCGCGGGGGACCGATCCTGACCAGCGCTTTAAGCGGCATCGACCAGGCGCTCTGGGACATCAAGGGCAAAGCTCTGGGAGTGCCGATTTATGAGTTGCTCGGCGGACCAACACGCGAGCGGGTTCGCGTTTACGCGCACGGCAATTCGCCGGAAGCTTTGCGGGCAGGTCTGGCGAAAGGCTTCACCGCGTTTAAGACAGGGCCGGCCAAGAAGCGTCCCGCGCGGTACATTGAGACTCCGGCGGCGGTCCAGTATGCCGCCGAGCAGTTCGGCGAGCTGCGGCGCGCGGTGGGCAACGACGTCGATATTGCGATCGATTTTCACGGCGCCATCAGTCCGGCCACAGCCAAGTTGCTCATCAAGGCGCTCGAACCGTATCAACCCATGTTCATCGAAGAACCCATCAACTGCCAGGAAAACGATGTAATGGCCGAGATCGCGCGAGGAACCTATCTGCCCATCGCCACCGGCGAACGAGTTTTCACCAAGTGGGGCTTCCGCGAAGTTTTGGAGAAGCGCGCCGCCACCGTGTTGCAGCCGGATATTTCTCACGCCGGCGGCATCACGGAAGTGCGGCTGATTGCCGGCATGGCGGAAGCCTACTACGCCACGGTCGCGCCGCATAATCCGCTCGGTCCGATCAATCTCGCATCCGGAGTGCAAATAGCGGCGTCCATCCCAAACTTCCTATGCCAGGAGCAAGTGACCCTTGGCGAAGGCTATCTCAAGAAACCATTCACCGTGAGGAACGGGTTTCTGGACCTGCCGACGGGTCCCGGACTCGGCATCGAGCTGGACGAAAATGCGCTGGCCGACAAGATTGGCCATGACTGGCGGAATCCTGAAGCGTACGACGCCGACGACGGCGCGGCGGTGGATTGGTAGCCGGCGCCGTTTGAAGGATCTAGGCATCCGCCATGGCCCACGACGAAGCAATTGTCAGGCTCGCAAAGCAAATCGACGCGGCGCGCAAGTCGGAGCCCTCCTTGGTGAGCGCGGAAGAGGTCGCCCGGTTGCGCCGTCAAGGTGCATGCCAGCTTCACCAGATCTGCGCGGAGTTCGTGTCATCGTTGAACAGCAGGCTCTCGGACTCGGCGCTCGATCTCTCGCCACCTACGTATGCTCCAGAGATGTTCCGCGAGTCCGCAGTGAACCTCATCCAGATCGGCGCCCAGGGGCGCGAGATGCAGATCGCGTTCCAGGCCACTCCGCAGCTTTTTTCCACGGAGAAGTTTCCCGTCCCGTACATCCTGGACGGCGAAGTGCGCATCTACAACCAGAAGATGCTCGAACGCTTCGAGATCCGGAGCTACCTGCTATTCTTCTGCCTGAATGAGAGCGCCGCGGTCTGGCGCTTCTTTGACTGGCGAGGCGGTGGCACGGCGGCGGTAGACCGCGACCTGCTGGCGAGCCTGATGGAACGACTCTTCTGAAACGAGCCTGAAACGCGCGGGGCGCCTTGCGCCGGGCGCATACCTGCCGACAATGCAGCCGGGATCCCGTTCCACCCGTCAAGGTTGGGGGACAAGTTAATTACGTGCGCTGTATGTCTTGGTAAAGCCGTTGCGGCCGTTGGTAACTGTAAATGTGCCGTCGGGTTGGGCCGATAGCTCGATCCACTTGCCCTGGCAGGCGGCGTCGGGGTTGGCGATGAAGTCCATTGGCGGGTTGGTTTCGGCGGTTCCGAGCATCGAGTAGTGAACCTGCCAGATATCTTGCATGCCGGGCGCGTTGCGCAGCGTGAGCCAGGTTTCCGGCGCACCGCCTTTGCGCGGGCCGTTGCCCATGATAGCCACCCGGGCGTGCAGCGCCTGCGCCAATGCCGGCGACACGCCTTTGTCTTGGCCATGTATGCTCACCTGGTATACGTCGACCGTGCCGATGGGGTTGTTGGGGCACATCAGCTTGCGGTCGTAGAACCATTCGAGATCCGCCATGTCGAGCATGCGGAACTTGCCCAGGGTGAAGAGCAGACCGACGGACATGTTGTCCTCCAGATCCTCGGTGCGCTCGGGTTTTCCGGCAGTGGAAGCACACAGCGGGTTGGGGGCGCCGGCGCCGGGCAGCGGCTTGTCGAGGAGCTTGGTGGCTGCGGCAACTACTAATACCTCCAGGCCTTTGACGGGAATCCGGGCTCCTGGCTTGACCGCGGTGTAGTCGCCTTTGTCGCGCACCTCGGCATAGGCCCTATAACGGGCCTCGACGCCTTTGCCGGCGCTCTGGAGAGGGCCGTGATCCACGAAATGCTTGACGGGGATTCTGGAAACCAGCAGCGGCACATCGCCCAGGTGGTCGATGTCGTAATGGGAAATCACCAGATAGTCGATTTGCTTCAGGCCGGCCGCTTGGGTGGCTTCCACAATCCGGTTCACGTCCCTGCCGTTGAATCCGGGCCACCCCGCGTCGAACAGCATCGATTCCCCGGATGGCGACACGGACAGGACGGCCTTACCTCCTTCGACGTCGATGACATAGACATCCAATGTCTGGGCCGC
>PMVV01000362.1 GCA_003166475.1 Bryobacterales bacterium | reverse complement strand
GGCGTAGCGTTGGATTCCAGCGGCAACGTCTACGTAGCCGGCCTGACTCAATCGCCCGACTTCCCGACCACCTCCCGGGCATTACAGCCCGCGACCGGCCTCCCCCGCTACGCCGCATTTGTAACAAAGATCGAGCAGCAAACGCCTGCGTGTTCCTATAGCGTCTCCCCAACTACTCTGTTCGTCTACCCTGCGGGCGGTCCAGCGAACTTCAGCGTGGTGGCGCCGTTTGCCTGTAAGTGGACTCCGGCACCCGGCGCCCCTTGGATCGCTGTAACGAGCGGCGCTGGCCCGGGTGTCGCTCCCTTAGCCATCCGCGTGGCGGCCAACACCGGAGCAGCGCGTACGGGCACGATTGCGATCGGAACCACCAGCCTCGCGATCACCCAAGCAGCGGGCGGTTGCACTTACTCGCTGTCCACGAGCAACCTCACGTTCCCGCAGGCAGGCGGACCGCAAGACGTGAATGTTACCGCGGGCACAGGCTGCCAGTGGGTGGTAACGGGACTCCCGTTGTGGCTCGAGGTAACCTCCGGCGCCAGCGGTACCGGTAATGGAACAGTCACTCTTGAAGCCGCTCCGAATCTTTTCTCTATGGCGCGGCCGAGCATTTCTCAACTTACAATCAGCATTGCAAATAACTCTGTCGGAGTGAGTCAGACCGGCACTTCGGGCGCTGCGCTATCTTACTAACGCGGCCGACTTCCCCGCGAAGTCCAGCACCCACGCGGGGAAGATGCCCAGGAACAGCGTGCCCAGCGCCGGGATTACCAATGCCGCGCGCAAACCGAGGGAGAGCGGCTCAAGATCCGCGGTCGCGTCGCTCGGCTCGCGCATATACATTGCCACCAGGATGCGCAGATAATAATACGCCGCCACCGCGCTGTTCAGCAGTCCGAGCACCGTCAGCCACACCAGGTGCGAACTAAGCGCGGCTTTGAAGATGTAGAACTTGCCGAAGAAGCCCCCGGTGAGCGGCACGCCGATCAGCGACATGAGGAAGATCGCCAGCAGCGCGGCCGTGCCCGGCTGCCTCACTCCCAGGCCCGCGAAATCGTCCACGCTCAGGAAGCGTTCGCCCTTGCCCGAAAGATGCGAGACCACCGCGAATGCGCCGATGTTCATGAACGCATACGCGGCCAGGTAGAACATCGCCGCGGCCGTGCCCACTTGCGAGTGGGCCGCCAGCGCCACCAGCACGTATCCGGCGTGCGCGATCGCGCTATAACCCAACAGCCGTTTGATGTTCGATTGCGTGAGAGCGGCGAAGTTGCCGATGGTCATGGACAGCAGCGCCGATCCCCACACCAGCGGATACCAGTCGCGCGCGATGGGTTCGAAGGCGGTCATGAAGATGCGCAGGAAGATGGCGAAAGCCGCGGCTTTCGGGCCGGTGGTGAGGAACGCGGAGACCGGCGTGGGAGCGCCCTGGTAAACGTCCGGCGCCCAGATTTGGAAAGGCGCGCCGGAAACCTTGAAGCCCAGCCCCACGAACATCAGCGCCACCGCCACGCCGATGAATACGGGAGCGGGCGCCGTGGGCCCGCCGCTAAGCACCGTGTGAATAGCGGTCAGGTAAGTCGATCCCGTCATGCCGTAAACCACCGCCACGCCGTAGAGGAAGAAGGCGGTGGCGAACGATCCCAGCAGGAAATACTTCAGGGCCGCTTCGTTAGCGCGTTTGTCGTCGCGCAAATAACCGGCCAGCACGTAGCTCGCGATGGACGAGATCTCCAGGCCGATGAAGATCATGATCAGCTCGTTGGCCGAGACCATCACGCACTGGCCCGCGATGGAAAACAGCAGCAGCGCGTGAAATTCGCCGGTCTCCACGCCCTCGCGTGCCAGGAAGCGGTACGACGACAGCACCGTCAGGATGCCGACGCCGATCACCAGCACGCGGAAGAAGGTGGCGAACCCGTCCACGATCAGCATGCCTGAGAAAGCGGCGCCCGGCGAGGAGTAGGCCAATACCGCAGCCGCCATGGCGGCCGCCAGCGCCACAATCGAGATGTGCCCGTAGATCTCCCGCGCTTGCTTGCGCAGGAGCACGTCCAGCACCATCAGCAGTGTTCCGGCCAGGATCAGGACGATCTCCGGCAGGAACCGGAGGTATTCGACGGCGGCGGGCGCGAGATTAGTGGGCATAGGACCGCTCCCTCACGGTCGCGGCTCGGAAGACCGGAGCCGCGGGCGCCTGCACGCGGATCTGTACGTTCAACTGCGTCTGCTCCAGAATGTGCGCCGTAGTCTTCCGCACGGCGGGCAGGAACGATTGCGAATACATGCCCATCCAAACCATCATCGCGATCAGCGGTACGATAGCGGCCCACTCGCGCGGCTTCAGGTCGAAGACGTGATGCCGCACCTCATCGGGTGTCGCGCCGTAGAATACCCGCTGGTAAAGCCACAGCATGTAACACGCCGACAGAATCACGCCGATCGAGGCGAAGGCGGTCCAGTAGAAATTGGTCCGCGCGGAGCCTTGCAGCACCAGAAACTCGCCCACGAAGTTATTCAGCATCGGCAGGCCGATGCTGGCCAGCATGGTAATCATGAAGACCGTGGAGAGCCAGGGCGCGGGCGTGGCCAC
>PMVV01000349.1 GCA_003166475.1 Bryobacterales bacterium | reverse complement strand
CGAAGGCAAGCTGGCAGTCCGCGTTGACGTGGCCACACACCAGGGCGACTTCAAGAAGATCCTGGAGGGCTTCAACCTGGCGCTGGATAACGTCATCAAGCCCTTGAACGTGTCCTCCGAACTGCATGGACCGCATCTCGAAAGGCGACATTCCTCCCAAGATCACCGATACCTACCAAGGCGACTTCAACGGAGTGAAGAACAACATCAACGTTACCCTCGAGTGGCTGACGGCTCTGGTTGCCTATATCACGAAGATCGCCAACGGAGACCTGACGGCATCCACGGTCAAGGCCTCCGACAAGGACCAGATTCACGAATGGTTGGTGCTGTTGAAGACCAACGTCGGCGCGCTAGTCACCGAGAGCGCCATCCTAGCCAAGGCGGCGGTGGAAGGCAAACTGGCCGCCCGCGCCGACGCCGCCAAGCACCAGGGCGATTACCGCAAGATCATCGAGGGCGTCAACCAAACCCTGGACGCGATCGTGCTGCCCGTCGCCGAAGGCAATCGCGTGCTTCGCCTGATTCAGGGCGGTAATCTGCGCGAAAGAGTCGAGGTCGCCTGCCAGGGTGACCACGAGAAAATGAAGAATGCGATCAATGGCATCCATGCCTGGCTGACGGACCTGATCGCCTTTATCACCAAGCTGGCTAACGGCGATATGACCGCGGCCATGGACAAGGCCTCCAGCGACGACCAGATCCACGAGTGGCTGGTGCTGCTGAAGAACAATATCAACGGCTTGGCGGACGACGTCAACACGCTGGCCCAGTCGGCCTCCAACGGGAGGCTGGGTGTCCGCGCCGACGCCGCCAAGCATCGCGGGGAATACCGCACGATCGTGGAGGGCTTCAACAAAACGCTCGACATCGTGGTCGAGCCGCTTAAGATCGCCGCCAACCAGGCTTCCGCGCTGGCGTCTTCCGCCGAGGAACTCACCGCGGTAAGCAATCAGATGGCCTCCAACGCCGAAGAAACCGCGGTACAGGCTAATGTGGTTTCCGCGGCCAGCGAAGAGGTTTCCAAGAATGTGACGGTGGTGTCCAGCGGCAGCGAGCAAATGCAGACTTCCATCCGCGAGATTTCCAAGAGCGCCAATGAATCCGCAAAGGTGGCCAAGGCCGCGGTAGGCGTGGCCGAAACCACCAACAGCACCATCGCCAAGCTGGGAGAATCCAGCGTGGAGATCGGCAAGGTCATCAAAGTCATCACCTCCATCGCGCAACAGACCAACCTGCTGGCCTTGAACGCTACCATCGAAGCCGCGCGCGCCGGCGAGGCCGGCAAGGGCTTCGCCGTGGTCGCCAACGAGGTCAAAGAACTCGCCAAAGAGACGGCCAAAGCCACCGAAGAGATCGGCCAGAAAATCGACGCCATCCAAAGCGACACCAAAGGCGCCGTGCAGGCCATCGGCGAGATCAGTGCGATCATCAACCAGATCAACGATATTTCCAACAACATCGCTTCCGCTGTGGAAGAACAGACCGTTACTACCAACGAGATCGGCCGCAATGTCGGGGAGGCTGCCAAAGGCACCAACGAAATCGCCAAGAACATCGGCGGGGTCGCCATCGCCGCGCAAAACACCACCCGCGGCGCGGCAGACATGCAGAAAGCGGCTCAGTCGCTCAGCGGGATGGCCGCTCAGCTTCAAGGCCTGGTTTCCAAGTTCACCTTCTGATTTGTAGGCCGCCCGGATGGTCGCGTCTCGGCAACGTTTGCCAGTTGCCGAGCCGCGACCGTCAGGGAGCGGTTTCGGCGGTTTCGGTATCAGGTGCCGCCATGCCCGTCACGCTGCCAGACGACCTGCTCCACTCAACCCAGTTGACCGAGGCCGAGTTGAAGACAGAACTCGCGCTGGCGCTGTTCCAGCGGGAACGCCTGACTCTTGGCCAGGCCGCGCTTCTCGCGGGCCTTCCACAGCTCGACTTTCAACGTTGAGGCCATGGAACAGGATTTACAGCGGGCGAAAAGGCTGCCCGGCGTTTGATCGTCGTCTCCGATACGTCCCCGATCCTCAACCTTTCCGTAGCCCAAAACCGGAACGACGTTGCTTCACTTCGCGAACAACTCGATCCAGGTGAAGGCGAAGCTCTCGTGGTCGCCGCCGGGGTAGCCGCCGGGCTTCTCCTTTTCGGCGAGAAGCGTGGACGCCGGCTTGCGATCGACCCCGCCCTGGAAGTGACCGGCCTTCTCGGACACTTTGGTGGGGCAGACCATCGCACTTCGTGGTCTGCCACCTTCAGGGAGCGCTGGCAGACGACATAAAACGATCGTCTGCCCCACCGAAGGCCGGCTAGCACATTTACTTACGGTTGACACCCCCAAGCAAGCCCCTAAAGCCCCGCCCCCACTCCTCCGATATACAAACAGAGGCTTCTATGTCCCAGGCGATGGTCGTTGACGACTCGAAGGCGATGCGCATGATCCTGTCCCGAAACCTCGCGGAGATGGGTTACGACGTCTGCGCCGCCGCCGATGGCGCCGAAGCGCTCGGGCTTCTCCGCGAAGAGATGTCTCTCATCCTGGTGGACTGGAACATGCCCCGCATGAACGGGCTCGAACTGGTCGAGAGACTGCGCGCCGATCCGCGCTACGCATCCCTGAAGGTGATGATGGTAACCACCGAAACGGAGGTGGACCAGATGCTGAAGGCGCTGGCCGCGGGAGCCAATGAATACGTGATGAAGCCGTTCACCAAGGAGATCCTGGCCGACAAGCTGCGCATGTTGGGGTTGATCCCATAGAGAATCGGAATGAACGCCACCATTTCCAGGAAAGCGATCCCGCCGGGCGCCCGCATTCGCGTGCTGGTGGTGGACGATTCGGTCGTCATTCGCCGCCTGGTGGCGCACGCGCTGTCGGAGGACCCCGCCCTGGAAGTGGTCGGGGCGGCTTCCAACGGCGCTATCGCCCTGGAGCGTATCGCCCAGTTGAACCCCGATGTGATCACGCTGGACATCGAAATGCCCGAGATGGATGGTCTGACTGTCCTGCGCCGTATCCGCAACCAGGCAGGCCGGCCGCGGGTGGTCATGTTCAGCACCCTGACGGACCGCGGCGCAGCGCTGACCCTGGAATCCTTGGCGCTGGGAGCCGACGATTATGTGACCAAGGCCGCCAACGTGGGATCGCTGGACCGCTCCATGGCCAGCTTGCGCACGCAGTTGCTCCCCAAGATCAAGCAGTTCTTTCTCTTGACGGGCGCCTCTCCGGTTGCCGCGTGGCCCGCCGCGCCGCCGAAGCCGCCCGGTATGGCGCCCGTCCCGTTCTGCAGGGAGTGCCGGCCGAGGGTATTGGCGATCGGCGTTTCCACCGGCGGCCCCACCGCCCTGGGGGCCATCATGCCTCAGTTTCCAGAAGACTTTCCGCTGCCCATCCTGATCGTGCAGCATATGCCGCCCTTGTTCACACGGTTCCTGGCCGAGCGTCTCCAGAGCGCCACGAAACTGAGAGTCGCGGAGGCCGCCGACGGCGCCAAGGTGGCGCCCGGCACGGTATTGATCGCCCCCGGGGACTACCACATGCGCGTCAGAAACCAGGGCGCGGAAACCGTCGTCCGCATGGACCAGTCGCCGCCTGAGAATTCCTGCCGCCCCTCGGTCGACGTGTTATTCCGCTCGGTCGGAGAGGTTTATGGCGGAGCGGTCATTTCCGCGGTCCTCACCGGCATGGGCCAGGATGGCATGCGCGGCGCGGCGGTGCTGAAAGCCGGCGGAGCCTACGTCATCGCCCAGGATGAAGCCACCAGCGTGGTTTGGGGCATGCCCGGCGCCGTGGCCGCGGCTGGCCTGGCGAACTGTGTGATTCCTTTGGACGCGGTGGTCCCCGAAGTCCTCAGGCAGATTGGAAGAGGATGATCTGATGCCGGCAGCCGAACTATGTCCCGAAAGCTACCGCTTCTTGCAGAACATGGTGTATCGCGAGTCCGGCATCGTGCTCGACGGGGATAAGCGTTACTTGCTGGAAGCCCGCCTCACACCCATCGTGCAGCAACTGCGCTTGGGCGATTTGAACGATCTCTGCGCCATGCTCGGCAGGCCCCTCGACCACGCGGTCCTAAAGCGGCAAGTTGTGGAGGCCATGACCACCAATGAGACCTTCTTTTTCCGCGACTCGGCGCAGTACGATGCCCTGCGGTCGGTCGTGATTCCGAGCCTGATCGCGCAGCGTCAGGATACCCGGAAGATGAGCTTCTGGTCGGCGGCCTCCTCCTCCGGCCAGGAAGCCTACAGCCTGGCCATGATGCTGCTCGAGATGGGGCTGGGCGATTGGCGAATCAGAATTGAAGGCACCGATTTGTCCACCCAGATGGCCGAGCGGGCATCCAACGGCAGATATCTCCAGATCGAAGTCAACCGCGGTTTGCCCATCGCCTATCTCGTGAAGTACTTCACGCGCATGGGCCTGGAATGGCAATTGAAGGACGAAGCGCGCCGCATGGTGGATTTCAGCACCTGCGATCTGCGCCAGAGCATGTCCGCCCGTGGGCCTTTCGACGTGGTCTTCTGCCGCAATGTTTTGATCTATTTCGACGTGGAATCCAAGCGCAAGATCTTGGACCAGCTTCACGGAACCCTCTTCCGGGGAGGTTACCTGTTGCTGGGCGGCAGCGAAACCACCTTGAACCTCACTGACCGTTTCGAACGCAAAGTATTCGGTCAAACCGTTTTCTACCAAGTTTCCTGAAAGGATCGAGATGCCGGCACCCTTCTCTCTAGACGTTTATCGCGACGACTTGGCGCGCGTCGTCCAGTCGGTTTTCGAGACCATGATCGATCTGCAGGTGGCCGTCTGCGAGACGCCCTGGACCCATACACAGGATACGGTTACCGCCGCCGTGCACTTCGCGGGAGATTGGCGCGGAGCGGCGCTGGTCGAGTGCGACGCGCGCCAGGCCTGCCAATTCGCCACCCGGCTCATGGGCATCCCGTTGCCCGCCGCCATCGACGACGATGTCCGCGACGCCATGGGGGAACTGGCCAACATGGTGGCCGGCAATCTGAAATCCGTGCTGCCGCACGGTGTCGGCCTTTCCATGCCGTCGGTGGTGGAGGGCAGCGACTACACCCTGCGGGTGTGCGGCGCCAAGGCGGTCGAACGGATCGCGTTTTCGAGCCCCCTCGGCATTTTCCGCATCACTCTGGTCGAAATGTTACAATCCGCTTGAGCGCGGTGCGCCCGCCCCGTTGTATACTCTCCAAATGCCTCACATCGACAAGTATCCCGCGGGCGCGTTCGTCTGGATCGAACTCGGAACCACGGATCAAGCCGCCGCCAAGAGCTTCTATGGCTCGCTGTTTGGGTGGAATGCCAACGACATGCCCATGGGGCCCGGCGAATACTACACCATCTTCCGGCTGGAGGAGCGCGATACCGCGGCCGCCTATACTCTCAATCCCGAGCGTTCGGGCGGCGCGCCCCCGCACTGGATGCCTTACATTTCCGTCGCCAGCGCCGACGACGCCGCGGCCCGCGCCGCGCAAGTGGGAGGGAAAGTGCTCTCCCCGCCCTTCGACGTCTACAATGCGGGACGCATGGCCGTCGTCCAGGACCCCACTGGCGCGACGTTCTGCTTATGGCAGCCAGGGGCCAATCAAGGCATCGGCATCGCCGGCGTGGATGGCACGCTGTGCTGGGCGGACCTGATGACCACCGATGCCCCGCGCGCCCGCCAATTCTATGCCGACCTGTTCGGTTGGGAAATCGCGCTAGGGCAAAACGACCCATCCGGATATCTGCACATCAAGAACGGGGAAACGTTTATCGGCGGCGTTCCGCCGGTAGGTCCGCAACCCGGCGTCCCGCCGCACTGGCTGCTCTATTTTCTGGCATCCGATTGCGATGGCGCGGCCGCCAAGGCCAAGTCTTTGGGGGCCAATATCCACTACGGGCCAACCACCATGGAGGGCGTGGGCCGCTGGGCTGTAGTCGCCGACCCGCAGGGCGCGGTGTTCGCCATCTTCCAGCCGAAGTAGCTTTCAGCTATCAGCGCTCAGCTTTAGAACGAAAACCGCATCTGCAGTTCAATCCGCCGGTTGGCCGTCGCCGACCCGAAAAAGCCGCCCGCCAGCGCGTTGGAATGGCCGAACAGCGGTGAAAGCGGTGAAGACAGGATGCCGATCGGCGGCGCCAGGTTCACGTCGTTCAATAGATTGCGCGCCGAAAGCCCGATGGTGAGGTTGTATCGCTGATTCGTC
>PMVV01000198.1 GCA_003166475.1 Bryobacterales bacterium | reverse complement strand
GACTTCTAACCGGACAGTAGTGGGTCCTCTTTGCAACAGGGCGAACACGCAAACCTTTAATTGGCCTCCGGCCCGGAGCGGCCGTCCGACCTTATTTTGTTGCGCCAAGGTCCTCCCAGACCTCAACCCCAGTTGTGTCTTTGAATTGCTCGCGGAGGAAGCGAATTCGATAAGGTCCACAATCGAAGTGGATACCCGCAACACTTAAACCAGTTGGGTTGTAGTTCGTCCACGGAGAAATCGCGCAAGCTATTCGTGCCTTGTCCGGGGACAGCTTGGAGGAGACCTCGTAAAGCGCATTGAATGCGTCCTCTGCGGAGATGAGGTGTTGCGCTGAAACGAGGTGTTCGACGCCAACGATGACGTTTTCCTTTACATAAAGGATGCCGATTATCTGGTTTGGCTTTTCTGTTCTTTGTACAAACCACTGCCGCACTGGCGAAGTTCCTTCCCCGCCGTCAACTTTGAATTCCTCTTGCAACGTTGCGATCGTTCGTGGCGCAGGGCTTCCAACTGCAATCTCGCTACTACCAATGGTGATTGCTGACGGCAGAGGCGGCTTCGTCTGACCGAGCGCCGATTGTGCCTGCTTTATCTGACCGGGCGCCGGTTGTGCCTGCGAGACTAGCAACACGAGAATGAGCCGGACTATAGCGTTCACGTTTTCCACCCTCCAGCTATGAAGCATAACCCGCTTTCAAAACGGGCGGTGCGCAACCCTTAAGTTTTGAGAAACTCACAAAACTACCGCCACGCCCCAGGCCAAGTAGCCCAACACGAAACACAACAGACAGGAAAAGCCGAGCGCGAAAACGAGCGAATACCAGAACAATGTGAAACTCGCTTTATCTTGGCCGTATTCGTCATAGCGCCATAGCAGCAGACCGCAAAACAAGACGCCGTACAGAATGCACCACGCTAGGACCAGCTTCGCCCCGGCCACTAGAACCGGCATCGGCTGACTGTTTGATCCGCCCAAGGCTATCGAACCCGCCGCGACAGTGAAAACCAACTGCGCAACGCCGATATAGTGTTTCAGCAGAGGTTCAAAGGTCCCCTGTTGCGCCGATAGTGGAAACTCCCGGCCCGGTTGCCCTTCGGCATAACTGTCTTGAGGATCGAGGAAGAACCCGCCGCGCTTATGCCGATTGATGAAGGCGAAGCCGGACCAAAAGACCGCGAACACAAACAGCGCCGCGCCCGACGAGATACCGAGGACCGGCCAATTCTTGATAGGCATGCCTAAACTAGCGCTTGCGGTTCTGGGAGAACGTAGAACCCGGAGACGCTTCGTGTATTCCTGCCGTCTAGAAGCGTTCCATCATCGAAGCGGACTAGAAACTCGCTCCGGCTCATCAAAGCGTTGAACGTGTCGAAGTCGGTTTCTTCTGGGACGTGTCGCGGCGGCGCGACCGCGACGAAGGTAAAAGGCACCTCCCCGGAGAACCCATCCGCAGATCGAACAGGCAGCAGGCCACGCCTTCCGATGAGGCCGCGCAATCGAGCAAGGTTATCTCTCACTACAAAACACCTTCCTTCGAACATTCTAGCGAATATCTGTTGTGACCGGAAACCCGACCCCCTAGAACCGAAACAGCGTTTTGTTGTCCACCTGTTCAGCGTTTCGGGATAGCTGCGCCGCATTGTCCCGGCACTCTGCTGCTTTCCATTCCGCCCACTCTCTCAACTTCCCGATATCGTTGTCATTCATAACGAACGGTGCGGCCCCTTGCCTGTCGTGGTGATCTAGCTGCGAAACCAGCACTTGCCGCCTATACATATCCGGCGCAGGGTCATGGGCGAGCTCGAACGCTAATACGTTCAGTTTGCTTTCGCGCTCGCTGTACCACTCGACCTGTGACAGCATATAATCCAGCAGGTTATCCCGGCGTCCGTATAACCGCCCCTTCAGCCATCCCGCGATGACCGGGCCGACCGCGCCGCCAATCGTGCCGACCAGAGCGCCAAGAACCGCAGCGATGATCGGAACCCACACAGAAACGAAATGCAATGAGGCTGGATCATCCACCTACTCAGTATCCAGTGTTTCGCAACAGTTCGCAACAGTCACACAAAGGGTCCTTTGTGAGAAGACAAAATAATCCGGTTGTGTTTTATTCGGAGGCTCTCGGTTGCAGGCGATAGAACGGGCTCAACGCCGGGCTATGCCGCAATTCGCTTCAATTTTCCGTGGGCCTCTGAGCGCCGTCGATAACGAGAATCTCCACCGGTCCTTTCTGCGGTTCGAGCTTCAGTCCGAGCGGTTCCTGAAGGGCTGCGAAAAAGGGATCCGGCGCTTGGCTATCGTCGGACGTGAATTGGGCCTGGAAATCGAATGTTCCGGTCAGGCCCGTTTTGTGGATCACGGAACGGTCCAACATCCCGGAAAGCACATCCGCCACTCCCCCGATCGGCATCCCGAGTCCTGAAATCCTCCCACGCCCGCTCCCTCCACCGCAGAACGGTCCCCTCGATTGGTTTGCCGACGGGAGATTCCGATCCGTGCAACTTCCTTCTTTTGGCAGCTTGAGACTGGGTATGACGCCCTACCAGGAGAAGTGGCACCCCGCTGCGGTGCGCCGACCGAAACGGCATTCCGGAAAGCCCGCCAATTCGACCGCCGAACAGCGACACAGCGTCCCTACACCTTCCACCGCTCGGCGGGGCTGCCGGCATCGTGTTCGATTCAGGCGTCGTCTGGGTGTTAAGCTGACTTGCGGCGACCGCCCTATGACGCTGCAGAGGTTTTCAGGTAATCCGATCCTTTCCCCGCATCCGGACCATGACTGGGAGGACCTGGCGGTGTTCAACCCCGCCGCCTGGCACGACGAGGAAAACAAGGAGGTCCTGCTGCTCTACCGGGCCGCGGAGTCCGCGCCGGATTACAAATGCCGGCTGGGTCTGGCGACAAGCAAGGACGGCTACCACTTCGAGCGCGTGAGCGACCAGCCCGCGTTCGAACTGAGCGTCGAGGGTTTTGACGGCGCTACCATCCAGGACCCGCGCATGATCAAGATCGGCGACTGGTTCTACGTGACCTATGCGTGCCGGCATTTCCCGTTCGGCCAATTCTGGATTCCCGGCGGCCGCGACCGCTACGCCCAGCCCGATTGCGGCCCTGAGTTTCCGCATTACCTGCGCACCAACGCTACGTTGACGGGGCTGGCGATGACCCGCGACTTCAAGACCTGGGTCCGCGCGGGTTGGATCACCGATCCGCTGCTGGACGACCGCGACGCCATTCTGTTTCCCGAAAAGATCGGCGGCAAATTTGTCCTGATGCATCGGCCGCTCGAATGGGTTGGCGAGCAGTACGGCACCGAGCATGCCTGCGTTTGGATTTGCGAGGCCGGCGACCTGATGGGCTTCCCGCACGCCGAAAATCGCCGGCTGATCCGTAACAAGTATCCCTGGGAGACGCTCAAAATGGGCATCAACACGCCTCCTATCCGCACGCCCGAAGGCTGGCTCACGATTTACCACGCAGTGGGAGCGGACCAGTTCTACCGGCTGGGTGCGCTGCTGCTGGACCTGAACGATCCCGGCAAGGTGCTGCACCGCACGCCGGATTTCCTGATGGAGCCGGAAGCGCCTTATGAGCTGGAAGGCTTCTATCGCGGCGCGATCTTCCCCTGCGGCGCGGTGGTAATCGATGGGACGCTGTTCGTTTACTATGGCGCGGGCGACCGGTACTGCGCTCTGGCGACCTGCCCGCTCGACGGGCTGATCGATCACCTGCTGTCGTGCCCGGCATAGTGAGGGAGCATGCACCCGATCGACCTGACGATCATCACGGTCTACATCGTCCTGATGGGGCTGGTCGGCTGGTGGTCGGCCACCAAGGCCTCACGCAGCGCGGAATCCTATTTTCTGGCCGGCAAAAGCCTGCCCTGGTGGCTGATCGGCGTGGCGCACGGATCGAGCGGCGTCGATATCACCGGAACCATGTGGTTCGTGATGATGCTCTACATCTACGGGGTCAAGGCTACCTGGCTGCTGTGGGTCTGGCCGCTGTTCAACGTGGTTTTCCGCATGATGTATCTGGGCACCTGGGTGCGGCGTTCGAACGTACTCACCGGCGCGGAGTGGATGACGACGCGCTTCGGGTTCAGCCGCGGCGCCCAGTGGGCCTACATCAGCGTGGTGGTCTACGCGCTGGTGCACGTGGTGGGATTCCTGAGCTACGCTTTTCGCGGCATTGGCGAATTCACGCGGCCGTTTTTCCCGTGGAATGTGGCGGACGAATGGTATGGCGTGGGCATGCTCCTGATCACCGGCGTTTACTGCGTGGTTGGCGGGATGTACAGCGTGGTGATGAATGACCTGATCCAGTTTGTGCTGAAGGTGACGGCGGCGGTGGGCATCGTGGCGATCGCGATGGTCCGCATCCGGCCCGAGCAGATCATGGCGAAAGTGCCGGCCGGCTGGGACCACTTGTTCTTCGGCTGGAAGCTGTCGCTCGACTGGAGCCACCTGATGCCGCAACTGAATCAGCGCATCTATGGGCCCATCACAGCGGGCGGAGACGGATACTCCCTGTTCATGTTTTTCACGGCGATGCTGTTGTTGAAAGGGGTGCTGGTCAGCATGGCCGGGCCGACGCCGAATTACGCCATCCAACACATTCTCTCGACGCGCAGCCCGCGCGAGGCCGCACTCGAGAACATGGTGATGGCGATGGTATCGCTCACGCCGCGGTTCCTGCTGATCGCCGGCATAGCCACGCTGGGCATCGTTTACTTCAGCCCGGACCTCGCCGCGATGGGCGCGAAGGTGAATTTCGAGAGGATCCTGCCGGGCGTGCTCAACAAATACGTTCCCATCGGGCTCAAAGGGGTACTGATCGCGGCGCTGCTGGCCTCGTTCATGAGCACCTTCGTTTCCACGGTGAATTCCGGGGCGGCGTACGTGGTCAACGACATCTACAAGCGCTACATCAACCCGCACGCGCCCGCGCGGCGATATGTGGTGGCGGCTTGGATCACCTCGAGCGCGGTGGTGGTTCTCGGCATTCTGTTCGGCCTGGTCACCAAGTCGGTACACGGCGTCACGGAATGGATCGTCTCGGCACTGGTTCCGGCGTTCGTGGCTCCGAACGTGCTGAAGTGGCACTGGTGGCGCTTCAACGGTTATGGCTTCTTCGCCGGCATGGTGGCGGGCACGGCGGCAGCGGTGTTGAAGGTCTTCATCACCATGCATCCGGTGTTTGCCTTTTTGCTCATCCTCCTGATCAGTTTTGCCGCCTCCATCCTGGTCTGCCTCGTCACGGCTCCGGAGAGCGACGAAGTCCTGAAAGGGTTCTACAAGAGCGTGCGGCCGTGGGGCTGGTGGGGTCCGGTGTATCGTAAGTGCCAGGCCGAAGATCCGGCGTTCCAGCCGAACCGCGATTTCCAGCGCGACCTGTTCAACATCGCGGTGGGTTTGATCTGGCAGACGAGCCTGGTGACTGCGCCCATCTATCTCGCCATCCAACACTGGGAAGAGATGTGGATCTCGCTGGCGGTCTGCGCGGTCACTTCCGCGGTACTGAAGTACACGTGGTATGACCGGCTGGGGCCGGGCGAAATGTACACGACCAAAGACGGGCAAGCCGCAACCGCTCCCTGACCGTCGCGGCTCGGTAGGCCTTACGAACCGAGCGCGACCGTTACCGAGCCGCGACCGTCAGGGAGCGGTCCCCCAAGCGCCCAAACACCGCGCTGCGATACAATGCCGGTGACATGCGCATGCTTGCCATGGCGGCCCTCACTGTCTCCGCTTATGGCGCAACTTACTATGTTGGCGGGACGGGCAGCGATTCCAACAGCGGACTGACCGTGAGCGCCCCCTTCCGAACAATTCAGACGGCCGCAAACCTGACCCTGCCCGGCGATGTGGTCTACGTGATGAACGGCGTCTACGACGTGGTGGACATCAGCCGGTCGGGCACAGCCGACGCTTGGATCGCCTACCGGGCCTATCCCGGCCACCAGCCGCAAATCAATGCCGGCGCGGCTTGGAACGCCATCGAGATTCATGGCGGAGCTTCCTATATCGAGATATCGGGTTTCCAGGTGCAAGGCAACCTGTCCAACGTGACTGAGGCCCAGTGCGCGGCCGATGCGCTGGAGCCCACCCCGGACCCGGCCTGCAACGATAACGGCATCGACGTCGACGGACGCCAGGATGGCGCGAACAAGCCGCATCACATCCTGATCGCCGGTAACTATATTTACGATTGCCTGGGCGGCGGGATCGGCACTGAAGAGGCCGATTACGTGACCATACAGGACAATTTCGTCTTTCAAAACGCCTGGTATTCGCGCTATGGCAACAGCGGCATCTCGATTTTCGAATCCTGGAACTACGACAACGGACCTGCGCCGCGTACCATTGTCCGGCGCAACCGCGTGTTCAACAACCGCTCGCTGCTCCCCTATGGGAACACTGGCAAGCCCACCGACGGCGACGGCATCATTATCGATACCTCGCGCAACAACCAGTCCGGCTCGGACCCGATTGGAGCGTATCAAGGCGGGTTTCTGGTGGAGAACAATCTCTCCGTGAACAACGGCGGGGGCGGGCTGCTCACCTACCAGAGCGATAACGTCACGTTCCTGAACAACACCGTGTATGGGAACGGGCTGGTGGTCGATTACGCGGACGTCTTCGTGAATCAGTCGGGCACGGTGAACGTGTGGAACAACGTGGTCGAGTCGGCCGCCACTGGAATCGCGGTGTATGTTTATGGAAGTTCGGATGTGCAGTTCGATTACAACATCTACTGGAACGGGCCGGTGAACAATACGGCGGGGCCTCACGATCTCACCGCCGATCCGCAGTTCAACGTGCTGGGGACTGATCCGGCGACCTCCGATTTCCACCCGCTGGTGGGCAGCCCGGCGGTGCGCTCGGGCAACCTTGCCGTAGCGCCGCCCGACGATCTGGAAGGACTGTCGCGCCCGCAGCAGCCTGGCACGGTGAACCGCGGCGCTTACGAATCGGCGATCGGCGGCAGCGTCGCGTTTCCCGCGGCGGGAGTGGTGAACGCGGCCAGCTACGTGGGCGGCGGAGTGTCGCCCGGCGAGCTAGTGACCATCTTCGGCACAGGTTTCGGAGCGAACCCTATTGCCGTGGCCGGCTACGGGAGCGATGGATATCTGCCGGTGGAAGTGGGCGACACGCGGGTGTACTTCGACAACATCGCGGCGCCCATGATCTATTCGGAGAGCCAGCAGGTGAGCGCCGTGGCTCCGTACGAGATATCCGGAACCGCACAGGTGCAGGTGGAATACGCGGGCCTGCGCAGCCAGCCGGTGGCTATTCCAGTGAACACCGCCGCGCCCGGCGTTTATTGCTATGTGGGAGGAGCGGGGCAGGCGGTGGCCGTCAATACACTTGCCGACGGCTCAGTCGCTTTCAACGTAGATAGTCCCGCGCCGCACGGAGGGTATCTCACCTTCTTCATCACCGGCGAAGGCGAAACCGCGGCACCGTGGGCCGACGGCTTTCTGCCCGTTGCGCCGCTGTTCCCCACGCCCGCGTCGCAGGTCAGTGTGCAGATCGGCGGCGTGCCGAGCGGCTGTTCCGCGAACTGGGTGGGAATGATCTACGCCGGCGTGACGCAGGTGAACGCCTGTGTCCCGGCAGGCGCACCCACGGGCGATGCGGTGCCGCTGGAGGTGAGCGTGGGCGGCGTGGCCGCGCAGAATGGCGTGACGGTCCGCATCGGGAACTGAGTTCCGTTGCAGCCTACGGCGCTGTGAACCTTGCCTCGATCGACCAGAATGCCGCGCAGTTTCACAGGTGTGACGCTTCCGTAAATTGTGGGGCAGGCCCTCGGCCTGCGGCGGCCTCTCAGGCCGCTCTTCGCCTTCTCCGCGCGAAGACCGGGGCCGCGGGCCCCGCGCAGGCGCAGGCCAGGAGGCCTGTCCCGCCTGGGCGAACTGACGTAATATGGGAGCTACCGCTATGAGAGTTCGACATCGTCACCTTTGTCTTCTGGCACTGGGACTCCCCATCTTCGCCCAGCAAACGAGCCCCCCGGGGCAATATCCAAACAGCCTGCTCGCGGGCCTGCGCTGGCGCGATGCCGGTCCCATGCGGGGCGGACGCACGTATGCCGTTGCGGGTCACGCCAGCCAGCCCGACACCTTCTACTCCGGCTCCGTGGGCGGCGGCGTGTGGAAGACCGAGAACTCGGGCCGCACCTGGTTTCCCATCTCCGATGAAGGCATTCCGATCGGCTCGATTGGAGCCATCGCGGTTGCTCCATCAAACCCCAACATCGTCTACGTGGGCACCGGCGAGCCCGATATCCGCAGCCAGAACTCCTACGGCATTGGCATGTTTAAATCCACCGACGCGGGCAAGACCTGGAGCCACATCGGCCTCGAAGACACGCGCCAGATTGGACGCGTGGTCGTGGACCCGACGAACGCGAACCGCGTTTATGTCGCGGCTCTCGGCCATATTTACGATTCCAATGGGGAGCGTGGAGTCTATCGCTCGACCGACGGCGGGACCACCTGGAAGAAGGTGCTCTTCAAGGCCGGCGCGCCCGATACCGTTGGCGCGGTTGAACTGGCCATCGATCCCAAGCATCCGCGTGTGCTTTACGCTTCGTTGTGGGCGACGCGCCGGCCGCCGTGGGCCGTTTATGCGCCCACCAACTTGCCCGGCGGCGGGCTGTACAAGTCCACCGACGGCGGCGATACCTGGAAGCAATTGACCGGCGGGCTGCCCACCGACGACTTTGTCGGCAAGATCGGCATCGCAGTCTCGCCCAGTAATCCCAAACGCCTTTGGGCAGTGGTGGACGATAGCGGCAGCGCGGTACCGGCCGGCTTCCGCGCGGTGGCTGCAGGCGGCGGCGCCAAGCCCGGCGGAGGTGTCTACATTTCGGATGACGCGGGCGCCTCGTGGAAGCTGGTCAACGCCGAGAACCGCCTGTGGGGCCGCGGTTGGTACTTCGAAGCCGTGACTGTCGATCCCACCAATCCCGACCGCGCCTACGTCATGAACACAGGTACCTTTATGACCACGGACGCGGGCAAGACTTTTGTCCCGGTCAAAGGGGCGCCCGGCGGCGACGACTATCATCAGCTTTGGGTAAATCCCACCGACGGCAACCGCATGGTGCTCAGCAGCGACCAGGGCACGGTGGTCAGCGTGGATGGCGCTAAGACCTGGAGCACCTGGTACAACCAGCCCACCGCGCAGATCTATCACGTCTCGGCCGACAATCGCTTCCCTTATTGGCTCTATGGCGCGCAACAGGACAGCGGCGCGGTCGGCGTACGCACCTGGTCGCCCGAGGGCGTGCTCTCTTTTCGCGACTGGCAGCCCATTTGCGTAGGTGGCGAAAGCGATGCTGTCGTCCCCGACCCCAAGGACGGCAACATCCTTTATGGCGGCGGCGGGCGTTGCGATCAGTCCTTTAACGCGGCTGCCTCGCTTGGGGGACAGTTGCCCGCGCCCGATCCCGCCGATCCCAACCGCAGAACCTGGACGCTTCCGGAAGTATTCTCCCAAGCCGACGAAGCGCTCTATTACTCCAACCAATTCGTGATGCGATCGCGCGACCGCGGCCGCACTTGGGAGAAGATCAGCCCCGACCTCGCGCGGCTGAATCCGGCCGTGCCCGCGAATCTCGATCCGGTCACCGCCAAGGACATCGACCAGCCGATGACCACGCGCTTCGGCGTAGTCTATACCATCGGCCCCTCGCCACTTCGGGCCGCCACAGTCTGGGTCGGCACCGACGATGGCTTGATCTATGTCACTCGCGACGATGGCAAGAACTGGGTCGCCGTTACGCCGCCGGAAATGACGACGTGGAGCAAGGTCTCTCAAATTGAAGCCGGGCATTTCGATGCCGAAACCGCCTACGCTTCGGTGGATCGCAATCGCCTTGGCGATAACAAGCCGTATATCTATCGCACGCACGACGGCGGCAAGACCTGGCAGAACGTGGTGGCCGGCATCCCCGAAGGCGCCTATGTCAACTCGGTGAAGGAAGATCCGCAAACCAAGGGGCTGCTTTACGCCGCCACGGAACTGCGCGTTTACGTTTCCTTCAACGACGGCGGGCAGTGGCAACCGTTACAGAACAATATGCCGGTCACCTCGGTGCGCGATATCGTGGTGCATGGCGACGATCTGGCGGTCGCCACCCACGGCCGCGGATTTTGGGTGATGGACCGAATGAGCGCGCTGCGGCAAATCGCTGCGCAGGGCGCTCAAATCGTTTCCGCCAACGCCTACCTGTTCAAGCCGGGTGAGACCTACGCCATCCGGGCGGGCGGTATGAACGGCACACCGTTGCCGCACGAGGAACCCCAGATGGAGAATCCGCCATCTGGAGTTCTGACCTACTACTGGCTGCAGACGGCCGCCAGACAGCCACTGAAGCTGGAGTTATTGGATAGTTCCGGAGCAGTGCGCGCCTGCGCAGCCAGTGACACTCCGGTGCGCCCGGTGGATACCGAAACGCTGAGCGTGCAGGCAATTTGGGTACAACCGCTGCAGCCGCCGTCAGCCGCCGCTGGAATGCATCGCTATGCGCTCGGCGGGGCGCGTGGTTTCGGCGGTTTCGCCGGTTTCGGACGCGCCAGCGGGCCGCCGACGGCGCCGGATGCCTGCACACCGCCGGCGGGCGCGAAGGCGGCTAGCCCACCGGCGGCTGGACCGGGCGGCGGCAGACGAGGCGGCGCTCCCAGCCTGCCGGCCGGGGATTATACCGTGCGACTGACCGTGGACGGGCAGGCCTACAGCCAGCCGGTTACCATTAAGCCTGATCCTCGCGGCGCGCCTAATGGCGTCGACGGTGCCCGATGACGAAAATGCCAAATATGACTCGAAGACGGTTTCACTGCGGTTCCATTTGCCTTGCCCTGTTGTGGTGCGCTGGGGGCGGTTCGGCGATGCGCGGCCAGTCGCAGCCCGCTTTCGAGGCTGGGGCAGCGATGCGAACCATCACCCCAGACCCCTTGTTGCCGGTTAGCGGCGGAATGGGCATGCCCTCACCCGCAAAATCCAAGCAGGGTGAGTTGACCGCGCGCGCCCTGGTGTTCCGGGCCGGCAGCGAAACCATAGCCGTTGTGGGTGTCGATCTGCTCGGCTTCCCGTCGGTGCTAGGCGATCGCGCCCGCGCGCTGGTGCCGCGCCTCGCGCCGGAGAGCATTCTCATCGGTTCAACCCACACCCACAGCGCACCGGACTGCTATGCCTATCCCGACGGCAAGGGCGGACACACCGGATCGCTGGAGTACATGCAATTTGTGTCCGAACAGGTTGCGGCAGCGATCAACGAAGCGCTGGACCGGATGCGGCCGGCCGAGTTGCGGGTGGCCTCGGGCGAAGCCAAGGGCAAGATCGCTTACAATTATTACGCTCCCGACCTCTACGACCGGCGCGCCGGCGTGCTGCAGGTTCGAGGCCTGGATGGCAAGCCCATCGGGACCTTGGTGAACTTCGCCATTCACCCGGAGGTACTCGGCAGCGATCTGGGCATCCTCAGCCCCGATCTGGTGGGGCCGCTTTACGATTTCATCGAGAAGGCCGCTGGAGGGATCGCCCTGTTCATGAATGGAGCGCAAGGCGGCATGATTACGGCCGACAACCGCAACTTGGAACACCCTCCCAGGGACGCTCTGCGCGCCTATTGGACTGACAGCCGGACTTGGGCAGAATGCGAAAGGATCGGCGGATTGCTGGCCGCGGAGGCGCTGCGCATCGTCGATTCCGCCGTCTGGCAGAAGAGTCCCAAGGTGCACAACGATTCGATGGAAGTGCGCTTCCCGGTGGAGTCTGAGGCGATGTGGCAGGTGGTGGAAGGCTCGCCTCTCAAGTATCCTCACCGCACGGACCGGACGATCGGCACGCGCGTGAATCTGGTGGATCTCGGCAACGCGCAGATCCTGACGATTCCCGGCGAGGCATTGCCGAATATCGGCTTTTACCTGAAGCGGAAGATGCGCGGCGAACACAATTTCCTGTTTGGGCTGACCAACGACGCGTTTGGCTACATACTGACGAAGGTCGATTTCAACAGCTTTCCCGCCTACAGATATATTTCGCGGGTATCGCTGGGCGAGATGACCGGCGAGATTTATATTCAGCATGCGACGGAGCTGATCAATCGGAATACGAAATAGACTGGCTTCCTGCTAGACGCCTGCGCGGTAAACTGTAGGAGTGCCCGCAGTGCTGAGAGTTCGTGGGTATCGTTTCTTCTTCTTCAGCATGGAGGGGCGGGAGCCTCCGCATATCCACGTCGCTCATGCCGGGCGTTACGCGAAGTTTTGGTTAGAACCCGTGTCGGTCGCCGACGTGCGGGGTTTCCGGTCGCACGAGATTACCGAGGTTCGGGAATTCGTCATTGAGAACGCATCCTTCTTCTTGGAGAAATGGCATGGGTACTTTAGTAGCAAAAGCTGAAACGCTGGCGGTCGACGTGTCATGCTCGCGCGACGCGCTGTCGGTCACGCTGTCCGACGGAAGGGTGGTTTCGGCGCCTCTCGTGTGGTTCCCTAGATTGGCTGACGCGTCACACCGCGAAAGATCCGATTGGGAGCTGATCGGAGGCGGCATCGGGATTCATTGGGAGGCAATCGACGAAGACATTTCCGTGGCCAGTCTGCTGCGGCCCGAGAACTTTATGAGGCTGCCTGACAGGCCCGTGCGGCAGGCGTCGCGCAGGAAGCCACGCGGCTGAACAGGTCGGAGGAACCTGCAGGTTGACAACGTTGACAACCTCGTTGCCAACCCGTTGACAACCTGCCCCACAGAGCAGCATAGCCGCAACCAAAGAAGCGGCCTGAGAGGCCGCCGCAGGCCGAGGGCCTGCCCCACGAAAAATCGGCGCCAGACTGCGAAGATTCTGAGCAGTTGTAATACAAGAATCAAAGATCACAACAGCTTCGTCACGCCGGGGACAAAGACCGGGTAAATTCCGTCGGGGCCGGGCTTCACCGGCGGATCGGTGTCCATGTTCACATCCTCGGGCAAGGGCGGGTAGAAGAAGCCGGACTTCTCGAACTGCTCCCAAGTCACCTGCTGGCCGGTGTAACAGGAAAGCTGGCCCATGATGCCGATGGTGGTGCTGCGCACCATGTAGTCGCCGTTGTTGACGGGCTTGCCTGTGCGGATGCCGTTGAACAGCGCGACGTGTTCCAGGTCGTAGGCGTCCATCTTGGACTTAGTGCCGGGATGCGTCCAGTTGGTCTCGCCGGTGATTTGTAGCTGGAGCAGGTCGCAGCGGCCTTTGGAGCCGAGGATCAGGCTCGAATTTTCGTTGTAGCAGTTGTCGATGGTCCGGCAGAAAGCGTAGACGCGGACGCCTTTGGGGAAATCGTAGACCACGGCATGATGGTCGAAGACGCTGCCATAGATCTCGCCGTGGAGCGTGGATCGGCCGCCCATGCCATAGCAGCGCACCGGCGCGGCGTTGCCCAGCGCCCAACTTGAACGGTCGAGGTTGTGAATCAGGGTCTGCGGCACATCGTCGCCCGAGAGCCAGTGGAAGTGATACTGGTTGCTCGCCTGGTATTCGACTTCCCGCATGCCGGGGCGGCGCGGGTAAAGCACGTAGGGCGGGCGCAGCCACGTTTCCTGAATCGCGACAATATCGCCGATGGCGCCGTCGTGCACGCGCTGCATGGTCTCGATGTAGCCGGGATGATAACGGCTCTGCAGACCGGAGACGAGGCTGAGTCCCTTCTGGCGCGCGAGCTCGGCGGCCTGGCGGAGACGCTGGATGCCGACCGGGTCGATGGCGTGCGGCTTTTCGACGAAGACGTGCCGGCCAGCCTCGATGGCGGTCTTGGCATGGAACGAGTGGAACTTGGCGGCGTTGGCTATGATGACAACGTCGGAGGCTTCGATGACGTGCTTGTAGGCGTCGAAGCCCGCGAAGCAGTTCGCGTCGGGGACATCCATTTGGCTGGGGTACTTGAGCTTCAGCGCGGTGCGCTTCTCCTGAACGCGGTCGAGCAGGATGTCGCCCATCGCCACGATGTGTACGTCGGGGCCGGCATTCATCGCGTTCATCGCCGCCGCTTCGCCGCGTCCTCCGCAGCCGATCACGCCGGCGCGGATGATGCCGGTGCCCGCCGCATGCACGGCGGGAAGCGCGAGACTGCCGGCGACGGCGGCGGCGCCTTTGAGAAACGTGCGGCGTGAGGAGTTGGGATTGTCGTTCATGGGGTATCTCTCCTGGCGGTCCACAGAATGGCATTGTGGACCAGTTTCCGATAGGCGGGGTTGTACATGGTGGATTCCATGTGACCGGGTTGAATGTAGACCACGCGCGCCTTTTCGAACGGGCCGATGTAGACGCCGGGACGGTCGTTCTGTTCGTGGGTGGTCTCCATCAAGACCTGGATCTTCGGCGAATGCCACATGCCGCGGTATACTTCGTCGTGCAGTACGAGCGGGCCGACGCCGCGTGTGACCGGGTGGGTCGCGCCCAGCGCCGTGGGATTGAAGACTACGTCGACGCCTTCGATATAGGCCGACTTGGGATGGTCCGGATAGGCTTTGTCGTAAGCCTCGTTGTCGAAGTATTTGCCGCCGATGACGTTCTGCCACCACCAGGGCCAGGCCGTGTAATCGACGATGGCGTGGTGCAGCGCCACGATGCCCTTGCCCGATTCGACGAAGGCTTGCAGGCGTTCGCGAGCGTCGGCGGGCAGGTCCTCATGCATGTCGTGCAACACGATGACGTCGTAGCGCGCCGCGAGATCCGGTCCGAACGCTTCGGAGGGCGTGGTGGCATGCTGCCAGGCGACGTCGGCGTAGCCTTCAAATAGCGAGTAGAACGCGGCCGGATAGGGGTGCCCGCCGGTGACGACGAGGACACGTACGGGGTTGGTCCGGTCGTGCGCCTGGGGCATGACGGCGGGAAGCGTGACGGCTCCGGTGGCGGCCCATTCGGCTCCACGGGCGAAGGCGGCGGTGAAGCCCGGTTGGCTGAGCGCGGACAGGTCGTGACCGAGGGTGAGGTGCACCGTGCGTCCGGAACCGAAGCGGCGGCACCAGACAATAGGCTCGTCCTGACCCGTGCCGCCGATGGCTGTGTCGTCGAAGGCGGTGGCTAAAACGGTCGTGCCGGGCAGCAGTTCGAGGCGGTGATAAAGTTCGTCGTTGGCGACAAAATCCGGCGGCAGGCCGTGGCTGATGGGATGGTCATTGTCCTTCCAGACGACGGAGAAGACATGGCGTTTGCCGTGGCCGATTTTGGCCACGTCCCAGCGCGCGCCGATCAATTCGGCATAGGCTTTCCAACCCTGGTCGCGGCCGGCGTGCCATTTATTGTCCGCGAAGACCATGCCGTAGAGCGGGCCGTAGGTTACACCGTGGAACGAGATCAAGCCCTTGCCTTGGCGAACGAACTGCTCCACGGCACGTTCGGCCTCGGCGCCCCAGCGGGGACCGTTATAGTTGAGGATCAGCAGATCGTACGGGGCGAGCGTGGCGGCGGAGATACCGGCGACCCGCTCTTCGACGCGCACATCGAAACGTCCGGTGCGTTCGAGGAGGTCGCGCAGGAATGCGGTGGAGGCGCGCCAGTCGTGATACTGGCTGTCGATTTCGCCGGTCAGGATCAACGCTTTCAAGTGGGGCAGGCCCGTGGCCTGCGCGGGACTCTTAGTCCCGCCCCCGAAGCTGACCAATGCAAGCAGAAGCGCGATGTGTCTCATGAAAGCCTCGCCAAAACGCCGCGCAACCAGGCTAGGCTGCGCTCGGTCATCGGCCCGCCCTGGCCTTCGCACTCGATGCTGAGCACACCGTCGTAGCCGGATTCGACCAGCATTTCCAGGCAGCGAACGATGTTGGCCGCGTTGACGCCATCGCCGAGCGCCACGTGGCTGACGGCGATGCCAGTGAGTTCGCCGCGCGCCGCCGCAGCCAGACTCTCGCTGACGTCCTTAATGTGGACGTGGCTCACCCTGTCGCGGAACCGAGCGAGAAATGCGACCGGGTCCTGGCCGGCGATGAAGGTGTTGCCGGTATCGAAGTTCATCCGCAGATACGGGGAATCGACGAAGGCGAGCATCTCGGCCATGAATTCCGGCTTGGTTGTGAAGTGGCCATGCGGCTCGATGTTGATGACGATCTCGTACTGCTCGGCCGCGCGCACGACGCGTCGGTAGATGACTCGCATCATGTCGAGCGCCTCGCGCTCGGAAAGCTCCTGGGGAGCGAAGCGGTCGTCGGTGGTGTCGATGCGCGGGCAGCCGGCGAGTTTGGCCCAGCGCATGGTGTGGAGGATGTATTCGACGCCCAGCGTGGAGCCTTCGGGCAGCGAGACGGGGAACGCGGCGTCAATCTGGGAAAACGCGATGCCCAGCCGCTCCATTTTGCGGCGCATTTCGAGCGGGTCCTGCCACAGCGCGATGTGCGGCTGATACCCGAGCCCGTGAATCCAACTGACGCCGTCGATGGAGCCGCACTCGATGAATCGCAGCCCCTGGCGGTGTCCCCATTCGAGGCATTGGTCGAAGTTCCAGTAACTGGAGTTGAATGCGTCCGTATGAAAACCGATTTCGATCACACCGGGACCTCTTTATCTGAAACGCAGCGTAGCACATCGTGGGGCAGGCCCTCGG
>PMVV01000085.1 GCA_003166475.1 Bryobacterales bacterium | reverse complement strand
GGATATCATCCTGCCCCACATGCAAACTGACCACTAAGCCGACTGGCCCACTACGCCGACCAGCGGACTGCTGGCGCTGGCGTACAGCTTCTTCGGCATGCGTCCGGCCAAGTAGGCCAGGCGGCCGGCTTCGACCGCCAGTTTCATGGCTTTGGCCATGCTGGCGGCATCCTCGGCGGCGGCGATGGCGGTATTCATGAGCACGCCATCGGCGCCCAGTTCCATGGCGATGGCGGCGTCCGAGGCGGTGCCTACGCCGGCGTCCACGATGAGCGGCACGGTGGTGATCATCTCGCGCATGATGCGCAGGTTGGCGCTGTTCTGCACTCCCAGGCCGGAGCCGATCGGCGCGGCCAGGGGCATGACGGCGGCGGCGCCGGCATCGACCAGCTTGCGCGCGTTCACCACGTCGTCATTGGTGTAAGGCAGCACCACGAAGCCTTCCTTCACCAGCACGCGGGTGGCTTCCAGCAGGCCCTCGTTATCCGGGAAGAGCGTCTTTTCGTCGCCGATGACCTCCAGCTTGATCCAGTTGGAGAGGCCCACTTCGCGCGCCAGGCGGGCGGTGCGGATGGCGTCGTCCGCGGTGTAGCAACCGGCGGTGTTGGGCAGGATGAAGATCTTGGACCGGTCGATGAAGTCGAGCAGCGATTCCTTGGAGCGGTCGGTCAGGTTCACGCGGCGCACGGCCACGGTCACCATATCGGCGCCGGTGGCTGCGTGGCAGCGGGCCATCTCCTGGAAGCTGCGATATTTCCCGGTGCCCACGATGAGGCGGGACTGGAAGGTGCGGCCGGCGATTGTCAGGGTATCGGACATGCTTCCATTGTAGGACGGTGCGCCCGAGCCGATCAGGCTGACCGGCGCTCCTTTTTGCAAAGCCTCGTGCAAGACCATTTTGATATACGTTTGGTACGGGAGTCCCTTTCGGCTTGCGAGATCTTGAGCGGTCTCCAGATCTGCCATGGGCAACCGCATGGTAACGGTCTTGAGGGGGACCCTCCGTCGTGCAGTGCGGGATTTCAAGGCCTGTTCCATGATCTGTCCGGCGGTCTCCGGATGACTGTCCCACCAGGCAGCCTCTTCAGCTTCGGTCTTGAATTCAGGAATGGTAATCTGCGTTTTAGCCACCCTATTTTTCTTCGAAATACCGAGTCAAGCTGCCGCTACGTCATGCCTCCCCATGAAACGGGTTGAAATCCGTATTCGTATCGAACACGTCCACCCCCTCCCGCCGCTTCAGGGAATTCACAATCCAATATGTCACTGGGGTGGCGGCAACTTCATACAGCACCTTGCCCAGATACGCCGAGACGATCAAATTGGCGATCAGCCCGGTGCTCAAGCTGCCGCCAAACGCGAGCACCATCACCACGATAGTGTCCACCGCCTGGCCGGCCACGGTCGAGCCGACCGTGCGGGTCCACAGGTAGCGCCCTTTGGTGAGCAGCTTCATCTTCGCCATCACGAAGGAGTTGGCGAACTCGCCGCACCAGAAGGCGATCAGGCTGGCGACGACCAGCCGCGGCACGAACTCGAACACGCGCGCGAAGGCCGCCTGGCCATCCCATCCCGGCGCGGGCGGCAGCCACACCGTGACCAGCCCCATCACCGCCAGCAAGGCCGACGCGAAGAAGCCGATCCAGATGGCGCGGCGGGAAGCGCCATATCCATAGACCTCCGTGAACACGTCGCCGAAGATATAGGTGATGGGAAAGAGCAACTGTGCGCCGCTGATGCGGAACGGACCTACGGCGGTGATCTTCTGCCCCACCAGATTCGAGATCAGCAGGATCACCACGAAAGCGTGGACCAGGAGGTCGTAGTAGCGGAAGCGATGCCGGTTCATCCCCTGCTTATCCAGACGACGGCCGCTCCCACTCGACGGAGTGATCGGAGGTGACGGCGCGGGTCTCGGCCGGCGAGTCGGTGCGGAAATACGACCACGGGCCGGGAATCCAGGGATAGCGCTCAATCACGGATTCATCCACGGTGACGCCCAATCCTGGCCCGCGCGGCACGACCAGGTCGCCGCGATCGATCTCCAGCGGCTCTTTCAGAATTTCGGCGGCCAGCGGAAACGGGTACATCCCTGCGCGCCCCGGCGCCGCATAGCACGGATACTCGAGCCACTCGACCACGGTTTCCGGCCAGCAGATGCCGAGGTGCGCGGCGGCGATCACCTCCAGCGCGGTCCCCCAGCTATGGAAGGCGAACCGGAGGTTGGCGCGCGCGATCTCGCCGAGCAGGCGGCGGCCCATGGCGAAGCCGCCCTGGCAGCAGACGTCCATCTGCACGTAATCGACGGCTTGCCGCAAGATCAGGTCCTCGAAACGCTCCTCGCTGGGTTCATGCTCGCCGCCGGCCAAAGGCAAGCAGCCGTTCCCTTTCAGGTATTCTTTCAGGCGCAAATAAGCTTCGTGATCGTCCGGCGGCAGAGGCTCTTCCAGCCACGCGACTTCGTAGGCGGCCATCTCGCGGGCCAATTGCGCCACGGTGTCGAAGCTGTAGCAGCGGTCGCCGAGGCGCCACCAGGTGTGCGCATCCACCATCAGGTCGAAATCCGGGCCGACGGCGCGGCGCATTTGGCGCACGGTTTCCAGGTCCGGCTCGGGACCGCCCGCCGGACGCATCTTGTAGCCGCGAAAACCCAGGTCTGCGATGGCGGCGGCTTCGGCTGCGTAGCCCTCGGGCGGCATGTACATGCCGGCGCTGCCGTAGAGCCGGATGGCGCCGCGCACGCGTCCGCCGAGCACTTCGGAAAGCGGCACGCCTTGGGCCTTGGCGCACAGGTCCAACAGGGCCACTTCCACGGCACAGTAAGTCTTGGCCGCGGCGGCGTCTACCGACGGCCGTTCCATGAACTGGATGCGCAGCGCGTCCGGGTCCGCCAGGGTGCGCCCTTCGAGAAACGGCCGGACGGCGCTTTCGACGATGTCCTGGGCGCGCTGGCTGCCCGGCCCCGGCGCGTATCCCACCAGGCCGCCATCGGATTCGATGCGGATCAGCATGGCGTCGCGTTTGAGGATGGTGCGTTCGCCGCCATAGAAGGGCAGCCGCACCGGGTCGAGGAACGGATAGGAGAGCAGGAACGATCGCACGCTGGAGATGATCATCGAATCCAGCACCACAGGGTAACAAACTACGCCGAAGGGCGGGCCTTAGAGGCCCGCGCCCCTTTACATGAACTCCAGCCAGGCAATGGCCGCTGCCATCAGCAGGAACGACGAGACGAACGGAATGCGCCACTTGCGGCCGGTGTCCTTGGGCTTAAAAAGGATGACCGGCGGTTTGTCTTCCAGCGCCGGTTCCACGACGTCTGCCACGGCCACGGCGGCTGCGACGGGCTCCGCAGCCGGCTCCTGGTGGGCGGGCGACGCCGGCGCCGGCGCCGGTTCGACAGCCGCCGCCGGCTCTTTCGCCACAGGCTTGGGCATGGTAATGACGGACGATTCCGGTTCTGGTTCAGCTTCCGGTTCGGGCGCGGGGGCTTGCGGCGCGCGGGCTTGCGGCGCGGGCGAGGTGTGTGCCGCCACAACCGGCTCCGGTTCGACCTGCGCCGGCGGGACTGGCTCCGCCGCTACGGGTGCCGCCGCAACAGGTTCCTGCGCGGGCACCGGCGGCTGCGTCTCGCGCGACGCCGCTTCGTGTACCACTCGCGGCGCGGGTTTCTCGAACAGTTGGCCGATGCCGGCGATCAGGTCGAGCACGCTCTGCTCGGCGCTGGTCGATTTCTGCCGCAGGCCGCTGATCGCTTCGGGCGGCTGGACTACCGGCGGCGCTTGCGCTTGGCGCTCTTGCAAGCGGCTCTCGAGTGCCTGCCACACGCGCTCGACGGCCCGGTTTACGGTCTCCTCCGCGCTCTGTTGCAGCTTCTGTTCCAGCGCTTGTACGCGGGCTTCCAGAAGAGACGCATACTGCAGGGCTTTCTCCAGGTCGGGAGCGCGCTCCGCGGTGCGGGCTTCCAGATCGTGGATTTCGGTGGCGAGTTTGGCCTCCAGGGACTGCCGCAGCCCGGCAACCGCGGAATCGATCTGGGCGGGAAGGTTCTCCGCCGTCCGCTCCGCACGCAAGCGGGCTTCCAGTTGCTCGATTTCCGTACGGTGCTGCGCACGCAACGCTTCCAGTTCCTCAGCCACGCCGGCCGTGATTTGGGCCGCATGCTGTTCCAGGCCCGCGAGGCGATCCGCAACCTGGAGGCTATTGGTTTGGAACTGGGTCTCGATGCCGGCCACGTCCGCCTGCACCTTCGCCAGGCCCTGCTCCTGCGCGGTGTTTCGTTCCTCGATACCCCGCAGCTCTACAGCCATGCGGGCGTCCAGGGACTGCCGCACCGCCTCCACGATGGCCTGGATCTTGGGCGGCAGTTCTTCCTGCAATGCAGTCAGCTTCCGGTCCAGCGCGCCGACGTGTTCGGCGTGGCTCCGCAGACTATCGTCGACCGCCTGCTGGAAGAATCCCGCGCTGGGTATCTCCGCGCGTAACGCGGCCAGCGCCTGCTCCAGACTTGCGGTCCGGTCGGCGGCCTGCTGGCCGCCACTGGCGATCCGCGCGTCCAGAGCGGTCAGCTTCCGGTCCAGTGCGCCGACGTGTTCGGCGTGGCTGCGCAGGCTGTCGTCGACCGCCTGCTGGAAGCCGCCGGCGCTGGGCATCTCCGCGCGCAACGCGGCCAGCGCCTGCTCCAGGCCGGCAGCCCGGTCGGCGGCCTGCTGGTCGCCGGTGGAGATCCGCGCGTCCATGGAAGCTTCCACCGCCTCCACGATCTGCCGGATCTTGGGCGGCAGTTCCTCGCGCAGCGTGGTCAATTTGGTTTCGAGCTGCTGCAGCGCTTGCTGCAGCGGCGCGGTCTGGCTCTGTTGGTGTTCGGCCAGGTCGCGCATCTCCGCGGAGAGCCTGCCCGACAGCGTCTCAACCGCGCCCCGCAGACTCGCTTGGAGTTCCTGGAACCGCTCGGGAGCCACGTTGCGCGATGCCACGCGGCTCTCCATCTCCGTCAATTCCAGTGCGACGCGCGCCTCCATGGATTGCCGCACGGCTTCCACGATCTCGCGGAACTTGGCCGGCAGGCCTTCGTGCAGCGCGGATAGCTTCCCATCCACTTCGGCAATCTGCGCGGTGCTGGATTGCTGGGCCGCCGCGACGTAGTCGCGAACCTGGGCTTCGATCTGTTGAATGGCTTTTTCGACGGCGTCGGTTTGGGCGGCTGTGTGCGTGTCCACAGCTTTCAAATCCAACGCGACTTGGGCGTCTATCTCAGCCAGGCGCCGGTCCACTTGCCCGACGTGCTCGGTAAGGCGGGCTTCCAACGCCACAATCACCTTCTCGAGTACGCGCCCGTCCAAGCCCTCGCCGAACTTCACCAGGGCGTCTTTGTCGATCGTTTGTGTGTGCTCTTCCACGTTTCTGAGCCTTTCCGCTAGGGGACCAAGGTCGGTCATTTCATCCTCCCGGGATTTGGAGGGTCCTTGTGCGAGTTTCATCGCCACGCCGAACAAGAGACCGTCGCCGAACGCCAGCGCGAGGCTCTTGAGGAACGAGGACTGACTGGACTTCTCCATAAAACATACTTAACACGAAATGTTTCAATAGATAAAGAAGAATCTTCGCTTTCGACCCGCAAATCGTTGACTCCCGCCGTCTTATGTACAGTTACATGTATCCAATTATCCTATTCGATTATAGTCGTAAAGGCTTCCCCGCGCCACCATTAACGTAAGTTGTTATCCTAGGTCGAATGGATTGGCTTAGTGCGTCGTTCGACTGGCACGTATTCGGTGCGATGGCCGCCAAGATCACCGCGGCGTATTTTCTGGCGATGCCCATCGGATGGGAGCGCGAGCGGGTGGAGCACAGTGTCGGTGTGCGCACCTTTCCGCTGGTGGCGATGGCTGCGTGCGGCTACGTGCTGCTGGCCGATACGGCCGCGGGCGGCGATGCCGCGGCTCGCTCCCGCATTATCCAGGGCCTCACCACGGGCATCGGCTTTATCGGCGGCGGCGCCATCATGCGCGCCAGAGGCAACGTCCATGGAACGGCTACGGCCGCCAGCATCTGGAACACGGGCGTGATCGGCGCTTCGGTCGCCGAAGGCCGCTTCGAGATCGCCGTCATTCTAAGCCTGTTGAACCTGATCACGTTGCGCCTGCTGCTGCCGCTGAAGGAGCGTGCCGACCGGGCGGAGCATAAGGCCGCCAAATGAGTCTGAAAGCCGCGCTGACGTTTGGCTATTTGGACAAAGCCGGACCCTATGCCGAAGCTCTGCGGCAGGCCGGTGTCGAGCCGGTTTTGATGGCTCCCGGCGAGCCCCGCGCGCTGGCCGGATTGCAGGGTTTGCTGCTGAGCGGCGGGACCGATCTCAACCCGGCGCGTTACGGCGAAACGCCGCACCCGGGCAACGAAGCGCCGGACGATGCGCGCGATGAGATGGAGACCGCCCTGCTGGCCGAGGCGCTAGCCGCGGACCTGCCGGTGCTGGCGATCTGCCGCGGGATGCAACTGTTCAACGTGGCGCACGGGGGTACGCTGATCCAGAATTTGGACAATTCCGCGGCGCACGTGGTGCGCGACAACGATCCAGCGCTGCCGGTTCACCGGATTCTGGTCGGGCCGGGCACCCGGCTGGCGGCCATTCTGGGCGAGGGCGCATATGCGGTCAATTCGCGCCATCATCAGGCTGTGGACAGGGTCGGCGCCGGCTTGCGCGTGACGGCCAGATCCACTCCCGACGGCGTTATTGAAGCGCTGGAAAGGGGCGATCGCCGGTTCGCATTGGCGGTGCAGTGGCATCCGGAGGATCAGGTGCGGCGCGATTTGACCCAAAGGAAGCTGTTTGCGTCGTTTGCGGAGGCGTGCCGCTGCCGGCTTTAGCGGGCTGACTGAGCGGGGCTTAAGCCCCGCGCGGACTAAAGTCCGCCCTCCAGGTTACCAACCGGCCCCACAACAAATCGCCACGGCGCGCACCGGTGAGCCGTCGCGTCCGGCCAGTTTGAGCGGAAGCACCACGATTTGGAACAGACCGGCGCCGATGGCGTCGAGGTTGGTCAGGTTCTCCACGATCGGGACGCCGGCGCGCAGCAGGATCTGGTGGGCGGGATAGGGCGCGCGATCGACGGAGGGCATGTCCACGCCGACCAGTTGCACGCCGCAATCCACCAGGAATTGCGCGGCATCGGCGCCCAAACATGGATGCTCGGTGAAGTAGCGCGGTGCGCCCCACTGCTTTGACCAGCCCGTATGCAGGATGGCCGCGTGTGCGCGGAGCGGCGTATCGGGGCGCGTTGCCAGGTGCTCGCGACGGATCTCGGCCCCCGCGGCGATGCCGCGTAGATCGATGCGCCGCGCCGGTCCTACGCAACGCTCCAGCGGGATGCGGTCGATGGTTTCCGCGCCGCTGAAAAAGTGAAACGGCGCGTCCATGTGGGTGCCGGTGTGGACACTGAGATGGATGCGGCTCAGGTTTACCGAACCCTGTTCGAGAACGGTGACGCGCACCGGGCCGTCGCCCGGGAACACGGGCGTGCCGGCGCCGACCGGCTGGCTGAGATCGACGATGCGCGCGGGGCTCATCCGATATCCGTTATGTTAATCGATGGGGGCAACCATGCGAAAAGTCTTTCACTTCGATTCGCCGCGGGAGAGATATCGTTGCGACGCGGCAGTGGTGTGGTGTTACGACCACCGGTTTGAACTGGCCCTCCGCAAGCTGCTCAAGCGCAGCGGCATCGAGCACGCCGATCCCATTCGCGTGGCGGGCGGAGCCAAGTGCCTGGCGAGTCCCGACCAGGAGTCGGAGCGGCAGTTTGTGCTGGAGCAAATCCGCAAGTCCATCCGTCTGCACGGCACGGATCGCGTGGTGCTCATGGTGCATTCCGACTGCGGAGCCTACGGGGGACTGGAGGCGTTCGGCGGCGATGCGCAGGCCGAGGCTCGCCATCATGTCGCCGAGCTGCGCCGCGCGGCAGAGTGCCTGCGGCAGTCCGTGCCGGAGGTCTCCGTGGTGTCCTACTTCGTCGATTTCGAAGGTGTTTGGACTCCAGCCCCGGAACCCGCTCCTAGTTAATAGAATTTTTATGGGTCTCTCACACAATCCTTAGGTCCCCCTCGCTATCGTAGTCTGGGAGGCTGGCTCCAAGCTGGGAAGCATCCAAAGATCTAATTGCGGCGATAAGGAGTCTCTATCGGGTCCTTATGTCTTACTTATGCCTTTGAGGTTATCGCTTTGCCATACTGGCGTCTACAGAAGGTCTTAGTCTAACTGACATTCAGTCCAGCCCCGTTGCCGGAGTCAGTAGGCCCCTGTCGATACCCAAGCTTCCTTGCACCAGGAGTCCGACCAAACATTATGACCCTCATTAACGGTAGTCGGTTAATTCAGAAGTTCATACTTAGCCTGCTGGGGCTGGCCGCTATAGCGGTGCCCGGCCGGGCATTCCAGATGGCCGCGGAACTGCCTAGCGCCGCCGCCGCCGGCAGCCCTTCATTTGGCGTTCTTCACGGAATCGCGAAAGGTCCTAATGGCCAAAGCGTGCTCGGTGTTCAAGTAACCGTGCAAAACACAGACGAGAAAATCAAACGAACCGTGGTCAGCGGCAGCGATGGAAACTTCCTGATTGCCGATCTCAAACCGGGACAGTATCGCCTCACCGCGCGCGCGGAAGGGATCGGCGCGGCGCCACCGGCAACCGTTGAGATAGCGCAGAATCAAGTCACTTACGCCAACGTTCAACTCGCCGCAGCCGAAGCGCCCGCGCAGCCGGCCGATGCACCCACACCGGATTCGGCGCTGAAGACTCGGAGTGTAGCGCCTCCCGTATCCGAATCGTCGGTAGCCGCCGAACTGGCGGCGATGAAGGCACGCATCGAATTGCTCGAAGCGGAACTGATCAGGCAGCGAAGCCCCGAACGGATTGTAACCGCCGCGGCCAAGATGGCGCCTGCGGTTGAGCCTGCACCTGCGCCGGCGCCTCAACAGGCCGCGGCCCCGCCGGCGCCGGCCGCGCCGTCCATTCCGGAAGCCCTGCAGTCCCCTGAATCCACGCCAGGAGTGGACAACTTCACCCCGTTCGCGTTTGGCGACTTTACCTGGCTCAATGGCACGCCACGCAACAAAGACACCGTGCTGGATACGAAATATTTCACCCCGGAAGTCCGATTCGACACTAACTTCATGGTGGATGCCAACCAGCCGATCGATCACACTATCGTCGGGGCCACTGAGTCGTTCCGCTCAGGCGAAGTCCAGCTTGAGCAGATCAGCGTCGGCGGCGATTTCCATTGGCAAAACGTTCGCGGCAGGGTCCTGTACATGGGTGGCATGTTTGCAACCACGACGCCGCGCAACGACGCCAGCGCCGGCGTTGGCCAGTGGAATCTCCGCGACGCCTACCGTTACGTGTCGGAAGCTTGGGGCGGCTACCACTTCAACGTGAACCATGGGCTTAATGTCGACGCCGGGATCTTCGTGTCGTACATCGGCTTGTTCAGCTACTACAATTTCGACAACTGGACGTACCAACCGTCTTATGTCTCTTCCAATACGCCTTGGTTCTTCAACGGCCTGCGCATCCAGTGGTTCCCCACCAACAAGCTGAAGATCGAGCCCTGGATCATCAATGGATGGCAATCCTACGCTAAGTTTAACGGTCATATGGGTTTGGGAGGACAGTTCCTGTGGGAGCCGAAGGAGTGGTTTAAGCTCGTCGCCAACCAGTATGGCTTCGGACAGGATAATCTAGGGCTTCCCAGGACGGAACGTATTCACACGGACGATAGCATCTTGATCAGGTACTACAGCAAGCCGGAAAGTCTGGGTCTCTCCAAGATGGCATTCTCCCTCACGGCCGACGCGGGATGCCAATACGGTGGCGGCCTGCAGTGTACCGGCGCACCCAGTAAGGGCAAGTCGACATTCATAGGGTGGATGGCCTATGACCGGATGTGGTTCCACAAGGATCGGTATGCCCTTACGCTAGGCGGCGGAGAGATGAGCAACTGGGGCCGCTATCTGACGCTGCTGCCGCCGATCGACGGGGCCGACGCTGTGTCGGGCACGCCTTACTTCACGGAAAACCCGGGCCAAAGGGCGCACATGTGGGATAGCACGGTTACTTTCCAGTACATGCCCAGACAGTACATCACGTGGTGGGCGGAAGTTGGGTATCGTCACTCGGATGTCCCGTATTTCGCTGGGCGAGGCGGAGTCACACCTCCTGGCGGCAACAACGGCGCGCCGCAATACTATACCTGCAGCTCGGGCGCTACCTCTGGGACCGCCAACCTGGGGGCAGCGGAAAGCGCGTGCGGAGGCGGATCCGGCAGTGTCTGGTTCCCCGACCTTCGCCGTAGCGAACCCAAGGCCTCGATCGGCGTGATGGTGAAATTCTAGCGGATGCGCAGCTTTGCAATACAATCGGCGTGCCTGATCGTAGCCGCGGCTGGCCTGATGGCCGCGGATCCGGCTTGGCGCAGCAAGCCGGCCGCCGAGTGGACCGAAGAGGATGCCAGGCAGATCCTCGCCCGGTCGCCTTGGGTGAAGGAGAATAGAGCCGTCATCACGCGCCGTCTGACTGAGGACCAACTGAGGGATGGCGGACAAATGGGACAACCGCGCGGCGTCGGCAATGAGGGGGTGGACCCCAAGGGCAGCGGACCAACGGTGTCGCCGAATGTCTTCTCGGGCCCCGGTGGCGATGACCGCAGCGCCCGGTCACTTGCCCAGCCTATCACGTTGAAACTGGTTTGGGAGAGCGCTCTCCCGGTTCAGCTCGCGGAGTTGAAATCGCACGAGGCCGAGCCTCCCACGTTGGAAGGCGACGGCTATCGCATCGCCGTCTACGGCATTCCCGGCGCCGGTTTCAAGGGCGAGCCCGAAGAGTTGGGCAAGCCTCTGAAGAGCCTGGCCGCTTTGAAGCGCGAGGGGAAAAAGGATGTGAAGCCGGTCAGCGTTGAGGTCTTCCAGCGGGGCAGCGGCCTGGTTGTGGTCTATCTGTTTCCCTTGTCCGCGGAAATCGCCAGGAAAGACCGGCAGATCCGATTCGAGGCGCAAATCGGCCGGATTGTTGTCGCCCAAACTTTCGACTTGAGCGAAATGGAGTTCATGGGCAAGCTGGAACTGTGACGGCGTACGGCTATGGCTCTTTCATTCGCCACCCCCTATAACCGAGCGCCGCGGAAGCTGAGTAGGAAGCTTGCACCCGCACTGCCTTGCGGCCTTGCTCTTGCCGGCTTGGCGGTGTGTACCTGGGGATCGTTTCGCCTGGAACAGACTTTCGCGTTCACCGGATTCCTGCACCTTGTCATCGTGGTGTTGGCGGCCGTGTACGGCGGTTTTTGGCAAGCAACGGTGGTCTCGGTGGCTGCGGCTGCTTGCTTGAACTATTTCTTCGTTCCCCCTATATTCAGCTTTGCGAATAGTCCGGCGAACTGGGTCGCGCTGGGTGCGTTCGAGTTTACCGCGCTGGTCATCAGCAGACTTTCGTTGCGCGCCCGCATCGAAGCCGTCGAGGCCGTCGCACGGCGGCGCGAGATGGAACGCCTCTACGAAACGTCGCGGCGGATCCTGCTGCTGGATCATCGCGGGGAGTCCGGGGACCTCATTGCAGCGCTTATCCGGGAGACATTCGGTCTGAGGGCGGTTCGGCTGTTCGATGCTCTCTCGGGGACCACGTATCAAAGCGGCGAGATGGCCGCGGGGGCCGGCCAGCAGACGCGGGATGCGTATTTCCTGGCGGCCGATAGCTTCGATCCACAGACCGGCACGTGGTACTGCGTCCTTCGCTTGGGTACACGGGCGGTGGGCGGCCTGGCACTGCACGATACGCATATGACCAAGCTGGCGGCAACGGCGTTGGCTTCGCTGAGCGCGGTGTCATTGGAGCGCGTGCGCGCCCTGCGGCGAGAGGCCCGCGCGGAGGCGGCGCGCCAGACCGAGCAGTTGCGGACGGCGGTGCTCGACGCTCTGGCGCATCAATTCAAAACACCGCTGACGGTAGCTCGCACGGCCAGTTCCGGACTCTTGGCTGTGGGCGGCCTGACCGAGCTGCAAACCGAACTGGTCACTGTAATCGACGAACAAGCCCGCACGTTGGATCATCTGGCATCGCGGCTGCTCAGCGCCGGCATGCTGGATAGCACCGACTTCAAGCCCAAGTGTGAACCTCTGCTGCTCTCGGGCCCGATCCGTGACGCTATCGGAAGACTCGATCAAGAGACGGACCGGCAGCGCTTTGTCGTTTCCATGCCCGATCCGGAGGCGCCTATTCTCGCCGATCGGGAACTGATCCTCACGTCCATTGCCCAACTTGTGGACAACGCCATCAAGTACTCCGAGCCCGGCTCGGCCATTGAGATCGCCTGCACGTCCAATGGGACGGCCGTGGTCCTCACCGTCCGGAATAAAGGTATCGTGATCGCCCAACAGGATCGCGAACGTGTCTTCGAACGATTCTATCGCGCGCCGGAAACGCAGCACCTCCCCGCCGGCACCGGGTTGGGGCTATCCATCGTTAAGAAGATCGTGGCATCTCATCGCGGAAGCGTCTGGGTTGAAGGCGAAGCGGGATACGGCACATCCTTCTCTATGTCTCTCCCGGCGGCGGGCGCTCACACTCACTGACATGTCTTCCTTAAATGGCAGCGTTCTGGTTACCGACGACGACCCCGATCTCCGGCGGGTGCTGCGCAAGACCTTAGACGCCCTGGGCTTCGAAGTCTCCGAGTCAGCCAATGGGGAGCAGGCTGTCCGGGCGGTCGCTGTCCGGCAGTTCAATGCGATTCTGATGGATGTCAACATGCCCGGCATCGGTGGAATCGAGGCATGCAGGGAAATCCGGAAAAACGCTCCCCGCTGTCAAATTCTGATGCTCACGGTTCGCGACAGGGAGGCCGACAAGATCGAGGCATTGGACGCTGGCGCGGACGACTACATTACCAAGCCCTTCTCTATTCCGGAGCTGGCCGCGCGCTTGAGATCCGCGGTCCGGCGTTCCGCCACCGCAGCGCTCGACTCGCGCATGCCCATCTCCATCGGAGAGATCGAGGTCGATCCGGAGCGCCGCCTGGTGCGTAAATCGGGCGCCGTTCTGCGTTTGACGCCCAAAGAGTTCGACTTACTGCACTATCTGATGAGCCACCCGGGGATACCTATCGCCCACTCGAAGCTACTGCGCGCAGTCTGGGGCGAGGAGTACGGCCAGGAACTGGAATACTTGCGCACCTTCGTGCATCAGTTGCGGAAGAAGCTCGAAACCGACCCATCCGCTCCCGAGTACTTGCTCACTGAACTGCACTTTGGCTATCGCTTCCGGGAACCGTCTTGAACGGGCCCGCCGTCCGTCGCCGTCCGATAGACGGATTCTATGCGGCAGATCGTATTTTTAATTCTGCCCTTATGCCGTCCTTATGCGCCGTGCCTTACTCTGAAACAGGTGCGCCGCCTGTAGTGTGTCGAGTTCAATTATGAAAAGTAAGAATCTGAAATTTGGTTGTCTGGTTGCCGCCATCGCATCAGTGTTGACGCTGGCCGCCTGTCACGGAGCGCGGGCCGACCAGGCCGCGGAAGCGCCCCCTCCCACCAAAGTCACACCCGATGTGGACATCACGCTGTTCGCCGTGGACCATCCGGAGCAGTTTCCGCTGGCGGCGGCCGTCAAGCGTCCCGCCAGCTCCGAGTTGGTGGTTACCGGCTCGGTCACACCGGACATTACCCGCAACGTCCCGGTAGTCTCGCTGGCCTCCGGCCGCATCACGGCCATTCGCGCGCGCCTCGGGGACACGGTAAAGAAAGGCCAGTTGCTCATGACCATTCGCAGCGATGACGTGTCGGGGGGATATTCGACTTACCGGATGGCCGTCGCGGATGAGATTCTCGCGCGGACACAGTACGAACGCTCGAAAGACCTTTATGAGCACGGCGCAATCGCCCTGAACGATCTGCAGGTGGCGCAGGATACGGAGGACAAGGCCAAAATAGCGGTGGATACGGCGGCGGAGCACCTCCGATTACTGGGCAACGATCCCGACAAGCCGGTTGTCATGGTGGATATCTTCGCACCCACTTCGGGGATCATTACCGACCAGCAAGCGACCACCGGATCGCTGGTACAGGCTTACAATACACCGTACCCGTTTACTATCTCGGACCTGTCGTCCACCTGGATTGTCTGCGACGTTTACGAGAACGATCTGGCCACTGTCCGGCTCGGCGATACGGCGGAGATCAGCCTGAATGCATATCCGGATCGCGTATTCAAGGGAAAGGTCAGCAACATCGGCGCCATCCTCGACCCGAATATCCGGACGGCCAAGGTTCGCATCGAGGTTCAGAATCCCGGATTCATGCGGCTGGGCATGTTCGTGAAGGCCACCTTCCGCGGTCAGACTACGGAGATGCACACCATAATCCCGGCGTCCGCCGTACTGCGCATGCACGATCGCGATTTTGTGTTCGTTCCGGCGCCAGACCATAAGTTTCGCCGCGTGGAGGTGGTCAGCGGCGACCTCGTGGCGGACAACCTGAGCTTGCAGGAAATCAAGTCCGGCGTCGCACCAGGCCAACAGGTGGTCACCAACGCGATTGTACTGGACCACGTGCTCGCGCAGTAAGCCGGACGTCCGGACTCGGGGAAAACTTCAATGATTCGCGGTCTCGTAGACTTTGCGCTAAACAACAAGTTCGTAGTGTTGGCCACTGCCCTATTATTGCTGGGTTGGGGCGCCATCTCGTTTCATAACTTGCCGGTGGAGGCGTATCCCGACATCGCCGACAACTACGTGACGGTCATTACTCAATGGGCGGGGCGCTCCGCGGAAGAGGTGGAACAGCAGGTCACCATTCCGATCGAAATCCAGATGGCTGGCATGCCCCACATGACCTTTCTGCGTTCCGAATCGATCTTCGGTCTGTCGTTCGTGATTATGATCTTCGACGACAGTTCCGTCAACGACTGGAACCGGCAGAAGGTGCTGGAAAGGCTCACCCAAGTCAATCTCCCTGCCGGACAGAACCTGCAACCGCAAATCGGGACGGATTGGAGCACCACGGGCCAAATCTACTGGTACACGCTGCGAAGCACCAATCCCCGCTATGACCTGATGGAACTGCGGTCTATCGAAGACTGGGTGCTGCTCAAGCAATTCAAATCCGTGCCCAATGTGGTGGACGTTTCCGACTTCGGAGGCACGGTCCGCGAGTATCAGGTGCGCATCGATCCCAGCAAGCTGGTCTCCTACGGACTGAGCATCGGGCAGGTGGAGCAGCAGATCTCCAATAACAACATCAATGCCGGCGGCAGCTTTGTGGAAGTCGGGATGCAGCAGATGAACGTCCGGGCGCTGGGACTCTTCGGCGGTGTACGCGACATAGAACAAACTGTCCTGAAGACACAGACCGGAACCGCCCTGCGGGTGAAGGACATCGCCGAAGTGACCCAAGGCCCTAAGATCCGCTTGGGCCACATGGCGCGCGCCAACCACCTGGAGGATGGGCGCATCGTTGACGAGCCCGATGTCATCCAGGGCGGAGTGCTCCTACGCAAAGGCGCGGAAGAGGAACCGACGCTGGAAGCCATTCACAAGAAAGTGGACGAACTCAATAACGGCATTCTGCCTCCCGGCGTGAAAGTCGTTCCCATGCTGGATCGCAGCGATCTTCTGCATTTCACCTTGCACACTGTGATGCATAACCTGACCGAAGGCATGATTCTGGTCAGCGTCATCCTTTTCCTGTTTCTTCTCAATGCGCGCGCCGCGATCATCGTCGCGCTGACCATTCCGTTCTCTCTGTTGTTTGCATCGATCTGGCTGGATATGAGCCACATCCCGGCTAACCTGCTCTCACTGGGCGCGCTGGATTTCGGAATGGTCGTCGATGGAGCGGTAGTCATGGTGGAGAACATAATCCGCCACCTGAGCAGGGGCAGCCGCCAAACCGCCGTGGGAACTCCGAAAACGACGGCGGAGATGATTCGTGAAGCTTGCCATGAGGTGCAACGGCCGGTCTTTTACGCCATCGCCATCATCATCACCGCCTATATGCCGATCTTCACGCTGCAACGCGTGGAGGGGCGGTTATTCCGGCCCATGGCTTGGACCGTGGTTTTCGCTCTTCTTGGCGCAATGACGTTTTCGATTCTGATCGCGCCCGTGCTGGCAGCCACGTTTTTCCGCAAGGGAGTTCGGGAACGGCGCAATCTGGTAATGGAATTTCTTACGGAGCAGTACCGCCGGCGGCTGAGGTGGGCCGTTCAGCATCGGTGGTTTGTGGCTGCGATCGGCATAGCCGCCCTGGCTGGGACGATCTACATGGGCTTTGGCGGCGTCATCGGAGCGGAGTTCTTGCCGCATCTGGACGAAGGCGCTATCTGGGCGCGCGGCACTCTTGCGAATAGCACAAGTCTTTCGGAGGCCGAAAAATTCACTATTAACGAGCGCTATGTTTTCGCGTCTTTCCCGGAAGTGAGCAAGGTCGTGTCGCAGGTCGGCCGGCCCGATGACGGAACCGACACCGGGGGATTCGGCAACACCGAGTATTTCGTCGACTTGAAGCCGCACGAGCAGTGGCGTCCGGTATTTCATAAAAGCAAAGAAGAACTGATCGCCGCCATGAATCGCGCCGTTGAGAAATATCCGGGCGCGATCTGGAACTTCTCGCAGCCCATCGAAGACAACGTCGGAGAGACGCTCACCGGCACCAAAGGTTCGCTGGCGCTCAAGATCTTCGGGGATGACTTGAAGCTCCTCGAAAAGAAGGGCGAAGAAGTCACTAGTGTCATGTCGGGCATCGCCGGCATGCGCGACGTGAAGCTGTTACGCGACTTCGGCCAGCCCAACCTCGATTTGACGATCGATCGACGCCAGGCGGCGCGCTTTGGAATCAACGTGGCGGATATACAAGACGCCGTCCAAACTGCTGTGGGCGGCAACGCCGTGAGTCAGGTGCTGATCGGCGAGCAGCGCTACGACGTGGTGGTGCGTTACCAGGCGCCATACCGCAACTCAGCGAGAACCATTGAGAATGTTCGTCTGCTTTCTCCTTCCGGGGAGCGGGTATCTCTGGCGCAGTTGTGTAAAGTCGAGGTCAAGGATGGCGCCTACGACATCTACCGGGAGGGCAATAGCCGTTACGTGGCGGTGACCTTCAGCGTGAGAGGCCGGGATCTGGGGACCACGGTTGAAGACGCGATCAAGCAAATTGGCCAGAAGGTGAAGATGCCGCCGGGCTACACCATCGGTTGGTCGGGCGAATACGAGAGCGAAAAACGGGCCGAAGCGCGGCTGGCCGTCATCGTTCCGCTGACCATTCTCGTAATCTTCATCATTCTATACACCATGTTTCGGTCGTTTAAGTGGGCGATGCTCATTCTGTTGAACGTGGGTCTGGCGCGCGTTGGCGGCTTCCTGGCGCTGGTACTTACCGGAACTTATCTCAGCGTATCGTCGGGCGTTGGCATGTTGGCGCTGTTCGGCGTATCGGTACAAACCGGCGTCATCATGCTCGAGTACATCAACCAACTCCGCGCGCGAGGCCACTCGATCGTGGATGCAGCGGTCGATGGCGCGGTCCTGAGACTTCGTCCCATTATGATGACCATGCTGGTGGCGACCCTTGGACTCCTGCCGGCGGCGCTATCGCACGACATTGGATCGGATTCGCAAAGGCCCTTCGCGATCGTCATTGTAGGCGGCCTGATTTCCGATCTACTGCTGAGCATCGTTCTTTTGCCCACGTTCTATGTCTGGATCGCTGGCGATAAGGATGTGCTACCCACACCGGAGGATTCCTTTGAACACTAAACGCGCAACTTGCGCGGTTTGCGCCGTGCTGGCTTGGATATCGTGTGCGGGTTCGGCATTCGGACAGGCGGCGCCGCCACCTGCCAAAATCACGCTCGACGACGCCATCCGGCTCGCGCTGGCGCATAATCACACCCTGCTGGCCGCCCGGACTACCATCCAACAGAACCAGGCCGCGGAAATCACCGCCAACCTCCGCCCGAACCCGGCTTTCTTTACCGATTGGGAATACCTGCCGCTGTTCTCCCATCCCCAAGGTGAGACTGTTTCCGCGTACCTCCAAGGCTCGACCGAGGGCGACATGGGGTTGAGCTATCTTATCGAACGCGGCCACAAGCGGGCGCGCCGCTGGGAAGCAGCCAAGGCGGCCACCGCCGTGACGCGCGCCCAGGTAACGGATAATGAACGCGGCGTTGCGTTCCAGGTAGGCTCTCTCTTCGTCAATGCCCAGCTTGCGGAGTCGACTCTGGAACTGGCCCAGACGGATCTGAAGAGCTTTCAGAAGACTGTCGACATCGGCGAAATTCAGTACAAGCGGGGCGGCATCAGCGAGAACGATTACCTGAAAATCAAGATCCAGTTGGTGCAGTTTCAGACTGACGTCGAACAGGCGCTGGTCAACAGGGTGCAGGCCCTGTCGGATCTCCGGCAACAATTAGGTTATGAGTCGGTGTCCGCCGATTACGACGTTGTTGGCGAGTTCGAATACAGGCCGCTGGCGGTCACTATCGACGAATTGCAGGCGAAAGCATTGCAAAACCGGCCGGACCTGCGCGCGGCGGTGTTGGGCGTTACAGCCGCCAACAGCCAGTATTCGCTGGCTAAGGCGAATGGCAAGCAGGATCCCACTATCTCCGCTAATTACTCGCACGCTAACGGCATCAGCGGCGCCACCTGGTCGTTCAGCATTCCGCTGGCGATTTTCGACCGGAACCAGGGCAATATTGCGCAGACACGCATTGCCATCCGGCAAGCCGAAGAGCAGCAGAAGGCAGCCGGCGGCCAGGTACTGACCGACGTTAAAGACGCCTACGAGGGGATGCAGGAAAGCGGGCGCATAGCCCAACTCTATAAGTCCAGTTATCTCGAAGTCGCGCAAAAGAGCCGCGACATCAGCGAGTACGCCTACCACCGCGGCGCCGTGGCCCTGCTCGACTTTCTCGACGCCGAGCGTAGCTATCGCGCCACCCAGCTTGCCTACCGTCAAGCGGTAGCGGCTTATTTGACCGCCCTGGAGCAGCTTCGTCAAGCGGTCGGAAACAGGGACTTGGGGCCACTATGACCAATAGAATGCCAATTACTCTCGGGCTGTGCGCGCTTGGAACGATACACGCGCTCTCCGGCGCGCAGGGAGTCTACGAGAAGGGACCCAGGCAGTCGTTTGAAGTAACCAACACCGAACGGGTGCCCTTCGCGCCGGGAGGAACCATCCGGCTCGATAACTCGTACGGCTACTTGACGGTGGAAGGCTGGGATGCCCCCGAGGTTGAGATCACCGTTACTAAGTCGACCGCCAGCTATTATGAACCCAGCCAGCAGCAGAGCGCGGAGCAGCTTTTTGGGCAGGTTCGCGTGGCCGCCGAACGGCGCTCCGATAAAGAGCTGACGATTTCGACCATCTGTCCTGCCCGCCATCGCTTCCTGCCGAAGGCCTCGCGCAGCGTTACGGTTGAGTACAGGATCCATGTACCGCGCGACTCGCGGCTGGTAGTCCACCATGACAATGGCTACGTATGGATAAGTGATGTGACGGGAGACCTCGACGTGCGCAGCCACACTGGATCTATGATCGTAATGCTGCCTGACGCGGGCACTTACGCGATCGACGCCAGGACCAGATTGGGCAGCGTTTCTTCGGATCTTACGGGCAAAAGTCTGAGCCGTCTGAGCCAATTCCTGGTGGGTTCGCACTTCGATTACACCAGTCAGACCCCCAAGCGGCGCGTGTTCCTGCGCATGGGCCGCGGAACTATCGAGATCTTGCAGGATCGGCCGTAGGCCATGATTCGTGCGCTGGGCGCCGTACTGGTCTATTTCGTAATGCTGGGCGCATGGGTGGTCGTGGGGCTGTTTATCCTGATCGCGCCGGCTCGCTTCGGCAACCTGGTGAACGAGAGTTTCGGAATCTTTCCGGCCGTGCGCTCGAGTGACTGGGGTAAGAAGCTGTTTCTGCGGCTGCTTGGCTTGGGACTGCTGGCGTTCGCGGCCCGCTTCGTCTGGGGTATCCGGCAACTGGTCCGGCCTTGAAGCTGACGATCGTTGTTTGTCGTCTGCGCCGCGTGCTCGAACTCGGCAGGCCACGAAAAACGATGGCCTGCCCCACTAGTTACTCCGAGTACCCGCTCCGGGCATACACATTGGTGTGAGTCACATTCAGTTTCACGCTGATTCGGTGCCACTTTCCCGGCTGAACCGGTTGCGCGGGATAGTAGGCCAGCAGGTATTGGTTTCGCATCGACAGGACCGCCTTGGCGACGACCCTATCGGCATCTTCCCAATCGGAGATAGTAAAGTGCAGGCCGCCCGTGTTTTCCGCCAGGTCCTGCAGGAAGGCGAGGCCGCGCTGTTCCTCCTGCTGCTCGATGGCCTTCTTGGTGCGCACGCGAGAGTCGACGCGGATGGCGTAGATCTGGACATCGGTTTCCATGGCCAGCCGCATCAGTTCGCTCCTGGATTTACGGCTGTGGTTGTCCATTCCATCGGACAGGATCAAGAGCGCACGGCGCGGGTTGGAGGCGGATCGCATGCGCTCGAGGCCGGCGTAAATGGTATCGATCAACGCCGTATCGCCACTGGCGGTCAGCAGGTGAGCCGTTTCGACAAGTGCGCCCAGATCCGAAGTAAAAGCGGAAGAAACGTCCGGCCGGGTGGAGACTGTAAACAGAAATGCTTCGTCCGCGGAATTGGCGTTGCCGGCAAACGTGCGGAGCGCAGTTTTGGCGACCCCCAGCTTGTCGCGCATGCTTCCGCTGGTATCGAAGATGAGCCCAACCGAGGTTGCCGCATCCTCGGCGCAGAAGGCCGCAATAGGCTGCGGCGCTTTGTCTTCGAAGACGGTGAAGTTAGAGCGGTCGAGCCCGTTCACCGTGGCGCCCCTGCGATCGGTGACCGACACCGGTACCAGCACCAGGCGTGAGTCTGCCCGAATCTGGCCGGCAGCCTTGTGCGGGAGACCGATAAGCAACAGCACCAGGGGCAACCATCTTGACATGAAGGGCTGATGACTATTGTATTCTGCCGCCTATAAATAAGGCATAAGTCGGCGGTAAGGAAGTCGTAAACGGGATCGGAATCTGGGCTAGTTGCCGCCTGCCGCGAAACGATAGCCTACCCACGGCTCCGTCAGGATGTACTTAGGCTTAGCGGGGTTCGGCTCGATCTTCTTGCGCAACTGATTGATAAACACGCGCAGATACTCCGGCTCATCGCCATAGTCCGGACCCCACACGGCTTGCAGCAACTCGCGGTGTGGCACGGGCTTGCCGGCCTGCGAAACAAGATAGCGCAGCAGGTCGAACTCCTTGGGCGTGAGTCGCGTCTCTTTTCCCTTGACGTGGATGCGCCGCGTATCGAAGTCGATTTCCAGGTCCGCTGTGGCTACCGAGTGCGGCCCGCTTTCCGGCGAAGTGGGCGCGCGCCGCAGCGCCGCCCGGATGCGCGCCAGCAGCTCTTCCATGCCAAAAGGCTTGGTGATGTAATCGTCGGCGCCGGCATCGAGCGCAGCCACCTTGTCTTTCTCGCTGTTGCGCACGGAAAGAATAATCACCGGCACTTCCGATCCGGAGCGCAGGTGCTGGCATGTTTCCAAGCCGCCCATGCCGGGCATGTTCATGTCCAGCAGCACCAGGTCCGGCATCTCGTCGGAGATTCGGGTCAGGGCATCCTCGCCGTTGCGCGCCTCGATGACTTCGTATTTGTGCCCAACCAGCGTCGCCCGCATCACACGGCGGATCTGCGGGTCGTCGTCCACCACCAGAATCTTTCCTGCGCTCACGAGACCATTTCACCACGATGCACGGGCAGCGAGAAACTGAATACGGAGCCTTGCCCCGGCTCGCTGGTTACCCAGATCCTTCCGCCGTGCGCTTCCACGATGCCTTTGGCAATGGCCAGGCCCATGCCGGTGCCCGGCACACGGAAGCGATGCTCGCGGGCGCGGAAGAATTTGTCGAAGACGCGGATTTGCTCCTGCTCGTCGATGCCGCTGCCGCGATCGGCCACACTGATGACGATGCGGCCTTCGCCTGCCCGCGCCGATATCGTCAGCGGCGATCCGGGCGGCGAATACTTCAGCGCGTTGTCCAGAAGCTGTCTCAAAACCTGCTGCACGAAATCGAAATCGGCATCCGCCGCGGGCAGCGCATCTTGCATCCGGATGTCCATGGGCCGGTCGTGCAGTACGGATTTGAGCTCGGCCAGCGTGGCGCCGATAATCTCGCTGACATCCTGCGGGCGCTTCTCCAGATGCAGCTTGCCTGCTTCGATGCGCACCATCTCCAGCACTTCGGCCACCAAGTGGTTCAGGCGGTCGGCCTCTTCGTTGATGATGGTCATCAACTCGCGCTCCGCATCCGCGCGGGGTTGGCCCAGCAGGCTGGTGACGGCGGCCTTGATGGAAGTCAGGGGCGTCTTGAAATCGTGCGCCAGCGCGTCCAGCAGCGCGGATTTCAGCACTTCGCTCTGGCGCGCCGCTTCGGCACGGCCGGCTTCCTCCAGCGTACGCGCCCGTTCGATACCGATAGCCACCAAGTAGGCCACCGCATTCAGCACCGCGTCGGAAGGCAAGACTCCGGTCAGCCCCAGATTGCCCAACCCCTGCCCACCCAGGCGGACGGGCACGATGGCCAAACCCCGGCCGCGATCGATGAGCGCTTCATCCCGGTCCGCTAGCAGTTGGTCGTCGGAGATCAGCGGATCGTCCGGCCCCCAGCGAAACGTTTCGTGAGCCGACTTGGCGTGGAAGGCGGCGGTGGTCACACCCAGGATTTTCACTACCCGGCTGACCAGATCCTGGCTGGCGGTGCGCGCACTGCCGCTGAGCAACAGGCTCTGGCTCAGCGCATACAGCCCTTCGACTTCGCGGCGGCGGTCGACCGCCTCCTGGGTGCGGCGCTTGGCCCGGGCCGAGAGTTGGTTGGCCATCACGGAAGTAACCAGGAACGCGGTGAGCGCCACCCAGTTCTGGGGGTCGTCGACCTCGAACGATCCAACCGGTGGAAGGAAGTAGTAATTGAATCCGAGCACGGCGGCGAGCGAAGCGATGGTCGCCTCCAGCAGCCCCCACGCAGCCGAAATCGCGAAAATGACGAGCAGCAGCGTCAGGGCTACCGTGGTGTTGTTTACCGAGACCACACGGAAATAGAATGCGACGACCAGCGCGACGATGGCGGGCGCGGCGATCAAATGGAACGCGCGGCGGATGCGGGGATGAGTCATGACAGAGTGGCTCTGAATAAATTCGGCGGGGCGGCCTCAGAGGCCGCCGCAGGCTGAGAGCCTGCCCCACGTGCCACGTTAAACTCCGAAGACGCGGTTGAAGAATTCCCGCGTCTTCTGCCGGATCTCGCCCAGCTTCAGATCCAGCCTTTGATCGTGCAATTGATCGGGGGTCCACCGTCGCACCAGTTCCGCCAGCATTTCGGACTGGGACGGCGACGTGGGCAGATGGCCTCCCGCGTAGCCGCTCGAAACGCGCAGCCCGTGATCGATGGCGCGGTAGAACACTGCGGCGTCGCGCAAAAAGTCCGCATCCTCGCGCTCCAGGTGCCCCATCTGCTCGACGACGTCGATGCGCGCGGGCGTGTTCAGCACCTTATAGAATATCCCGGCGCCGCGCAGCCGGAGATACATCAGAGCGAAGTCGATATCGTAGAAGCCGCCCACGGCCGCCTTCAGCGGATTGCGCGATCCCTGCTCCTTCTCCAGCCGCGCGCGCATTTGCGCCAGTTCTTTGCGCGACCGGCCGCTTTGTCCGTAGCGCCGCCAATCGATCTCCTGCAATTTGTGCAGAAACTCCGTGGCGTGCTCCAGGTTCCCGGCCACCGCGCGCGACTTCATGTACGCAATTCCCTCCCAGGCCTCCGCGTGCTTCGCGAAGTACTCGCGATAGGTCGCTTCGGGTTGCACCAGCGCTCCCTCGCGGCCATCGGGACGCAGGCGCGTGTCCACGGTGAACATCACGCCATCGCCCGTATACGCGCTGATGACGGTGATCATGCGCTCCGCCACGGCGGTCCAGAACACCAGTTCGGCGGCGTCCTCGTCGGGGATGACGAAGACCAAGTCGGCGTCGGAAGCCAGGTCGAACTCGCGCATGCCCAGCCGTCCCAACGAGACCACCATCATCTGCCGCGCGGGCACATACTGCGCATTGGCCGGCGGCGGCGCTTCCTCGAGCGCGATGCGGTAGGCCGCCGCGATCGCGTCGTCGGCCAGATCCGAGGTGCGCTCGAGGGTTTCGAAGATGGGGGCCGGGCCCAGCATGCTATCGCTCTGGATGCGAAACATGTGGCGGCGGAAATAGCTGCGCAGCCCCGCGCTGTCGGCGATCGCTTCCTGGGGGGCTTCCTCCGGTGGTAGGGGGGCCGAGTCCAGGCCGGCCAGCATCTCCGGATGCCGCAGGAGCTGATCGCCGAAGTACTGGCTGTGTTCGAAGATATCCGCCACGCGCTCCACCAGCTTGGAATTCCCTTCCAGGCGCGCGAGCCATTCGGAATCGTCGCACATTTTTTCCAGAAAAACTTCGAAACGTTCCCGGCCGCGATTCAGTTTCGCGCGCGCCAGCGCGGCTGACAGTTGCGGGGCGCGCTCGACCAGATAGCGCGTGAGATTGCTCGGCGCCAGCGGCCGGAGGTCCACATCGAGCGGCTGCCAGCGATCGTCCGCGTCGCCATCCAGCGGAATGTAATACATGGGCTTGCGCGCCTGGATCACGCGGGCATACATCTCCCGCACGTTGCCCAGGTGCTCCTCCAGCCGCACTTGCAGCGATTCCGCGGTGAGCGGCTCGCCCGATTCGGCGGGCATCTTGCGCGCCAGCACCTCCAGTTCGTCGGTGTTGGTGGGCAAGGTGTGAGTCTGCCGGTCGTCGTAGAACTGCAGCCGGTGCTCGAGGTGGCGCAGGAACTCGTAAGCCGAAGCCAGGCGCGCGTACTCGCTGGCGGAGAGCAGCCCCTTGTCGTGTACGCGCGAGAGCGCAAACAGCGTGCCGCCATGCCGCACCCAAAGCTCGCGCCCGCCGTGCAGGCGTTGCAGGCATTGCACCAGGAACTCGATATCGCGGATGCCGCCCGGCGTCAGTTTGATATCCAATCCGGCGTGCGCGCGCTTGGCGGCCAGTTTCTCGCTGATGCGCTCGCGCGCTTCGGAGACCGCTTCCACCGCCCGGAAATCCAGCGTCGTCGAATAGATCAGCGGCTCGACGAATTCCAAAAGCTCGCGGCCCAAGGCCAGGTCCCCGGCGCACACCCGCGCCTTGATCAGCATCTGCTTTTCCCAGTCGCGCGCGCGCTCCTGGTAATAGCGTTTGGCGCCATCGAGCGAAATGCAGACTTCGCCCAGGCGGCCGTCGGGCCGCAGGCGCAGATCCACGCGGTAGCACGAGCCATCCGCCGTGTACGTCGAAAGCAACTCGGTGTACTGATTAGCCACCTTCTTGAAGAATTCCTTGTTGCTGATGGCGGCGGGCCCGGGCGTCTCGCCGTTGGCCGAATACACGAACATCAGGTCGACATCCGAACTGTAGTTCAGCTCCTGGCCGCCGAGCTTGCCCAGCGCGATCACGGCAAAGCCGCAGGCGCGGCGCTGGCCGTCGGGCGCTTCAAACAGCGGCTCGCCATAACGCGCCGTCAGTTGCCCGCGAATCTGGCGATAGGCGAAGTCCAGGATAGCGTCGGCCAGGTTGGACAACTCGCCGGTAATGTCCGCCAGCGCGGCGAGTCCCAGCACGTCGCGCAGCAGAATGCGTAGCGACTGCCGCCGCCGGAAACGCGCCAAGGTCACCGCCGGCTCATCGGCGCCTTCGGCGGCGCGGAACTGCTGCAAGCGCTCCGCGAATTCCTCGGGCGCCAGCATGCGGTGAAGATCGCCCGGATCGGCAGCCTGCGACAGCCATTCGGGATGCTGCAGCACGGCTTCGGACAGGAATCTGCTGTAGGAGAATGCGGTGATGAGCGAGCGCAGAACGGCCGGAGAACTGGCGATGCGGTTGAACGCAGCGGGGCAATCCTGGCGCAGCCGCTCCAGGAAATGCAGCGCTTCGTCGGGATCGGGGACGGACGCGAGCAGCGACTGGATCCGCGCCATGATGCGTTCGGGAATGCCGCCGCCCAAGCGCGCAATATCTTCGCGCGCGCGGGATGGATTGCGAAATTCGACAGCTTCCAACAAGTGCTGCATGCTAGCGGGCGGACGGGGCCCCCACCCAGATTATAGCTGGTGGACCCATGGCGATCACCGGATTACGCGCAAGCGATGGGAGGCGAGTGAAATTCAGCTCGTTGGCGACCGCTAGGTCTAGTGTCCATGAATTAACTGGACAATCCGACTGCCGGCGCGTGGGGCAGGCCATCGGTTTTGGTGGCCTGCCCTGTTGCATATCGGCAAACGCAGACGACATAAAACGATCGTCTGTGCCACATGTGCTGGATATCATTTGTCCAGTATTACTTCCCAATACGAGACGGCCCGGACGCCTCGCGAAAGGCGCTCCGGCGGTAGCCGTTCAGATTTCGCCCTCAAGGAAGCGATCGAGATCCACCGGAGCGTCCCATCCCGGCAAGAGCTTAATGCGGTCCCGCATACCAAAGCGTACCTTTCGCCGCTTGGGCGGCGGTGGAACAAGTTGCGCGACGGGTTTGCCGTTGCGCGTAATGACAATGGATTCACCTTCCTCGACGGCGCGCACAAGCTGAGTCGGGCGATTCTTGGCATCCGCAATACCGACATCCATCGGCTTCAGTATAGCCAGATTAAACAGCCATCTCAGCACAGCGCCGAGAGGATCACGACCGCATCGTCCGGATGCACCGGGCCCGGCTCGATGACGCGCGCATAAAAGCCGCTCATTCCCCAGCGCGCTGAAGTTGCGTCGCCGGCCTTCACCTGCGGGTCGTAAATCTCCTCCTTGATGGCCGGACCATAGACGTCCAGCGCCGCGCACGGGCCGCGGACCTTGGTGATCTCCAGCACGGCCGCGCCTGCGCGCACCTGGTGGCCGATGCGCAATTGACGGCGGTCCAACCCGCGCGTGGTGAGGTTCTCGCCCAGCGCGCCGTAAAAAACCGGATAGCCGCGGGCTTTCAATTCGTCGACGGTTTCCGCGGCGATCAGCAGCACCGCCTGGCGCGGGCCGCCGTGGATCTGCGGGTGGGCGCAGGCATCGCCCACCAGACCCAGCGGAGCGATCATGCCCGCCGCGATCGGCCGCTTGGGAATGCCGCCGAGTGAGACGTTGATTTGGACGATAACGCCCGGAGAAGGTTGTGCGTCGGTCATGGCGGGTTCACTCCAGCATAACCCGGGGTGCCCTCTGGGCCGGGGTCTCCAGACCCGCGAGGGTGCTTAACGGTTTTGGGGAAACCGCTCCCTTACGGTCGCGGCTCGGTAATAGCCGCGTTGATTTTCGAATAGCCGCGCTGATTTCGCAGGGCTTACCGAGCCGCGACCGTCAGGGAGCGGTCTTTGTCGGTCAGGAATCCCCAAACCGGGTAAGCACCCGGTCACCAGCGGCCCCGCTTGCACCTGGACCGCTCCTGTTATAATCGAAGGATTCAGAGCGCCCGACCGTTAACATGACATTAAAACCCATAGCCGCCAATCCCGGCTCGGAAAAGAAGGTGTATCTGCTGAAGCCGCGCGGCTTCTGCGCGGGCGTGGTGCGGGCCATCGACGTCGTCAAGATCGCGCTCGATCTCTACGGTCCCCCGGTCTACGTGCGCAAGGAAATCGTGCACAACAAGCACGTTGTGGACGAGTTGCGCCAGGCGGGCGCCATCTTCGTGGAGGAAATCGCCGAGGTGCCCGCGGGCGCGCGAGCCATATTCAGCGCGCATGGCGTGGCCCCGGAAGTGCGGCGCGAAGCCGCGGCACGGCGCCTGGAAATCATCGACGCCACTTGTCCGCTGGTGACCAAAGTCCACCTGGAAGCGGCGCGCTTCGCGCGCGACGGCTACAGCATCGTACTGATCGGTCACAGCCATCACGACGAAGTCATCGGAACTCTGGGAGAGGCGCCCGACTCCAGCTATCTGGTCGAAACCGTAGATGACGTAGACCGTCTGGAGCTGCCCGACCCCGCGCGCGTGCGTTACCTCACCCAAACTACGCTCAGCCTGGATGAAACGCGCCACATCATCATACGTCTGAAAGAGAGATATCCGCTGATCGAGGGGCCGCCCGCCCAGGACATCTGCTACGCCACCGAAAACCGCCAGATGGCGGTGAAAGGCGTGGCCGAATACTGCGACCTGCTGCTGGTGGTGGGATCGCAGAACAGCTCCAATTCGAAGCGGCTGGTGGAGGTGAGCGCCAACGCTGGGGTGCGCGCCTACCTGGTCAACGACTACGAAGAAGTCGATAGCGCCTGGCTGGACGGCGTTCTTAATGTGGCGGTCACCGCGGGAGCCTCCGCGCCGGAGAATCTGGTGGAGGAGTTAGTCGCATTCCTGCGGGATCGAGGTTTTCACCGGCTGGAAGAAGTGGAGTTGATCGACGAAGACGTACGCTTCTCCCTGCCACCGGAGTTGGCTCGGACGGCTCCGGGTTTGACGACGATTTCCGCACGATGAGCACATCTACCGCTTACGCACAAGATACGATGACCTCGGCGGCGGCGCGGGCCGTTCGCCTGGCGGCCGAACGCCTCCTGGCCTTACAGGACTCGGGCGGCTATTGGTGCGCCGATCTGACCGCCGACACCACTTTGGAGTCCGACTACATTCTGTTGCAGCTTTGGATGCATCCGCCGGAGGCTGGCGTCTGGAATCCTCCCACGCGCGCGCTGGTGGACAAAGCCGTGCGCTCGATTCTGGAGCGGCAACTGCCGGATGGCGGCTTCAACATCTATGCCAAGGGGCCGTCGGAGATCAGCGCCACCGTCAAAGCCTACTTCGCGCTCAAGGTGGCGGGCCTGGCGGTCGACGATGCGCGGCTGGCGCGTGCGCGCGCGCGCATTCTGGAACTCGGCGGCATTCAGGCGGCCAACAGCTACGTCAAGATCAACCTCAGCCTGTTCGACATGTATCCGCGGCAGTACTGCCCCTCCATCCCGCCGGAGGTCATGTTTCTGCCGGGCAATTTCATCTACCAGATGTCGGCCTGGACGCGCGCCATCGTCGTTTCGCTCGCGATTGTACACTCCAGCAACCCGCGCCGCCCAGTACCCGCCGGCTTCAACCTGGACGAGCTTTACAAGCCCGGCGTCAGCCTCGCATTCCAGCCCAGCGAGGGCTTCTTCTCATGGTGCAATTTCTTCCTGGGCGCGGATCGTTTCCTGAAGTTCTGGGAAAAACACGGCTCGCGCGCGCTGCGGCGGAAGGCTCTGCGCGCGGCGGAGCAATGGATGCTCGCGCGCTGCGAGAACTCCGACGGCCTGGGCGCCATCTATCCTCCCATGATGTACGCCATCATGGCGCTGGATGTACTCGGCTATCCAGCCGATCACCCCGCCAGCCAGGAGGCCCGCTACCAGTTCGAACGGCTGATGATCGACGACGGCAAGCGCTTCCTGTTCCAACCGTGCTTCTCTCCGATTTGGGACACGGGTATCGCCGGATTCGCGGTGGGCCAGGCCAGTGGGACAGACGATCGTTTTTTGTCGTCTGCCGTCTCACCCGCTCTCCGCCGAGCGGCGGACTGGATCCTCTCCAAAGAAGTCCGCGTTTCTGGCGACTGGTCGGTGAAGCGTCCGAAAACCGAGCCGTCCGGCTGGGGATTCTTTTTCCGCAACGATCACTACCCGGATATCGACGACACGGCCATGATCCTGCTGGCGCTGAGCCGTGCGGAAGCGACGGACGCGGCGGCTCAAAAGGCATGTCATCGCCGCGCGCTCAACTGGATTCTGGATATGCAGGGCAGCGATGGCGGCTGGGCGGCCTTCGACGTAGACAACAACTGGGAGTTCCTCAACGCCGTCCCATTCGCGGACCACAACGCCATGCTCGACCCGGCGTGCCCCGATATCACCGGCCGCGTGCTGGAGGCTTTGGGCGCGCACGCCCTGCCCAGCTCCCATCCGGCCGTAAAGCGCGGCGTCGATTTTCTACTGCGCAACCAGCAGCCCGATGGAAGCTGGTACGGCCGCTGGGGCGTCGCCTACATTTACGGCACCTGCTTCGCGCTGCGGGGATTGCGCGCCGCGCACTACGACGACCGCGAGGCCCCGGTCCTGCGCGCCGGCGAATGGCTGCGTTCCATTCAGAACGCCGACGGCGGCTGGGGCGAGTGTTGCTCCAGCTACGACCAAGGCTACTTCGTGCCGGCCGAAAGCACGCCATCCCAAACGGCGTGGGCCTTGATGGGCCTGATCGCCGGCGGCGACACTAATAGCCTCAGCGTGCAACACGGCATCGAATACCTGCTGGATACCCAGCGGCCCGATGGCGGCTGGGACGAAGAACTGGCCACCGGCACCGGCTTCCCCAAAGTTTTCTATCTCAACTACCACTACTATCGTCTGTATTTCCCGCTAATCGCGCTATCCGATTTTTGTGGGGCAGGCTCCCAGCCCGCCTCTTGGACTAACCTATGAGATTTCCCCTTTCCATGACCGCCGGCATGGCCGGATACATTTTCAAGAACAGAATGCGTCCGCGCCCGGAGTGGCAGAAAGACATGTCCGCCGCGCCGGATCTGGCCAACCCGTTCCGCATCCTGCACGGCGCTCCGGCCAGCCGGGCCAATCGCCAGCCGCATCCCATGATCCGCAAGCGCTTCCCGCTGGTGATGATGCTGGAGCCGCTGCACGCCTGCAACCTGACGTGCACGGGTTGCGGCCGCATCCGCGAGTACGAATCCACCATTACCGAGCGGGTGCCGCTCGAAGAATGCCTGGCCGCGGTGGATGAATGCGGCGCGCCCATGGTTTCCATCTGCGGGGGCGAGCCCATGATGTATCCGCAAATCGGCGAACTGGTGGCCGGCATCCTGGCGCGCAACAAGAACATCTACCTGTGCACCAACGGCATGTTCATCGTCAAGCGCCTGCGCGAATTCAAGCCGGACAAGCGTTTCTTCTTTAACGTGCACCTGGACGGGCTGGAAAAAACCCACGACATCTGCGTGGAGCGCGAGGGTGTTTTTCGCGAAGCCATGGAGGGCATCAAAGTGGCCAAAGCCGCCGGTTTCATGGTGTGTACCAATACCACCATTTACAAAGAAACCGACATGAAAGAGATCGAGGCGCTCTTCGAGTACCTGGAACAATACCATCTGGACGGCCACCAACTGGCTCCGGCCTACGGATATTCGGCGGTTGACGATCGTGAAATCTTCATGACCCGCGACGACATTCGCGAGAAGTTCCAGGACATCGAGCGGCTGGCGCAGAGGTTCTATATCAAACAGACCCCGCTCTATCTGGATTATCTGCGGGGCGCTCGCGAACTTCCCTGTACCGCCTGGGGCACGCCGACGTACAACGTCAAGGGCTGGAAAGGGCCGTGCTACCTGATCACCGACGGCCACTACAAAACCTTCGAGGGGCTGATGACCGAGACGCCCTGGGAAAGCTACGGTCCGGGTAACGACCCGCGCTGCGAGCACTGCATGATGCACTGCGGCTTCGAGCCTTCCGCGGCGCTGGGCCTGACCGCCAGCCTCGCCGACAGCTTCAAGATGCTAACCTGGGCGCTCAAATGACCTGGAGGGCGGCCAATCTTGGCCGCAGCCGCCTTTCAGGCGGCCAGAGTCGGCTGAAAGCCGGCTGCGGGCAGGATTGCCCGCCCCACAGCTTATGAAGCCGACGCTGGTCACCGGCGCATCCGGCTTCCTGGGCTGGCACGTAGCCCGGCTCCTGGTAGAGCGCGGACACAGGGTGAGGGCGCTGGTCCGTCCGTCGAGCAAGATTCGCGAGTTGGATGCCGAGCCTGTCGCCGGCGATCTGCGCGATCCCGCGTCCATTGAACGCGCAGTCGCGGGATGCGGCTTGGTCTTTCACGTGGCCGCCGATTACCGGCTCTGGGCGGCCGACGAGAGAGAGCTATACCGCTCCAACGTGGATGGCACGCGCAATGTGCTGCAGGCGGCTCGCCACGCCGGTGTGGACCGCGTGGTGTATACCAGCACGGTGGGGTGCATCGGAGTGCCGCAGGGCGGGGAAGGCAACGAAGATTGCCCCGTTTCGCTCGATGACATGAAGGGCGCTTACAAGCGCTCCAAGTTCCTGGCTGAGCGCGCCGCGCTGGAATCCGCGGCTTCCGGACTGCCGGTCATTATTGTGAATCCTACGGCCCCAGTTGGGGATCACGATATTAAGCCGACTCCGACCGGCAGGATCGTTCTGGATTTTTTGAAGGGAGACATGCCCGCCTTTATCGACACGGGCTTGAACGTGGTGGACGCGCGCGATGTGGCCGTGGGGCAACTTCTGGCTTGCGAGCGTGGCCGCACCGGCGAACGTTATATTCTGGGATCGGAGAACCTGACGCTGGCGCAGATTCTCGGCGTACTGGCCGCCATCTCGGGGCGCCCGGCTCCCACCGTGCAGTTGCCCTATGCGGTCGCCTATGCCGCGGGGATGGTCACCACCGCGTGGGCGCGAGTGACCGGAAAGCCGCCGCGGGCGCCGCTCGACGCCGTCCGCATGGCGCGCAAGAAGATGTTTGTTTCGCACGCCAAGGCCGCGCGAGAATTGGGGTTCGCACCGGGGCCCGCGGAAGGCGCGCTTCGCCGGGCTGTAGAATGGTTTCGGGCCAACGGATACTGTTAGTCGCCGCCGAACCCCGCGAGTTCGACGGGCTGTTGCCGTTTTGTTCCGGCGTGCGGAAGCAGGCGTGGCCGCTCTATTGGGCGCGGTCCGGAGAATGCGGCGACCGGCAGCTTTGGATGGTGGCGAACGGCGCGGGCGCGGCGCATGCGGGCAAGGCCGTTGAGGTAGCCTGTCCGGTGTGCCAGCCGGAAGCGATCGTGAGTATGGGATTCTGTGGAGCGCTGGATCCGGCGCTGGAAATCGGCGATGTTTTCGTGGCCGCGGCAGTGGATGCCGCGGGCCGCCGGTTCGATGCGCGCCTGCCCCAGGCGGCCGCCCGGTACGCGACCGGCGTGCTGGCATCCATCGATCATGTGGCGCAAACCGCCGCCGAAAAGCGTCTCCTGCGGGCGGGCGGGGCTTCCGCCGTGGAAATGGAAGCCGGCGGGGTCGCCCAATCCGCGACCGCGCACGGCATCCCCCTGTTTTGCGTACGATCCGTCACGGATACGGCCAGCCAGAGTTTTGTCATCGATTTCAACAAGGCTCTGCTTTCCGACGGCCATTTCGGTACAATAAAGCTTTTAACGTCTGCACTACGAACTCCGGGAAAGGCGTTCCCGGATTTGTTCCGGCTGCGCCGTGACTGCCGCATCGCCACGCGCACATTAGGAGAATTCATTGACGGTTGCCGATTCTGACTGGAGTATCCCGCCAACTATGCACGCGGCTGTGTACAAAGGCCAGAGTGTCGTCTCCGTGGAACAGGTGCCCACGCCGGAAATCGGACCGGGCGAGATACTGGTGCGCGTGGAGGCCTGCGGGATCTGCCACACCGATCTGAAGAAAATCGAATACAACCTTTTGGCCCCGCCGCGCATCTATGGACATGAGACGGCTGGTGTGGTGGTCCGCGTAGGGCGGCGGCTTGCGAGCGATGCCCTTCGATTTGCGCCCGGCGATCGCGTAGTTGTCTTTCACCACATTCCTTGCAAGAACTGCTTCTATTGCCACCGGAAACTCTACGCGCAGTGCCCGGTCTACAAGAAGGTCGGCGTCACTGCCGGATTCGAGCCGGCCGGAGGCGGTTTCTCGCAGTATGTGCGGGTTATGGACTGGATCGTCGAGAGCGGCGTGGAAAAAATCCCGGACGGTGTTTCATTCGAACGCGCCAGTTTCGTCGAGCCGGTGAACACTTGTTTGAAGGCAGTAGTGCAGTGTGCGACCCAAGCCGGTGAAGTGGCCGTGGTGATCGGTCAGGGACCCATCGGCCTGATGTTCACCATGCTGCTGCAGCGGACCGGCGCAACCGTTGTAACCACCGACACGATCGCGGCGCGCCGCCAGCTTTCCCGCCGTTGCGGGGCATTGGAAGCCTGGGACCCGCGCCAGACCAACGTGGACGCGGAGGTCCGCCGGCTGACGGACCAACGCGGCGCAGATCTGGTGATTGTGGCGGCTTCCGTTCCCGGTATTGTGGTCGAGGCCATCCGGCTCTCCCGTCCGGGCGCGCGCATTCTGTTGTTTGCGCAAACATCCGAAACCGAGCGCGTGGAGGTTTCCGGCGCGTCAATTTGCGTGGGCGAGCGCAGTTTGTTCGGGTGTTACAGCGCGTCCGTGGATTTGCAGAAGGACTCGGCGGAACTGGTCTTCAGCGGGGCATTGCCCGTCGAAGAACTCATCTCCCACCGGGTGCCCCTTGTTAAAATCCGTTCAGGATTCGATTTGGCGTTGCATCCCGGTCCTGAATCGTTGAAAATTATCGTTCAGCCACAGAGGTGGACACAGTGAAAACGCACATGATGGCCGCCGTGCTCTATGGCAAGGAACACTTGCAGGTAGAGCCGGTGTCCATTCCCAAGATCGATGATGGCGACATCCTGGTTCANNGGGAGTCGAGGCCTTCAAGGTTGGCGAGCGGGTGGTGGCCGCCAATTCGGCGCCTTGCGAGCAGTGTTTCTTCTGCCGCCGCGGCTTGCAGAACCTGTGCGAGGATCTGCAGTTCAATAATGGCGCTTATGCCGAGTACATACGCATTCCGTCGCGAATCGTGGAGCGCAACACCTACCGCATTCCGGAGGGCGTCAGCTATCACGACGCCGCATTGATCGAGCCGCTGGCTTGCGTGTTGAAGGGCTTTGAAGAGACGTCGCCGCGTCCGGGCGACACTATCGCCATTTTGGGCCTGGGCCCCATCGGTCTGATGTTCGTGAAGCTGGCGAGCCTGTATGGGTGCCGCGTGATCGCCATCGGCCGGCGCAGAACGCAACTGGACCGCGCCGAAGCCATGGGGGCGCACGAACTGGTGCGCGCCGATCAGCATATCAATACCGTGGAGGCCGTGCGCAACCTTACCGGCGGCCGCGGAGCCGACATTGCCGTGGAAGCCGTGGGCAAGCCGGAAACCTGGCATTGGGTGCTGGATATGGTGCGCCGCGGCGGTACGCTGAACTTCTTCGGCGGATGCCCCAACGAGAGCCGCGTGATGTTCGATACCAACCTGCTGCACTACTCCGAAATCACGTGCAAGGCCAGTTTCCATCACACGCCTGCGCACATCCGCAAAGCGCTGGACCTGGTGACCCGCGGCGACATCACATCCAAAGACTTCGTCAACAGCGAGGAGCCGCTGGCGAATCTGCTGGAAGTCATGCGACACCTGATGAGTCACAACGGCCACCTGAAAACGGCCATCATTCCGTGATGACAAGTGGGGCAGGCTCTCAGCCTGCGGCGGCCTCTCAGGCCGCCCGCCTTGTCCCCAAAGACTTCGTGCGCTCCCCCGCCGCGCTGGCGACCCGCTACTCGATCGCCGAAGCCGAAGCCTACACCCGCTGGCTAGCCACGCATCACTACGAAAACTTCCAGGTCGTCAGCTTCCTGCTCCCCAAGCGCCTGCATCAAGACTTCTACAACGTGTACGCCTATTGCCGCTGGGCCGACGACCTGGGCGACGAAATGGGCTCGCCGGCCGAGAGCCTGCGCCTGCTCGCCTGGTGGCGCGAGCAACTGGCGGCGATGTATGCGGGCGAAGCGGTTCACCCCGTGTTCGTAGCCTTGCGCGGCACGGTTGCCCGCCACGCCATCCCGCAAGAGCCGTTTGGCGACCTGATCCGGGCCTTCGAACAGGATCAGACGGTCAGGCGCTATGCGTCGTGGGAAGATGTGTACGCCTACTGCCGCTATTCCGCCAACCCGGTGGGCCGCCTGGTGCTCTACCTCTGCGGCTATTCCGATGCCGAGCGGCAGCGGCTCTCCGACGCCACCTGCACCGCGCTGCAACTCGCCAACTTCTGGCAGGATGTGGCGGTCGACCTGGAAAAGGATCGCGTATACATCCCACTCGAAGTGCTGGCGCGGCACGGCTACTCCCTCGACGATCTCTACGCGCGGCGCACCGGGCCGGCCTTCCGCGAAGTCATGCGCGAGATCGTAGCCCGCGCCCGCGAGTTGTTCCACGAGGGACTGCCGCTTCCCGCTATGGTTGACCGGCGCCTCGCTCTCGATATCCACCTCTTCAGCCGCGGCGGTCTGCGCGTGCTCGACAAGATCGCGGAGCAGGATTACGACGTGCTCTCGCGGCGGCCCGCCATCTCTAAAGTGGAGCGCGTCTGGCTGCTGCTCGGCTCGCTGGCGCGCGTAGCGGTCTCGCGGGCGGCGTGATGACCGCGCTCGCAGACTCCTACGCCCACTGCCGCCGCGTGGCCCGCACGCGCGCCCGAAATTTCTACTACTCGTTCGTGCTGCTCTCGCGCGAGCAACGCAATGCCATGTGCGCCGTGTATGCCTTCATGCGCTATTGCGACGATCTGAGCGACGAACCCGGCGCGAATCGGGCCGCCATCGAGCAGTGGCGCGCGGCGCTCGACGACGCGTTGGCGGGCCGTTGCGGCGCCCATCCCGTTCTGCCCGCATTCCACGATACGGTGAGTCGCTACCGCATTCCGCCGCGCTATTTCCACGAAATGATCGATGGTGTGGCGTCCGACCTGGAACCCCGCCGCTTCGAGACATTCGATCGGCTTTACCGCTATTGCTACCAGGTGGCCTCCACCGCCGGGCTGACGACCATTCATATCCTCGGCTTCGACTCGCCCGATGCGCTGCCGCTGGCCGAGAAGTGCGGCATCGCATTTCAACTGACCAACATCCTGCGCGATATCCGCGAGGACGCCGAGCGCGGCCGCATCTACCTGCCCGCCGAAGATCTGGCCCGCTTTCACGTAACGGAAGACGACATTCGCGCCGGCGTGCGCACCCCGGAATTCATCGATCTGATGGATTTCGAGACCGCTCGCGCGCGCCAGTACTACAACGAATCGCAGCCGCTGTTGGGCCTCGTGCATCGCCGCAGCCGGGCGTCGCTAGGTGCGCTCATATCCATCTATTCGCGCTTGCTCGATCGCATCGAACGCAGCAATTACGACGTATTCAGCCGCCGCATCTCGCTCCCCGCCGCCGAGAAATGCTGGATCGCGATAAAGGCGCTGGTTGGCGCCGGCGGCCGCCGGTCTCAATAGAATGAGACGTCCCTCATCGGATAGTGCTTCCTGTTTCGCGTCCACAGAGTTAATCCGTGGATTGATGCAGTCGCCGCAATCAGAGCGTCGCCCAGCTCCACACCGTGGCTCTTCGCGTATAAGCGAAGGTACTCCCCGGCCCGGCGGCCAATCTCAGCGTCAATCGGGACACAGGTGAGTGCGGTGAAGAGCGCGTTCAAAGCGGAATGCTCGGACGCCCGCGCGCCATGCCAGATCTCGGCAACCGTAACGGGGGAACACAACAGCAATACATCGGCGCCGCTCAAGGTGTTCCAGTCAGCGAGGATGCCGGCGTCCCGGCCGCGTGAGACCTCTATAAAGATGTCGGAGTCGATGAGAATGGCCTTCAAGCCTTGAGCCTCTCAAGCCTATCGCCCTTGCGCAGTTCACGCACATACGTTTCAGTATCGGGAAGATCGCGCCGGCCTTTCCGGATTCCAACAAACGCCTGCATGGCGTCCCGGCGGTTGCCGGCGCCCAGATACTTTTCCCGCAATGCTCGCCGCACCAATTCGGAAACCGACTGCCCGCACTGGCCGGCGCGAATATGCAGCGTCTTCCAAAGGTCGTCGTCCAGGTAAAGTTGTGTTCGCTTCATGATGTATATTGTACATCGCGAAGATGAGTGCGGACACCGGCACGGCCAGACCTGTTTATAATGGATGGCGAGGTCCGATATGGCAGCCAAACGACTGCGGTACGTGGCGCTGGCTCTGGGTGCGGCCTGGGCCTGCTGGTGGGTGTTCTTCGAAACAGCCGAGGCCATCGGCGATAGGCAGTTCACTCAAGCGATTCTCTTCCTGGTAGTCATGTTCGGAGCCGTGGCGCTTGCCTGGAAATGGCCGGCCATCGGCGCAGCCCTATTCCTCGCCGAAGGAATCGCGGCCATCGTCATGTTCGCTCCGGGGTGGGCGCGCCACTTTCATCTCGGTGCGTTCCTGCTGCTGTTCGCCATGATGCCGCTGCCTCCGCTGGCGGCCGGCATTCTGTTGCTCCTCTCCCGGCGCCAGCCGCGCCACAACGAGCCCGCAGCCGTATGAAGATCACCCGCGTAGAGGCCATCTATCTCCGCCAGCCCGACGTCCGCTTCCTGTGCGACAGCGGCCAGGATGCGCTGATCGTGCGCGTGGAGACCGACGCCGGTATCACCGGAATCGGCGAAGTCGATTCCAACCCGATGGCCGTCAAAGGGGCGATTGAAGGCCCGTTCTCGCACACCACGGCATGCGGTCTGGCGCAGGTGGTGATGGGCGAAGATCCCTTCGAAACCGAGCGGCTCTGGCACAAAATGTACCGCGCCAATATCTACGGCGGACGTCGCGGCGTGGGCCTGCACGCCATGAGCGGCATCGACATGGCGCTGTGGGATATCAAAGGCAAGGCCCTGGGTCTGCCCGTGTGGAAGCTGCTGGGCGGCGGGTTCCACGGCAAGATGCGCTGCTATGCCAGCTCGTTGTTTGGCGCTACGCCGGAGAAAACCGGCGAACTGGCGCGGCGTTACCGCGACCAGGGATTCACCGCGGTGAAGTTCGGCTGGGACCCCATGGGCCTGGATGAGAAGACCGACATTGCCCTGGTGCGCGAGGCGCGCAAAGGCTTGGGCGACGGCCCGGACCTAATGATCGACGCCGGCCTGGTGTGGGACTCGAAGACGGCCTTGCAGCGGGCGCGCGCGTTTTCCGAGTACGGCATCTACTGGCTGGAAGAACCGCTGCGGCCCGACGATTACGATGGCTATCGAAAGCTCGCCGAAGCCACCGATGTGCGCATCGCGGCGGGCGAGGAAGAGAGCGGCCGGCTGTCGTTCATCGAGCTGATGGATCGTGGCCGCATCGACGTGGTCCAGGTGGACCTGACGCGCTGCGGCGGCTTCACCGAGGCCATGAAGATTGCGGCGCTGGCCTGGGATCGCGGCTTGCCTATCGCCAACCACGGCTTCACGACCTACATTAATGTGACGGCCGCGCTGCATTGGCTCAACTCCATCCCCAATGCGCTGATCTGCGAGTTTGTGGCCGAAGAGGAGACCAACCTGCGCGAGTCCGTCACGCGGCAGAAGCTGCGCGCGAAGGACGGATACCTCGAAATTCCGCAGGAGCCGGGCTTGGGCATCGACGTGGACTGGGACGCCGTCGCGCGCTTCCGCGTTTAATCCGCGTATAATCAAGGTCTCATGAAAGCTCGCGTATATGTCTCGCTGAAAACCACTGTGCTCGACCCGCAAGGCCAGGCCGTTCGCGCCGCGCTCGCCGGATTGGGACACACCGCCATCGCCGACGTGCGCCAGGGCAAGTTTTTCGACATCGCCATCGCGGACGGGATGACCCGGGAGCAGGCGCAGAAGGATGTGGAAACCATCGCGCACGAGGTGCTGGCGAACCCGGTGATCGAGGAGTACAAGGTAGAGATTGTGGGGTAGGGCTCTTGTGAGATAAGTGTCTCATCTTGTGGGGCAGCCAATCTTGGCTGCAAGCCGGCTTTTCAGCCGGCTTGGACGCGCTGGAAAGCGCGTCCGCAGGCAAAATTGCCTGCCCCACACGAGAACGCGGCCAGCCCATCCCCACTACCGATATATCAAATACTTCTCCCGCACCTTAACAAACGCCGCCACGCCATCCGCCATCTTCTGCTGAATATCCCGCGGATCCTCCCCCGCCGCGAGCGCGCGGATCACCTCGGCGCTCCCGATCAGCTTCTTGTTGGCCTCGAAATCCATCTTCCCCGGATACAGCTTCTGCAGCGCCGCCGCAATCTCCAATCCCAGCCGCGCGGAATCGACATCGTCCCGATTAGTGATTACGAAGCGCACACCTTCCACGGCCTGGAGCCGCGTGGCGTACACGCGGACTCCCGGAATCCGCCGCCGGTTCAAATACGCCGCCAGTTCCGGTCCGCGGATGAAGTCCGCGCCGATCTGCTCGAAAGGCGCGTCGGTGCCGCGGCCCACCGAATAATCTTTCGAGAATTCGAGCATGGCCACGCCGGGATAGAGTAGCGCCGCGTTCAAACTCCGCATATTCGGCGACGGATTGACCCACGGCAGATCGCTCGCGTCAAACCAGTCGCCGCGCTGCCAGTCCTTCATCGGGACTACCGTCAGGTTCGCGCCGATATGGTTTTCGCCGTTGAACAGCTTCGCCAGTTCGCCCATGGTCATGCCGTGGCGCAGCGGCAGCGGAAAATAGCTCAGGAACGAAAGCGCATCGCGGTCGAGCAGCGGCCCTTCCACGTGAACGCCCGTGATCGGGTTCGGCCGGTCCAAAACGTAAAACGCAATTCCTGCTTTGGCGGCCGCTTCCATGGCGTAGGCCATGGTGGTCGCGTAGGTGTAGAACCGCGCGCCCACGTCCTGGATATCGAACACCAGCGCGTCGAGCCCGCGCAGCATCTCCGGCGTGGGCCGCAGCGTTTTCCCGTACAGGCTGAAAACCTTCAGGCCGGTGGACGGATCGGTCGCGTCGCCCACCTCCGCCTGGTCCGCCGCTCCGGCGAATCCGTGCTCCGGCGAAAACAGCGCCACCAGGTCTACCCCGCCGGCCCGCATGACGTCGATATTGCGCCGCCCTGCGTGGTCCACGCCGGTGGGGTTCGTGATCAGCCCGATGCGCTTCCCGTGCAGCGTCTGGAATCCCTCGGCGGCCAGCACGTCCAGCCCGGTCAGCGTCGCAGCGTTGCGCTCGACCTCGCGCGCGAGCCCCGCTCCGGTGATGGTTTCGTTGTACCCGGTGAGGGCCACGCCAGGCGCGTCCACGCCGAGCGCCGCCGCCGCGATGGTCGCGATCCGGCCGCGCAAGCTGGTAATGGCCGGCCTGCGGAACGGGTGCACGCTGTTGGCCAGCAGGATCACGTAGGTGTCGCTGACGGGATCGATCCATATCGAAGTGCCCGTAAACCCGGTGTGGCCATAGGAGCCGATCGGGAACAAGTCGCCACGATTGCCGGAGAACGGCGAGTCGATATCCCAGCCGAGGCCGCGCAGCACAGGTTGATCCGCGGGGCTCTGCGGCGTGGTGAACTTCTCCACCGTGAGCGTGCTGAACAGGCGCGTGCCGTCAAACTCGCCCTGGTGCAGCATCATTTCGCAGAAGCGCGCCAGATCGTCCGCCGTGGAAAACAGTCCCGCGTGCCCCGCCACGCCGCCCATATAGCGCGACGTTTCGTCGTGCACCACCCCTCGCAGCGGCCGGCCGTTCGCGCCATCGCGTTCGGTCGGCGCGATGCGCGGGATCAGCGACGCCGGCGGCTGAAACATGGTCTCCCGCATGCCCAGCGGCAGGAAGACATGTTCGCGCGCATAGTCGGAGAGCGTCTGCCCGCTGAGCCGCTCGACCAACTCGCCCAGCAGGATGAAATTTATGTCGCTGTAGACAAAGTGCATGCCGGGCGGCGTCTTGGGGGCCTCGATCAGGGCTTTGTGGATGCCGGTCTGATGGCCGCTCCACGGTGGGTTCAACACCAGGTCCTCGGGCATGCCCGAAAAGTGTGTGAACAGGTTGCGGATGGTGATGGGGCTTTTGCCTTCCTGGAATTCCGGCAGATATTGCGTGACGCGATCGTTCAGACGGAACTTGCCCTCCTCGAACAGTTTCATCAGGGACGAAGTGGTCGCCACCACTTTGGTCAGCGAGGCCAAGTCGAAGATGGTGTCCACGGTCATCGGCTCGGGGGCCGGAACCAACGCGCGCTTGCCATAGGCCTTGCGATGGACGATCTGGCCCTGGTGCCCGATCAGCAGGACAGCGCCTGGAATGCGATCCTCGCGGATGGCCTGCTCCACGGCTTGGTCCAGCAACGGTGACGCGGAGAACGTCTGCGCGCATGCGGCGCCAGCGGCCAGCACGGCGGAAAGCAACAGCTTCATATCCTCTACACTACCGCCCGAAGCGCCGCGCGACCCGCATTAAATCCGCCAGCATGCGCAATTTCCGCATTTGGGCAGTCGGCAACCAGGCGTAAACAGAGCACGGAAAAGCCCCCAAAAATATCTATAACTACCTGAAACACAAAGGCTTACAAGGATTTCAGTAGGGTTACAGCTATACTTGGGGCACACCCTGTGCGATACTGATTATAGATCATTTTCACGGTTGCGAATGTCCCAGTTAGACGACGCCATATCCCGGTACAACAGGCTGCTAGAGAACGGCCCCTGCCGTGACCTCGCCTGGGTGGACGATCTCCACAAGCGCATGGAAGAGGAACACCTCTCCGCCGGCGGACGCCTGATCTGCCCGTTTCTGCGCCCCAATTTCATCACCCGCCGCCAGTACGACGGTCTAGTGAAAACGGGCGAGGCCCTCATCAGCGCTATCGACCGCATGCAGCGTATGGTGCTCGACAGCCCCAGCCTGCTGGCCCGCATGGAACTGCTGCCGGCCGAGAAAATGCTGGCCGCCATCGATCCCGGTTACCAGGTGCCGGAAGTCGCCTCGCGCCTGGATTCGCACCTTACCAACGGAACGCTCCACGTGGTGCAGTACAATGCCGACTCGCCCAGCGGCTCGGCTTACACCGAGGTGCTGGCCGATCTGTTCTACGATTCGCCGCCCGTCAAGGAATTCCGCAAGCGCTACCATCTGAGCCGCGTCGGTGGCAAGAAAAACCTGTTGGGCGCGCTGCTCAAGGCCTACAAACAGTTCGGCGGCCACAAGAAGCCAAACATCGCCATTCTGGAATTCCGGCCGGCTTATCACTCCGGACAAAGCGAGTTCCAGTTGTTTCGCGATTTCTTCCGCGAGGAAGGCTACGCGGTCGAAATTGTCTCGCCGGATCAGTTGGAGTACCGCAACAAGGTGTTGCGCAAAGGCCCTTTCGAGATCGACCTGATCTACCGCCGCATCAGCATACAAGAGTTCCTGATGCGGTTCGACCTGACTCATCCGCTGGTGCGGGCGTACCGCGAGCGCACCGTTTGCGTGGTGAACAGTTTCCGTTCCGAGCTGGCGCACAAGAAAGCCATGTTCGGACTGCTGACCGACGAAGCGTTGACGGCCAAATTCCCCAACGACGAACGCAAGGCCATTCACGATCACGTGCCCTGGACCCGGCTGGTGACCGCCACCAAGACGACCTATCGCGACGAGACCGTCGATCTGCCGGAGTTCATCGCCCAGAACCGCGACAAGTTGGTCCTGAAGCCTAACGACGACTACAGCGACCAGCACAGCTTCTTCGGCTGGGAAATGGACGATGCCGCCTGGGACCGCGCGCTGAAGCAGGCCATGCGCTCGCCCTATGTGGTGCAGGAGAGAGTAAGTCCGGTCCGCTCCGTGTTCCCCATGGTCACTTACGGCAACCTGGAATTCAAAGAGATGCAGGTGGACGTGCATCCGCTCGCCTACTTGGGCAAGGTGCTGAGCTGCTCCAGTTGGCTCTCCACCGGCAATAGCGGCTTCTCTTCGGTGGGCGGCCTGGTGCCCACGTTCATTCTCGATAACAAATCCTAGTTCTACTATGCGCTTGAGGGCGGCCAATCTTGGCCGCANNGCGGGGCTTAAGCCCCGCGCGGACTAAAGTCCGCCCTCCGGCTTGTTAATCGGCCTTTCGCGAGCGAAGCGCGCGGTGCTTGAGCCCCGTTCCTCATCGCGCGAGTAGCACCACGCCGCCCAGCACCAGCAAAGCGCCCGCGCCGCGCCGCATTCCCACATGCTCCTTCAGAACGAACTTCGCCAACACCGTCTCCAGGATGAAACTGGACGCCGAGGCCGGCACGGCGAAGCTGAGCGGTTCAGCCTGCACCAACGCCATGAACGCGAAGAAAGAAATCGCCAGGCAGACAATCGAAAGGATCAAGTAGCGGCGCTTGGCAATGGTCTTCAGCAATCGCGCGAGGCCCCGCGCGCCCACCGATTGCTCGCCAGCTCTCTTCATTTCGTGACTCTGCAGCAGGTCGCTCAGCGCCGTGGCCGTCACTACGATACTCAACAGGATCCACTTCATTCGGATCCCTGCGCCGGCGTCGTGGTGTTCTGTGAAGTGGTGCCTACCACGCCGGTGCCCACGAAGATCAGCACGCTTCCCAGCCACTGCTGCAGGGTGACGGCTTCGTGCAGAAACACTTGTCCAAACAGCGTCGCCAGCACGTAGCCGATGGCGGTCACCGGCAGCACGAAACTCAAGTCCGCGAGGCTCAGCAGCGCCATGCGCGTAAGCAGCGCCAGGATCAGCATCCCGATGCCGAGCGCCACGAATGGATCCACCATCGCGCGCAGGTAGACCGCGGGATTCAACGACAATACTTGCGGGAAATGTTTGGTACCCCATGCCAGAGACAGATTGCCCAGCGGCCGCAGGAAGACAAACAGACCCAGCAGAGAATAGGTGCGGAAGCGCGCGCTGGACTTGGCCCTCATCCATCCAGCTTAAACTGGAACCCCAAGTGCAGTCCAGCGGCCTGTGGCATAATAGCGCGCATAGGGGTTCATGTCCTTCGCACTCATTTTCCGCATCCTGATCGCCATCTTTCTGGGGAGCCAGATCTATTGGCTCGTGCGGGCGCGCGCGCTGGTGAAGAGGGTGGCCATAACCAGGACGGCGCGCATCGTGCTCACCGTTGCCGGGCTGGCGGTATATTTCGCGCTGTTCGCTCTCAACTTCGGCGTTGCTGGACGGCGCGCGAGCCCCACGCGCTTGACTTGGTACGACACGCTGATAACTGCCCCGTTTGCATGGTGGGTGGTCTGTTCCCTGGTGGCGTTTCTGCTCGCCATCCTGTTATGGCCTATACGACGGGTGGCGCGATCCACCCGCGCGCTGGGCTCGCCCGGCAGGCGGCAATTCCTGGAACGCAGCGCCAGCGCGGTGGTCGCCGCGCCATTCGTGGCCGGCGCATATGGGCTGTTTTATGGCAGGCTGAATCTCGAGGTCACGGCGCAGCGCATTCGCCTGGCACGCCTTCCCAAAGCCTTCGCCGGATTCCGCATCGCGCAGCTTTCCGACATTCACATCGGGCCGTTCATGACCGAGGACCAAATCCGCAAATATGTCCGGATCGCGAACGAGCTGAAGCCCGACCTCATCGCGCTGACCGGAGATTTCGTCACCTGGGACGCGTCCACGCAGTGGGCGGTCGTGAATGCGCTCACTGGCCTGCATGCGCCTTTCGGCATCTTCGGCTGTCTGGGAAACCACGAAGCCTGGTCGCATACCGAGGACTCCATCACGCGCATGTTGCAGCAGGTGGGAATCCGGATTCTGCGCCGCGAAAACGTGCGGGTCTCCACGCACGGGGAATCGTTCAATCTGATCGGAGTCGATTTCGAAACCCGCCGTCACATGGTGCCGGGCAACGAGAAGTTCGTGGGGCGCTATCTGGAAGGCGTCGAGAGCCTGGTGGCGCCCGGCATGGCGAACATCCTCATGAGTCACAACCCGGACACGTTTGATCGGGCCGCGGAGATGGGCATCGACCTGAGCCTGGCGGGACACACGCACGGCGGCCAGGTCGCGCTCGAATTCGTCAGTCCCGAGATCGCACCCAGCCGGCTGGTGACGCCCTACGTGGCAGGCTGGTTCCAAAAGCCCGGCGGCCAGCTCTACGTGAACCGCGGCATCGGCACCATCGGCGTGCCCATACGCATCGGCGCGCCGCCGGAAATCACGGTGTACGAATTGAGCCGCTAGGCTGCTTGACTTCTGACTTCTGTCTTCTGTCTTCTACTTCTGTCTTAGTACTTCACCCCAGCAGCCCGTCCCTTCGACTCGCCGCGCAGCCACACGAAAACCGGAGCGTGCGGCGCGGGCGCAGGCCACGGCAGTTCGATCTTCAGCAGTTGCTTTACCGGCTCACCGGCGACCGCGTCGGGAATAGACTCGACCGGCAACCCATGCTGCGCATCCCAGCCGGTTTGTGCGATGGTATCCAGATCTTCGCCTTCGAGCGTGCCTGCGTACACCGCATCGCCGAGTTTCTGATCGGTCAGCACGAATTGCTCGATGCGCGGCACGCGTAGAACGCGGCCCAGCGGGTAGGCGTCGCTGGTTCCTTCCGGCGACGTAACGCGGGCTTCCAGCCGGCACCCCGAGCGTCCCACCGTGCCCGGGTCCAGGGACAGGAAGAGCACGCCTTCCCCCGCGAGGTCCAGGCGCGCACCGCCATTCCGGTCGCCCGCCGCCAGACGCAGCCTCTGGCGTAGCGGTCCCGGATCGGTGCACATCACTTCCGCCACTGGTGCCTCGCCCGCGTGCGCCACGGCCAGGGCAAAGCTGGCGGTTACCGCCGCGGGGATCTCGTCATCGTTCAAAGCCAGGCCGAAATTCTGCGGATAGGACTTGCGCACGGACGCGATGCGCGGCCGCGGCCCCCGAATCTCGATCGCATCCGCCACGGTAAGCGGCGTCTCGATTCCCTGCACCTTCATGCGCAAGTCGAACCGCTGATCCTTACAGGCTTTGGAACTCAATCTGATGGTGGCCTCACGCGTGCCCGCCGCGTGCGGGAGCGGCGCCAAGTCGATTTCGCCGGCTTCCGTCGAGAGCTTTTCAATGCGCTCCAGCCCGCTGCCGCGTAACAGAAGCTTTTGGCTGGTCTCATCCAGATTGGGCCGCAGCGGCAGGTCCTCAAACTTGGGGCTCGGGGGCAATACTGTGACCGGAATCGGGTGGGAAACACCGTCCGATTGTGCCAGGAGCAACCGGTATGCGCCCGGCTTGAGACCGTTGGTATCCAGTTCCGCGTCGGCGGACTCCTGATCGCCTCCGCGCTTTCCATGCGGCAGCGTGAAAGACACCTTTACGGGAGCGCCCGCGTGCGCACCGGCCTGCTCCAATTCCGCTTTCTCGACGAATTCGAAATCCACGCCTTCGAGCTTCAGCGGAACGGTGCCGGTGCCCTCCACCAGCCGGTCGCGCGAATCGGCAGCCAGCTTGGCCAGCTTCCAGTCGCCGTAGGGATGCAGGTAGACGTCGCCCGCCACCGGCACGCCGTCCCAATCCCAGAACGCCTTCAGCCCATATTCGCCCGGCGCTGTCTTCGTCTTGCTCAGGTCGAGCTGGATCTCTCCGTCTTTCTCCACGGTCGCCGGCACGTGAAACGATGCGCCCCCTTTCACTGGCGTCAGTTGCCAGTCGCGCAGCCGGGCAATGGCTTTGGGACCATCATCCGCATGCACCACGACGAGGGACTTCGCGCCGATCGGCAGGTGCGCGGGAGCGGCCAGCGAGAGCTTGGGTTCCTTCAAGTCGGGCAGCCGGTGCGCCCAAAGGTAAGCAATGCGCGTATGGGCCTTCGCGGTCTGGCTCTTGGCGCACAGCGCAACGCTGCCCAAAGGAGCGGCCTCGGCCGGCTGCACAATGCTGGACTGGAATTCCGTCTCGGGAAACAGCATGGTGCGCATGTTCTGAAATAGTGAAGCGCCTCCGGCCGCCAGGCCCACTCCGCTGCCGAAGAACAGGCCCGCGACCGCGGTGGCCAGCCCCGCGGATTGCTGCACCACAGTGCTGTTCGACGCCGTGAGCGGGTCCATCGCGCTAATGGACGGCAGCAACGCGTGCATTAGAGTCGCCGCCTGCTGGCTGGTGGCGCTGTGTGTGTCGATCTGGGGCATGGACACGCCGGATTTGGCTGAGAAGCCGGCCAGCGCCGCGGAAACCGGGGCTCCGGAGTTCTCGGACTGCTGCAGTTCCTGGATCAGCGCGCCCACCTGGGCGGTCTCATCGGCGTAGTCCGCCAACTGCGAGAGCACCTCGTCGTTCTTCTGCATCAGGGACTTCACCTTGCGCATGCTGAGTCCCTGCGGACCGTAAACCAGCGCCACGATGGAAGCGTCGCGCGGCAGGACCCATGCCGCCGCCTTGCCCGCGGGTGCGGGTTTGAGCGCCTCCAAGGGGGCCTCGGAATTGGCGGAGGACGCCAGCAGCACGGCGATTTCGGCCTTGTCCTTCTCCGCTGCGGGAATGTGTACGGGTTCATACAGCAGAGTCTGCCCTTTATGCAGCGCGTTCACCTCGCCGAGGGGCAGAGCCGCGCCTCCCTTTGCAGGCGCCACGGCGAGCTTGAAAGTCGCCAGCGACTGGCTGCCCACGCATGCACGCGGCGTGGCAGCCAGGCAGGGGAGAGCCACGACGAAGACAATTCCACATAAGCGGCGCATCACAATTAGATGACGTATCCGCATGGGAAAAAGCCGACCCCCAATGGAGGGCGGGCTTCAAGCCCGCGCGGGGCTTGAGCCCCGCTCTTCGCCCAGCGAAACTGCCCTTGTCCTTTGCTACCATAAACCCATGCAGTTCCCCCGCCTTTTCCTCGTGCGTCAGCATTTTCCGGACCACCGCATCCCCGACGTGGCCGCCGAAGTCCAGCGCCAGCTTCACAACTCCGGATTCGCCGCGCGCCTGAAACCGGGAGCGCGCGTGGCCATCGGCGTGGGCAGCCGCGGCATCGCCAATATGGCCACCATCACGCGCGCCGCCGCCCAGTATTGGATATCGCAGGGCATGCACCCTTTCGTCTTCCCGGCCATGGGCAGCCACGGCGCAGCTACCGCCGAGGGCCAGGCCGACGTGCTCGCGCATTACGGCATCATCGAGCAAACCATCGGCTGCCCGGTGCGCAGTTCGCTCGACGTCGTGCCGCTCGGCAAAACGCCGCAGGGCATCCAGACCTACATGGACCGCAACGCCTATGAAAGCGACGGTGTCCTGCTGGCCGGCCGCGTGAAGTGGCACACCGATTTCAACGGCAAGATCGAAAGCGGTCTTTTCAAGATGATCGCCATCGGCCTCGGCAAGTTCGCCGGCGCGCAGCACTATCATACCTATGCTTACAAGCTGGGCCTCGAAAACACCGTCCGCGCCATCGGCCGCACGGTGCTCGAGTCCGGCAAGATCCTGGGCGGCTTGGCCATCCTGGAAGACGCCAACCACAATACAGCCAAACTGGAAGCGGTGCCGGCGGAAGGCATGGAGCAGCGCGAGGAAGAACTGCTGGCGCTCGCCAAATCCTGGATGGGCCACATTCCCATGGACCTCGATCTCCTCATCGTCGACGAAATCGGCAAGAACGTCAGCGGCGCCGGTATGGACACCAAGGTCGTAAATCGCAGCGTGCTGGGCGACTACAATCCCTGGCCGGACGCGCCGCGCATCGAGCGCATCTTCGTGCGCGATCTCAGCGATCTCACTTACAACAGCGCGGTCGGTATCGGCATGGCCGACATCACCACGGACCGCCTGGTGAATCGCATCGACTGGGCGTCCACGCGCGTAAATTCCCTGACCGCCTCCACGCCCTCCGCCATCCGCACGCCGATCCATTTCCCGACCGACCGCGAATGCCTGGAAGCCATTGCCCCCACGGTAGGCAAGTTCGATATACGCGAAGTCACTATCGGGTGGATCCGCAACAGTCTGGAACTTTCGCAATTCGCCATGAGCGAAAACCTGCGCCCGTCAATCGAGCGCAACCCCATGCTCGAAATCGTATCCCCGGAGCGGGAAATCGAATTCGATGCCGCCGGCAACCTTGTGCCGCTCGACGGCGCACCGGCCCACGAGCATGCTGTGCCGGCCCTGGTGTCGTCGCACGTCTAAAAATACCCGCTCGCCTGTATATCTTTCCGCGCGCTGCCGCCCTATCCTGGAATCAGTTGGATGCCTGGAAGCCGCTGGACCACACCGCAAATAGAATCGCTCGTCGATCAGATCGTTCACCTGAGTAAGCCGCTGCCGCAAATCGACATCCCCGGCAAAACACGCGCGGCCATCAACAACCAGCGCAAGAGACTGCAACGCGCCGGCGTTCTCAACGGCTCTTTCGCGGGCCGCGAAGTGCGGCCTTGGACCTTCCCCGAGCTCAAGAGGCTCACCGCCTTCACCGCGGAATACGGTTTCAGCGCGTCGTTCATCGCCCAAATGGGCCTGCTACCCGGCCGCACCAAAGACTCCGTCAGCAAGATGATGGGGCGGCACGGCCTCGGCAATCCGGCGATTAAGGAACGCGCCCGCCAAGCCTGCCGTTTCGATCCGCCGCGCCGCGCGGAATTCCAGCGCTTCCTGCTCGGCGAAGGGCGCTCGCTCCCTAGCATCGTAATCGCGCGGAAGTGGGGACTCGCGCAGAAGACCGTTACCGCATACAGGCGCAGCCTCGGAATCCAACTCTCGTGGCGGGAAGCGCGGTCTTCCGACGAGTACCGGCGCCAGCAGAACAAACGCGCCGCGGCCTTTGTCGCGCACACCCGCGAGCGGTGGAGGCAGTGGCGCGAGCGCAAGAAGGCGGCTTGGGAAAAACTCCGCCAACAACTGTCCCAACGCCCCGATTGTCCGCCGGCGCGCGTGTGCCAGGCTTGCGGTGAGCCATGGTACGCAGCGCGCGAATTCTTTCACGTGCGCACGCGCCGCTCGCCGGCGGGCGTGAAGACCAGCTACTGCCGCATCTGCCGCCTGTGCCGGGCCGAGCGGCGGCGGAGCCCGGCAACCGGCCCCGCGTGCAGGGCAATCGCCGCCCACGCCTAAGTTCTTGCGGCGATTAGCCGTTCTAATCTCCGCACAATATGCGGTGAATAGCTTGCACCTTGCGGTGATTACTTGCTATAATATCCGCATAAGGTGCGGTGAATGTATATCCATCAGCTCCCCGACTGGCCCCGCTTCAACTGGAACCAGGATCGTCTTGCCCAGCCTCTCGCCGGTGTCCGCTACCGGCAGGGCCGGATGATCGGCCACATGGAAGCGCTTGGCTTTGAGTTCCGGCAGGAGGCCGTCCTACACACTCTCTCCGAGGATGTGCTCAAGAGTACCGAAATCGAGGGCGAAAAGCTGAATGCGGCACAAGTCCGCTCCTCCATCGCCCGCCGCCTGGGCATCGACATTGGCGCGCTCAAACCCGCCGACCGCGCCGTCGAAGGCGTGGTGGAAATGATGCTTGACGCCACGGGTAATTATGACCAACCGCTCACCGCCGAAAGGTTGTTTGGCTGGCACGCGNNGCCCGCCTGCGTCGCGAAATGCGGGCATTCCTCGACTGGTTCAACAAGCCCGCCGCCCTCGATCCCGTATTGAAGGCAGCCCAAGCGCACCTCTGGTTCGTGACCATCCACCCGTTCGACGACGGCAACGGCCGCCTGGCCCGGGCCATCGCCGATATGTCCCTGGCACGCTCCGAAAACAGCCCGCAGCGCTTCTACAGCATGTCGGCCCAGATCCAGCAGGAGCGCGCCGCTTATTACGATGCCCTGGAACGGACGCAGAAAGGCGCCATGGACATCACCCCCTGGATGGAGTGGTTTCTCGGCTGTCTGGGGCGGGCTATCGACGGCGCGCAGACCACGCTCGCCGCCATCCTCTCCAAGGCGCGCTTCTGGGAATCGATTGCGGGCGTCGCCATCAACGAGCGCCAACGCCTGGTCCTCAACCGCCTGCTGGATGGCTTTGAGGGCAAGCTCACCACATCGAAATATGCGAAGCTCGCCAAATGTTCCCAGGACACCGCCCTGCGCGACATCCTGGCGCTCGCCGAACACGGCATTCTCATCCGCGGTACCGAACGGGGGCGCAGCACCAGCTATGCGCTGGCGGATGTTTCACCCGCCTAGAATCCCCAGCTTCTTGCCCACCCGCCGAAACACCTCCAGTGCCCGGTCCAGATCCTCGCGCGTGTGCGTCGCGGTGACGATAGTGCGCACCCGCGCCTTGCCTTCCGGCACCGTCGGAAACCCGATCCCGGTCGCCAGCACGCCTTCCTCAAACAGCGCCGCCGAAAGCGCATGCGCCGTGCGCGCCTCCCCCACAATCACCGGCGTGATGGGCGTTTCGCTGACCCCCGTGTTGAACCCCGCCGCGCGCAGCCCCTGCTTGAAATAGCGCGTGTTGTCCCATAATTTCTGAATGCGTTCCGGCTCTTCTTCCAGCACATCGAACGCGGCCATGCAGGACGCCGCCACCGCCGGCGGATGCGAAGTCGAAAACAGAAATGGCCGCGCCCGGTGGTACAGAAACTCGATCAACGCCCGGCTGCCGCACACATAGCCGCCCAGCACCCCGATGGCCTTTGAAAGCGTGCCCACCTGAATGTGCACGCGCCCGTGCAATCCGAAATGGTCGATCGTGCCGCGCCCGTTGCGCCCCAGCACGCCGGAGGAGTGGGCGTCGTCCACCATCATGATGGCGCCGTGCTTCTCGGCTGCCTCCACCAGTCCGGGAAGCGGGGCGATATCGCCGTCCATCGAAAACACGCCGTCCGTGATCAGCAGCTTGCGCCCCGGCTGTCCGTCCAACTCCGCCAGTTTCCGTTCGGCCGCCGCCGTGTCCTTGTGCGGAAAGACGTGGATCTTGGCGCGCGAAAGCCGGCAGCCATCGATGATGCTGGCGTGATTCAACTCGTCGGAAACGATGTGGTCCTCCGGAGTCAGGACCGCCGCCACCGTGCCTGCATTGGCCGCGAACCCGGATTGAAACACCACACACGCTTCCACGTTCTTGAACCGCGCGATGCGCTCCTCGAGCTGCATGTGCAGCGACATGGTCCCCGATATCGTGCGCACCGCGCCCGATCCGACGCCGTAGCGCCGGGTGGCCTCCAACGCAGCTTCCCGCAGCTTGGGATGCGTGGTCAAGCCCAGATAGTTGTTGGACGCCAGGTTGATCACGTCCTTGCCGTCGAAGCGCGCTTCGGCGGCGCTCTCCGACTCCAAAACACGCAGCCGCTGATACGTTCCTGCCTGCTTCCAGGCTGCCAACTGCTCTCCCAGGTACGCCAAAGGATCGTTCATATCCCCCAGTCTAAGTCAAAACGGCCACTCTGCTACAATCCTTCTTCATGGCTCAGCGGGTCTCGATATTCGTCACCTGTATCGTGGACCAACTCTTCCCGGCAGTCGGTCTGGCGATGGCCGATGTCCTGGATCGCCTCGGCTACCAGGTCGACTTTCCGCAGGATCAAACATGCTGTGGCCAGCCGGCCTTCAACACGGGCTATCGCCGCGAAGCCTGCCAGGTGGCGCGGCACTTCCTCAAAGTCTTCCGCGATTCCGAATACGTGGTGGTGCCTTCCGGCTCGTGCACTTCGATGATCGTGCATCATTTCCACGATCTGTTTCCAGATGACGCGCAAGCCCTGCGGGCCGCCGATGCGCTGGCGCCGCGCGTCTGGGAGTTCTCCAAGTTTGTGCTGGAAGTGGCCGGCGTCGATGACGTGGGCGCGCGCCTGGAGGACGTGGTCACCTATCACGACAGTTGCCACGCGCTGCGCGAATTCGGCATCCGGGACGGCCCGCGCCGTCTGCTGGCCAACGTGCGCGGATTGGAACTACGCGAGATGGACGCTGCCGAGGAATGCTGCGGCTTCGGCGGCACGTTCTCGGTGAAATTCCCCGAGATTTCCGGCGGCATGGCGGGCACCAAAATCGATTCCATCGTGCGCACCGGCGCCAAAACCGTGGTCAGCGTGGATTCCAGTTGCCTGATGCAGATACAGGGCGCTCTGGCGCGCGCCGAACTGCCGGTGCGGACCATGCACCTGGCCGAAGTCCTGGCGAGCCGCTAATTCTATGTCTGCCGCATTCGACGAAAAGGTCCACAGCACGCTGGCGGATGCCAACCTGCAATTGGCCATCTATCGAGCCACCGGCCGCCTGATCGATCACCGCAAAAACGCCGTAGCGGCCGCCGCGCTGCCGGATTACCAGGAACTCCGCACCGCGGCTAACGCTCTCAAGCGCCACACCATCGACCACCTGGACCACTACCTGGAACAGTTCGAAGCCAACGTGGCGGCGCACGGCGGCAAAGTCGTTTTTTGCCAGGACGCCACTGAGGTTGCGGATTTCGTCCTCGGCCTGGCGAAGGAACGCGGCGCGCAGCTCATCGTGAAATCGAAATCCATGACCACCGAGGAGATCGATTTAAACGAGCGGCTGGAGCATCACAAACTGGAATCGGTCGAAACCGATTTGGGCGAATACATCCTGCAGCTCGCGCACCAGCGGCCCTATCACATTGTCGCGCCGGCGCTGCACTTGACCCGGTACGACGTAGGCGACCTGTTCGCGCGCACGCTGGGCGTGGCCAACGAGACGGCGCCGGAGAAGCAGACTCTGATCGCGCGCGCGGTGCTGCGGCAGAAATTCCTGGCCGCCGACATAGGCATCAGCGGCGCCAATTTCCTGGTCGCCGATTCCGGCGCGGTGTTGATCGTCGAAAACGAAGGCAACGCGCGCCTGACCACTTCCGCGCCCAAAATACACATCGCGGTGGCGGGCATCGAAAAGCTGATTCCGCGCGCTCAGGATCTGGCCGTGTTTCTGAAGCTGCTGGGGCGCAGCGCCACCGGCCAGGCGCTGACGGTTTACACCTCGTTCCTTTCGGGGCCGCGCCGCGCGGGCGAAATCGACGGCCCCGAAGAATTCTACGTGGTGCTGCTGGATAACGGCCGCACCAGGCTGCTGGCGGATCGCGAGAAACGGGAATCGCTCTATTGCATCCGCTGCGGCGCGTGCCTGAATCATTGCCCGGTGTACCGGAAGATCGGCGGCCACAGCTTTCCGTGGGTTTATTCAGGGCCGATCGGCGCCATCATCACGCCGCAGTTTCTGGGCATCGAGCATGAGCCGAGCCTGCCTTTCGCATCGAGTTTGTGCGGCGCGTGCGCGGAGGTGTGCCCGGTGAAGATCGACATTCCCAAGGTGCTGCTGGATCTGCGCGCGGAAGTGAAGCAGAACGAGGAACACAAAGGTGTGAATCGCCTGGAGCGCCTGGCGTTCCGGATCTGGGCTTGGGTGATGTGCCACCCGCGCATTTATGAGATGGCGGCGATGGTGGCCGCGGGCGTGGCGCCGGCAGGGAACGGCAAGTGGTTGCGGAGCGCGCCCGCGCTGATGAACCTACCGCCGGTGCGCGCCTGGCTGAGCCAGCGGGATCTGCCGCCCGCGCCGGCCAGGAGCTTCCGCGAGTTGTGGAGGAAGCGCTGATGTCCCGCGAAGCCATCCTGAACAAGGTGCGCACGGCGTTGGGGCGCAGCGCCGGGCAACCGATCGCGGAGCCGCCGCCGGTGCGCCTGCGCGTGGCCGAAATGGATTCGGAGACGCGCGTCGCGAGCATGCTGCGCGCGGTGGAGGCGCTGGCGGGCAAGACCCGGCGCGCGGCCACGGCCGAGGATGCGCGGGCCTACGTCGGCGCGGTGCTGGACGGAAGGACGGCGGTCGCCTCCAACGCGCCGTTCTTGCGGGAGTGCGGCATCGTGGATCTGGCTGGTGTGCAATCCGGCTTCACCGGTGCGGCCGCATTGCGCGCGATCTGCGCAACGGCGGAGGTGGGCATCACCAGCGCCGACTACGCGCTGGCCGACACCGGCACCCTGGTGATGCTGGCCAGTCCTGCGGAAGCCCGCTTGATCTCGCTGCTGCCGCCGGTGCACATCGCGGTGGTGCCCGTCGAGCGCGTGCTATCGGGCCTCGACGAACTGTTCACCATCCTGCCCGATCCCGCCGCCGAGACCAGTTCCATGGTGCTGATCACCGGCCCCAGCCGCACGGCGGATATCGAGCAGATCCTCGTGCGCGGCGTGCATGGGCCGGGCGAGCTTCATGTGGTCGTGGTGGGGTAGATGCGCGGAGCATGCTCATTCTGTTTGCCGGCGGGGTAACTCTGGATTTCGCGAACAACTGCCACTGTGGGCCCGCTATACTCCGAAAACGTCCTCTTCCTGGAGTGCCTTTCGCACCGCGACGACTTCCGGATCGTTAATCGACAAAGAGCGCGATCGTTACGCGCCCGATCTGAGTCAGGGCATTCAAATGAGGCCCGCTCCAGGTAAAGTGTTCCACCCAGGAATCGCGCCGGGGATGGAAAAGGCGAACGATTTCGCCGCTATCCGGATCAAGCCCAGCATGTTGGGTCCTTTGAAGCGGTTGCAATGGATGCAAGCGAGGGCCAGATTCTCAGGTTCAGTCGCGCCCCCGTGCTGCCGCGCGATGATATGGTCTATCTGGAACGGCGCCGGGTGAAAAGCCGAGGGCAATTGGCAGTACTCACAGCGAGAACCGGCTCGCTGCCAAACCCGATGGATGAGACCGGCGTTCAAGATCTTCGATTATTGAATCGACCGCGGCGAAGCGCGGCGTCCTTTGGATTGCATGACGGCGAGCAGATTACCGACATGCAGGTAGCTGTCGAGTTCAGCTTGTTCGTCGCCTGTCAGCTTGCCTTGACGAGCCAACTCGGACAACTCATTCATCCGCGCGGTGTCGCGATCGCCAAAGCGAATCGACAGCAGGTATTCTGCTGCACCGCGCGGCAACTCCTCTTGCCCGATCTGGATGAGGCGGGCCAGGATCGCCGCCTCAGTATTGGGGCTGGTGATTTGGGAACTCATCGAGCTTCCATGGCGGCCTGAGAGGCCGCCGCAGGCCACGGGCCTGCCCCACTATGTTATCAGGGATCACGTAGAGTGAGCAGCCAGGCCAGATCTTCAGATCGGCCCGCTTCTTCCGCCTGTACGCGGACTTCTTCCTTACAAAAAGTTCCCGAATGTTGGTATCATGAACATTCCATTAGATTGACCGTGCTGGACTGCTTCATCTGACAGCTCCCCATTCATTCATCGCGTGCCTGGCGCTCATGGCGCTTCCGTCTCTGAATGCCGGGACAGCCGACGCGCCCGCCATCGTGAGCGCTACGGTGGATTACGCCGCCAATCGCGTGACTCTCACCGGTTCCAATTTCAGCCCGGCCGGCGTGCCGCCCACGGTGGCATTCGAAAACGCCACGCTGGCCCTGGTATCGTTCACCGACCAAAGCGCCGCGGCGAGTCTGCCGGCCGGATGGGCCTCGGGATCGTACCTGCTGGCGGTCACCAATAGCAACCATCAAACCGGCGTTTACCGCATGACGCTGGCAGCGGCGCCGGCGCCCATCAATAAGCTGCGTTATCATGCCGAAGCCCTCTACGGGATCTGGCCGCTGGCGGGCACGCTGGCCTACGCCGGATTGCTCCAGGAGTTGAACGCTCCCAAGGAATGGGGAGACGGCTTGGCCGCATACGGCCGGCGGGTGGCCTCCACGGAGGCCTGCGGCGTGATCCATGGCGTGTTGGCGTTTGGCCTGGATACGACCCTGCATCAGGACCCGCGGTATTACCGGGCGACTCGCAAAGGTCTCTTCCGCAGAATGGTGCACGCGGCGCGGGAAACCATCCTGACCCGCACGGACGCGGGCGGCGAGACCCTCTCCACATGGCGTCTGGGCAGCGCATACGGCGCGGAATTCATTTCCAACCTGTGGTATCCGGACCGGCTCGACACCGTGCGGCTGGGTTTTTTGCAGGGTTCGCTCCGCGTCGGGTTCGACCTGGTCAGCAATCTTTCGGCCGAATTCTGGCCGGATCTCAAGAAAAAGCTGCGGCGCAATTAGCTTCCCAACCGGCGCCGCGGTCGCACGTCTAAGGGAACGGGAGCAAACCATGAACCGTATTCTGATTCTGGCCCTGTGCGTGGCGCCGGCGGCGCTGCCGCAGGAAAAAACGATGAGCTGCGACGACGACAGCCGTGGGAGCGAACGCGGGCACTACTGCGAGATACGCGAAGTCACCGTGCCCGCCGGCGGACAACTCGACGTGGACGGCGGCGTCAATGGCGGGATTTCCATCAAGGGCGCAAACCGCAGCGATATCCTGGTGCGCAGTAAGGTGCAGGCCTATCAGGACGACCAGGCGGACTCGCGGCGGGTGGCCGCCGAGATCCGCGTCGAGACTGCCGGTGGGCGCGTGCGCGCGACGGGTCCTACTTCGGAGAAGCACGGCTGGGGCGTCAGCTATGAGATATTCGTGCCGCAGAAGACCGACCTGGTGTTGCACACCCACAATGGCGGCATCAGCATCGCGGGCGTCGAGGGCCATACGCAGTTCGAGGCGATGAACGGCGGCGTGTCGTTGAAGCATTTGGCGGGCTCCGTGGCAGGCCACACCACCAACGGCGGGCTGCACCTGGAACTGGCCTCGGACCACTGGGATGGCGATCGCTGCGATGTCTCCACCACCAACGGCGGCGTGACCATCCGGATTCCCTCCAACTACTCGGCGCACCTGGAGACCGGCACGGTCAACGGCGGTGTCAAGGTCGATTTTCCGGTGACCGTGCAGGGCGAGATCAGCCGGCATCTAGCCGTGGATCTGGGCTCCGGCGGAAGGCTGGTACGCGCCACCACGACCAACGGCGGTGTCCGAGTCGAGCGCATCTAGTGCGGTGTCCAAGAAATAACTGTACAGCAGATTAGCTGTGGGGCAGGCCATCGTNNACGATCGTCTGCGCCACGCCGGGAACCCCAATGAAATTCGCGAAGACCGTATTCTGGGTAGCCGGAGCGCGACGGACCCGGTGCTGTTCCGGCCGATGACGATTCCCTCCGTGCTGGAGAAAGTCAGCTACACAGGAGCGCTGCTCGTTCTGTATTTACAAGACCGCATTTCGGCGGTGCAGGCGGCCACCGCCATCCCGGACCTGCTGCTGCCGGTACTGTTCGTCGCGGCGTATTGCGTCACGCCGGGTTCACAATGGGCTCAGACCCAACGGCCGGGTGAGCCGTCTCGTGAATCTGCTGGCTGAGTTGGTTCTGTAGTTGGTTGATGGCCTGTGCGCCGGTCGAACTCAATGTCCCGCCATTGGCCTGCTCATCGGTAGCGATTTGCTGTTGGATGGCACCGAGCTGTGAACCCAATTGCTGCGCCTGATCGCTGCTCAGGTTCCCTGCCTTTTCATTCAACGCGATGCGTCCCGCTTGGAGAGCTTCGCGCGCGGCGGCCTGAGGCGCATTCGGATCGGATGGCGGAGGGGCGCCGTCGTGGGCGTCGCTGTAAATCGTCCCGCTCAACTGATTTTGCGACTGCTGGATGGCCTGCGCATTGGTGGCCGAGAGCGTGCCGCCGCCGGCCTGCAGGTCCGTCGCGATCTGCTGGTGGATGGACGATATCTGGCCATAGAGCTGCTGCGTTTGGCCGCTCGTGAGATTGCCGGCTTCACCGTTGATGGCGACGCGGCCGGTCAGAGCAACCTCCCGCAACGCGGCGGGGCTGAGTTGTACGCTGTCCGCCGGCGCGTCGGCTGACTGCACGCCGCTGCCGGGCTTCGGCACCGGCGCGTACGTTTCCTGTATTGTGCCGCTGTTAAGAGTAACTGGTGTCAAATGCGATCTCCTTGCCGCCTCTATCGACAGCCGGGATCGGGACTTTAGTTGCCTAGGTGGCACAGGCTTTAGCCTGTGGCAGCGCGGTTGCTATTCTGTCCCCTGTCTCCTGTCTCCTGACTTCTGTATATACCCCTTCGGAATCAATAGGGTCAACGCATCCGGGACAATCTCCACGCTGGCCGGAATGTGTCCCGCATATTCGCCGTCCACTTGAATATAGACGTGCCGGCCGGTGGTGCCCGGCATACACACGCTGCCCGTCCGGATCAGCGAAATGCCCGGCACTCCCGTCAGTTTGCGCACCGCCACCCGCGCCAGGTACGTCAGAAAACGGAACGAACTGTGTCCCTCGAACAGCACCACTTCGAACTGGTCGTCGAGCAAGCTGGTCGATTGCGCGATCTCGAGATCGCCGCCGTAGTTGCGCACTTTGCTGACCAGCGCGAACGAGCAATTCACCCGGCGGCCCTCCACCAGCACTTCGAACTCATCCAGGTCGCGACCCAGTTGGCTGAAGCCCGCGAGCCAATAAGCCAGTTTCCCAAACCGCGCCTTCAGCGGCATGCTGAGGTTATACACGATCTTGGCGTCCAGTCCGATGCCCGCCATCAGCAGGAACAGGCGGGTCCGCTCGGAGCCGTTCAGGCACTGCAACCGCCCCATGGAAATGCGCGTCGGAACGCATTCGCCCAGACTCGCGGCGGCGCCTTCGATGCTCGGATCGAGTCCCATCTCGTTGGCCAGGACATTGGCAGTACCGGCGGGCAGAATGCCCAGCGGCACGTCGGAGAAGGCCACGCCTTCGGCGATCTCGTTGATGGTGCCATCGCCCCCCGCCGCGAGGATTAGCTCCGCGCCGTCGGCGATGCTGCGGCGCGCGATGGCCCCCGCCGTGCCCGGTCCCTGCGTCGGCACCAGCCACGTGTCGTGCCCCGCTTCGCGCAGGATCTCGGCGGCGCCGGACAGGCGCTTCAGGCCCTTATCGCCCATCTTGCCTGCAAAGGGATTGTAGATGACGATGGTCTTGCGTGCGGCGGTTATGGCTTCACTCCAGTCATCTCAGTTTAAACTAAAGTGAGAACGCCGATGCCGAAAGATGCTGCCGCCCGCGTCGAAAAGCTGCGCGAAACGGCGCGCCCGTCCGTGCCTCCATTTTGAGACCGATTGATGAGACTTGCAAGTGCTTGATTTTACACGGCTGGCGCGGCGGCTCAAAACCACTTGTGAAACTCGGCGTCGTTTGCGGTAACGCCACTTTGCGAGATCGCCCGTTCAAAGTCTCCGAGAAGTGACTCTAGGTTATCGGCGTCTGCAGACCACCATTCCCGCGATCGGCACGCATGAAGAACTTCGCGTGATTGTGAGGTCAGCGCACGTATGAAAGGACTAAGGGCAGCCTCACCTGTGCCAACCTCGCGATCTCGACTGATCAATCTGAAGTGAAGCACCCCAGATGACACAGCAACATCGACAGCATACGGGCCATCCATGAAATGAACCCGCACTCGAACGCCGTTGCTGCGGATGGTCTTCAAGAGTGCACTAGCCCACCAACCCAAGATCACGACGGCAAAGTCGCTCCAACCAGCCGCCGGAAATGCGCCGCTCTCCGTGACCAGCCAAATACCAGCCACCGCTGGGCCACGTGGGCGGACCTCAAGAGTTCCAACGTCTACGATCAAGCAAGTCTCGGTGCCCATCGTCCAAGCATACCCTCGTGAAGTGGGAGCCAATCAAGAACGCTAGGTTTTGTCATGTTGCACAAAGGACCCTTTGGGGAAGACGGCTGGGCGTCATAGCGCAAGCTGCGCCGCGCTACCCAAGCGGCGAACGTGAATCTTCCCCGTTTGCATTTGTACCTGCGCCAAGTCATAGTTCAGTTGCAAGCGAAGCCAAAAACCCGCCGTGCTGCCAATGGCCTTTTCGAGCCGCAAGGCCATTTCAACGGACACGCCCGCTTTGCGGTTGATGACACGCGACAGCGCCGAACGGGTTACGCCCAGCGCCTTGGCGCCGTCCGTTACGTTGACACCTAACTCTTCGAGGCAATCCCGGATAATATCGCCGGGATGATTGGGATTCTTCATCGGCATGATCTGTGCTCCTCCGCTTCAGTCATCCAAGCACTAGTGATAGTCCTCTAAATTCACGTCATACGCGGCCCCTTCGTGAAAACGAAACGTGACGCGCCAATTGGCCTTGACCGTCACCGAGTAAGTGCCGCGCCGGTCGCCGGTCAATGGGTGAAACCGGAACAACGGGAGCGCCATTTCTTCCAGGCCGTTCGCCGCCTCCAGCGCCGAGAGAATCTTCTGTGCCTTCTCCACGAGATCGGGCCGGATTCCGCTGCGGTCGTTCTTTTCATACAGCCGCCGCAAGCCCTTGTGCCTGATGGTCTCGATCACGCCGTGGCCTATTCATAGTGTATAGCGAGGCGCTCCGCTATACAAGCCAAGCACCTTGTCAGCCGCCGTCCGCACTAAACTAAAGTAATCACGCCTATGCCGAAAGATGCTGCCGCCCGCGTCGAAAAGCTGCGCGAAACCCTGCGCCACCACGAGCGCCTGTACTACGTGCTGGACCAGCCCGAAGTCACCGACGCCGAATACGACGCCCTCATGCGGGAACTGCGCGATCTGGAGTCGCGCCATCCCGAACTGCTGACGCCCGATTCCCCCACCCAGCGCGTCGGCGGCAAGGCGCGCGAGGGTTTCGTCAAGGTGGCCCACAGCGCGCCCATGCTCAGCCTCGACAACGCCCTGGACGAAGGCGAGTTGCGCGATTTCGACCGCCGCGTCCGCGAGTTGTTGCGCGGAGCCGAATTCCAATACGTTACCGAACTGAAGCTCGACGGCCTGTCCATGGCCGCGCACTATCGCGACGGGCAATTCGTGCAGGCCATCACCCGCGGCGACGGACTGGTCGGCGAGGATGTCACCGAGAACGCACGTACCATCCGCTCTCTGCCGTTGCGCGTGCCCTCCAAACTTCCGCAATTCGAAGCGCGCGGTGAGACCGTCATGAACCGCCGCGCCTTCGAGCGGCTGAATGCCGAACGCGACGAACGCGGCCTCGCTCGCTTCGCCAATCCGCGCAACGCCGCCGCGGGATCGCTGCGCGTGCTGGAACCATCCATCACGGCGTCGCGCCGCCTGGATTACTACACCTACTTCCTGCAAGTGGACGGCCAGCCTGCCTACCCGCGCCACTGGGAATCGCTTGAGGAACTCGCGCGCATGGGCTTCAAGGTGAACGCCAACCGCAAGCTCTGCCGGGATGTGGACGAGGTGCTTCGGTTCTGCGCCGAATGGGAAGCCAGGCGCGAGCAACTGCCCTACGAGATCGATGGCGTGGTCGTCAAAGTGGATTCCATCGCCCAGCAGCAGCAGCTTGGATGGACCGCTAAAGCGCCGCGCTGGGCCATCGCCTACAAATACCCCGCGCGCCAGGCGCTTACTGTCGTCGAGAACATCGAGGTGCAGGTCGGGCGCACCGGCGCTCTCACGCCCGTGGCGCATCTCAAGCCGGTCGAGGTCAGCGGCGTGACCGTATCGCGCGCCACGCTGCACAATGAAGATGAGATCGAGCGGCTGGGCTTGCAGATCGGCGACACCGTGGTGATCGAGCGCAGCGGGGATGTGATTCCCAAGGTGGTGCGGGTCGAGTCGCACGGCTCCGGCCGCAAGCCATTCCGCATGCCGGAAGCGTGCCCGGTGTGCGCCGGTAAAATCGTGCGGGAAGAGGGGGAAGCCGCCTCGCGCTGCATCAACGCCAACTGCCCGGCGCGCCTCAAGGAGTCCATCCTGCATTTCGCGGCGCGCGGTGTGATGAATATCGACGGCATGGGCGAGGCGCTGGTCGATCAGTTGGTCGACCGCGGCCTGGTGCATAGCGTCGCCGATATCTACGGGCTGACATTGGCCCAGTTGGTGTCGCTGGAGCGCATGGCCGCCAAATCCGCGGGCAATGTGATCGTCAATATCGAGAAATCCAAACAGAGCCCGCTGCCCCGCATTCTTACCGCGCTCGGCATCCGCTTCGTGGGCGAGCGCACCGCGGTCTTTTTGGCCGAAGCTTTCGGCAGTCTGGATCGCATCGCGCAGGCTAGCGTCGACGAACTGCAGCGCGCCGAGGAGGTCGGTCCGAAGGTCGCCGAAAGCGTGTACCAGTTCTTCCGCGAGCCGCGCAACCAGGAACTGGTCGAGCGCCTGCGCACCGCGGGCCTGAAATTCGAATACGAAGTCGTGCGCAAGAAAGGCGGCCCGCTCGACGGAATGACGTTCGTGCTCACCGGGACGCTGCCGAACCTGAGCCGTGAGGAAGCTACGCGAGTCATTGAATCCGCGGGCGGCAAAGTGAGCGGCTCCGTCAGCCGCAAGACCAGCTACGTCGTTGCGGGCGAAGAAGCCGGCTCGAAGCTGGACAAGGCGCGCAGCCTGGGAGTCGAATTAATCGACGAAAGTCGCCTTTTGGATCTGGCCAGTGGAGGGCGGGCTTGAGCCCGCGCGGGGCTTTAGCCCCGCCATCGTGT
>PMVV01000227.1 GCA_003166475.1 Bryobacterales bacterium | reverse complement strand
TGGCGGATCTGCTGGGAGTGACGCTGGAGCAGTACACCCCTCATCAGATGACCTACGATTTGCGGCGACTCCGGCTGAAGGGATTGATTTACCGCCCTCCGAAGACCAACCGGTACTTCGTCACGCCGTATGGATGGAAGGTGGCGCGGCTGTTCTCCCGGTTGGAGGGCAGGGTGTTCCGGCCCGCCATGGCCATGTTCACCGCCAACGACGCCGTGCTGCCTTTCCCGCTGAGGCAGGCTCTGGACCGGGTGGATGCGCAACTGGATGCCCTGATCTACGAGGCATTTCCGCTTCCCAAGGCCAGTTGAAAACTTGACACTTTTAGATAGAAGTCAGTTACATTAGACGGCTAGAGACGCGCTCCGGCGCCTACTTCGCCGGCACGGATCGCGGTCTTAGCCAGTTTCATTCGAGCGCGGCCGGCACCGGATTCACACCTTACCGGCAGGCCGCCGACCAGTTCGACAAGCCCGTCTACCTGCTATGGGAGTCTCCATCCGGCAGGATCTGGTGCGGGACCCGCGGGGGACTCTTCGAAGTGCTGGGTGGCGGCAGGTTTCGGCGTCAACCATTGCCCGGATCGCAACAGAACATAGTCACGGATCTCGTGGAGGCCGCGGGCGGCAACTTATGGGCGGCCACCACCGACGGGATCTATGTTGTCTCAGGCAAAGACGGCGCCGTACAACGTATCGGGAAAGAAGATGGCCTGCCGAATAACTGGGTGAGCGCGTTGCTGCTGGACCGAACCGGAAGACTGTGGGCCGGCACCCGCCGCGGGTTGGTCTTGTTGCGCGATGGGGGGGCGCGCGGCGGGTCTGGCGTCCAGCGAGTTTACGCGAATCAAGACGGGTTAGCGGGGACCGATGTATTAACTCTGGCGGAGGGACCGGACGGAGCCATCTGGATAGGAACCCAACTTGGAATCAGCCGGCTGCTTCCGGGAAACGGCGATCCCGTGTTCCGGAATCTGACCCGCAGCCAGGGGCTCAGCGACCGCCAGATCTTCGCGCTCGCCGCGGACAGGGCCGGCAACATGTGGGCCGGAACGGAAGCCGCCGGCGTGATGCGGATCGGATCCGCGGGATTCGTGACCTTTCGGGAACAGGACGGCCTCGCCACCGATCGGGTGCATTCCGTTTTTGCAGATCGGGCCGGGAGCGTAGTCGCGGTGACCGAATCGGGAACTGAGGGACGGCGTTCCGTCGCTGTTTTCGACGGCGGCAGCTTCCACGCCGTGGTTCCCAAGGTATTTGGCGATAACCCAGGTTGGGGACAGAACCAAATCCTGCTGCAGAGCCGTACGGGCGAGTGGTGGGCGGCGACCAAGGCGGGGCTTTGCCGCTTCGCGCCCACGAGCGCCGCGGGCCTGGAGGGGAGACAGCCAAGCGCCCGTTACGCGCAGGACGTTGACGTGTTCCGGGTCTTCGAGGATTCCAAGGGCGGAATCTGGGCCTCGGGACAATCCGCGCGGGGGGACCGCCTGCTGCGATGGGATTCGGCCACCAACGCAATCACCCGCGTGGAAGACGGTCCGAAGGGGCCTCAGTTGGTCAGCGCCTTTGCCGAGGACCACCACGGCAATATCTGGATGGGCTTGTGGGGCACCGACGGCGGCGAATTATTCCGTTACGACGGCCGGCATTTCACCGCGTTTAAGTTTCCGGATGGAGGGCCGGCCACGGTCTTCGCGCTGCTCGTCGACCACGGCGGGCGATTATGGATCGCTTCCGACGGCGCTGGACTCGGATTGCTGGAGAACCCCGAGCGGCCGCCATTCCATCCGCGGATGCATGACACCGTGAGCGGACTGGCAAGCAACCAAGTCTCGGCAATCGTGGAGGACAACGCAGGGCGCATCTACGCCTGCACCAGGAAGGGCGTGGATCGTTTGGACCCCATCACAGGCCGCATCAAGCATTTCTCCGCTGCCGACGGATTGCCGCATGGAGAAATAAAGTCGGCGTTCCGCGACGGTTCCGGCAACCTCTGGTTCGCCACGACACAAGGCCTGTCGAGGCTGACGCCCACCGCGGACCGGCCTCCCACGATCCCATCCGTCCTGATTACAGACCTGGAAACCGGAGGCCGGCGCTATCCGGTCTCGCAAGCTGGAGAAACGCTCATCCGGCCGCCGGCATTAGATCCGTCGCGGAATCAGCTTCAGGTCGCGTTCGCAGGTTTTAACAACGAGCCGGGCGAGAGTCTTCGCTACAGGTACAAGCTGGAAGGGACGGATAAGACCTGGCATGACACACGCGAGCACACGGTCAACTACGCGGCGCTGGAGCCCGGCGGCTACCGGTTCCTGGTGAAGGCGGTGAATTCGGAAGATCAGGCGAGCGCGTCTCCCGCGGAAATCGACTTCGTGGTTCCGCCGCCGTTCTGGAGGCGCTGGTGGTTTGAAGGCCTGGCGCTTGCGGGCTTGGCGGGCTTGGTTTTGGCGGCGCACCGCTACCGCGTGGGGCAAGCCGTCAAGCTGGAGCGCATGCGGACGGCGATTGCGACCGATTTGCACGACGATATCGGCGCGAGCCTCTCGCAGATTGCGGTCTTGAGCGAAGTGGCCCGCGTAGACAGGAACCTGGGACAACCGCAAGCAAACGACCGATTGGACCGGGTGGCTACGCTGGCCCGCGAGTTAGCCGACTCGATGAGCGATGTGGTCTGGTCGATCCGCGCGGAACCGGAGGGTGTGGACTCCCTAATCCGGCGCATGCGCGAGTTCGCCATCGATTTGCTGGAGTCGCAGGCAATCGGTTTTGAGTTGCGGGCGCCGCAGAAGAGCCCGCATTTGCAGTTGAGCCTGCAGGCCCGGCGGCAACTCTTTCTCATCTTCAAAGAGTGCATCCACAACGCCGCCCGTCACTCGCGCTGCACTTCGGTGGTGGCCGAGTTCGAGGTGGCCGGCCAGGAAATCCTGCTCCGCGTGCGGGACAACGGCCGCGGGATCGACGACACCGGCGGATCGCCCGGAAGGAACGGCGGCAACGGCATCCCGAGCATGAAGCGACGTGCCGAGAGCCTGGGTGGCCGCATGGAGTGGACGGCCAGCCCGGGCGGAGGATGCACGGCAGAGGCACATCTGCCCGTCAAGCACAGCGCTTTTGGAAAGCTCGGCCTCTAGCCAGCCTGTAGCTGCGCGAGTCCTCCAGGACCCGCTCTTCGCACACGCAATCGGCAATATCCGGGTGCGGGCAGACCGGCGTGGACGTCGGCCGCAGCAGAGGGTCCTGCCCCACCAATCGGCCAGCTTGCTCAAAAATCGAAAAAACGAGCGGCATTAGCCTGTAGCCCCCCGCATGTTTGTGTAGGTTTACCTCCGCCGCGATCGCAAGACATAGCGCAAGAATCGACTCCCGGACGGCGTGCCGGGCCGCCAAGCGGGTGACCCCTCTCACGGCGGAGGGAGCGTGTCTTCAGTCGGATAGACCCGAGCGAGTTGCAGCGCCGCAAAGCACTTAGTAAATTGCCGGCGCCAGAGGCATGGCTGGACCGCCGGCATGTACCTGCAAGAATATGCGGCTTGTATGCGCGGCCTTGTGCGGTCATAGTTGGCTGAGAGCAGGAAAGTCTGTTCGCTAACAAAAAATGGAGATGCTTATGAAAACTTTTGAAAAGCTGCAAGAAACACGCTGTACACGAGACCGAATTCGCCACGCGCTCAGCCTCACGATCGGATTGGCCATTGCGGGGATGGCCGCCGCGCCCGTGCAAGTCCTGGCGCAAGGAATACCCCCATTTGTTTGGAATCCTAGCGGCTCCTTCCAGTACGACAATGGAGCTCTCCCGTCCGTGGCAGTGCAAGGGACCACAATAGTCGAGGTACATCAGTCTGTGTCAGGCGTTGTGGGTCCCCTCTTTTACCACACCGGCCAAATCCTGGCCAACGGTACCGTACAATGGGCCGCCAGCTCGTTTATGTACGACACTGGCGCGGCGCCGTCGGTGGCGGTAAGCGGCACTTCAGTCATTGAGGTTCATCAATCCGACGCTTCCACGGTTGGACCGCTCTATTATCACACGGGCAAAATCCAGTCCAATGGCACGGTGACATGGGCCGCAAACTCGTTCACGTATGACAATGGCGTGGCGCCGTCCGTGGCAGTGGCCGGCTCGACCGTCGTCGAGGTGCACCAGGGCAGAACGGGCGTGGGTCCACTGTGGTACCGCACGGGCGAAATTCAACTTAATGGCAGCGTCACATGGGACTCTGCCGGCGCGTTCAGGTACGACACTGGCGCTCAACCGAGGGTTGCTATAGGCGGATCGACGATCCTGGAGGTACATCAGGCGAGCTCAGGCGTTGTTGGGACCCTCTATTACCACGCGGGCGAAATCCAGGCCAATAGCACCGTAGTGTGGGCCGGCAGCTCATTCTCGTATGACACCGGCATTGCTCCTTCGATCGCAGTGTCTGGCCCCACAGTCGTCGAGGTGCATCAAGCCGGCACCGGCGTTGGTTCCCTCTATTACCATACCGGCGGGATTCAGGGCGACGGCGCCGTAACATTTTCCTCCAGCGGCGCCTTCGCGTATGACACTGGCCTGGCGCCATCCGTGGCTGTGTCGGGCCCCACGATCCTCGATGTGCATCAGTCAGCCACTGGAGTCTCGGCGCTCTACTATCACACTGCCGCGTATTAGAACAGCCAAACCGCCCTCTGACGGTCGCGGCTCCGTAGCGCATGGATGCTACCGAGTCGCGCACGTCAGTAAGCGGTGATTTGGAGCGCGAGGTCTATCCCGGGTGGCAGCCGAAGCGCCTCCGCAAAGCATTACACTGAAGCGTGCACAGGACGACATAGTGGAGGGAACATCTGAAGCCGCGGTTATCGGAGTGGCGGTTGTCGAAGACCAAAAGGAGATGCGCGAAGGCATCGCGTTCCTCATCAACCATACCGATGGTTTCGAGTGCCGGCATGCCTATGCTTCGATGGAGGCTGCCCTGCAGGGAATCGGGGACAATCCACCGCGCGTGGCGCTCATGGACATCGGCCTGCCCGGCCTCAGCGGCATCGAAGGAGTGCGGATTCTAAAGGACCGTTATCCATCGATTGCGCCGGTCATGCTGACGGTATTTAAAGACGACGACCGGATTTTTCAGGCCATCTGCGCGGGGGCCTGCGGATACCTGCTGAAACAGACGCCGCCCGGCCGGCTGATGGAGGCGGTGAAGCAGATCGCCGAGGGAGGCGCAGTCATGTCTCCGGAAGTGGCGATGCGCGTAGTAGAGTTGTTTCGCCAGGCTCCACCACGCGAAGCCGGTACGGCGGGCCTTTCGCCGCAGGAAATGCGTCTGCTGAAGCTGCTCACCGAAGGTCATCACACCAAGACGGCAGCCGCGGAGCTGGGCATCAGCGTACATACGGTCACCTTTCACCTGCGATCGATTTATGAGAAGCTGCACGTGCATTCGCGCTCGGAGGCCGTGGCGCGAGCGTTGCGGGATGGTCTGGTGCGTTGAACAGTCCATCCAACTGCTGACACGCCGAACGACACTACCGCAAATACCGCAAGTTAGTCTCCGGAACGATGCTTCGTCTTATCGGTACAAGGGCAGCGGTCACCAGCCGGCCCTGCTACACCAACTTACTTTTGGGTCCGTATACGGCCGTTCAGGCGGCAGCATTGGGTGCGGTGCGCGAGACGTCAACCGTTCCTATCGGGAGTGCTTAACCATTTTGGGATTTGACAGAGACCGCTCCCTGACGGTTGCAGCTCGGTAAACCTTGCGGATCAACGCCACTGTTACCGAGCCGCGACCGTAAGGGAGCGGTTTCCCCCAAACCGTTAAGCACTCTCCTATCAGCCCGCCCTGAAGTCCGGTGAACTGATGTAAACTGGAGGCCTGTGTCCTCAATCGCGGCGCCTGGCATGCATCCTGTGACGTTCAGCCAGACCCAGGGGCCGGCACTGCCCCTTCTCGAAAAGACCACCACCGAAGTTCTTCGGGAGACGGCCCAGCGGTTCCCCAACCGCGAAGCGCTCGTCGTCCGCCTGGAAGGAGTGCGGCTGACGTGGGCCGCGCTGGCCACGGAAGTGGAGCGTACCGCGCGCGGACTGGCAGGCCTCGGCCTACAGCCGGGCGACCGCGTCGGCGTATGGGCCAGCAACTGCGCGGAGTGGATCCTGCTGCACTTGGCGTGCGCGCGCTCCGGCCTCGTGCTGGTCAACGTCAATCCGGCATACCGCTCGCACGAGTTGCGCTTCGTCCTGGCGAAATCGCGCATCCGGGCCATTTTCCTGCGGGAAAGGGACGCGCGCACCGATTACCGCGCCATCCTGGAAGAGTCGCGCAACGGCAGCGCGCTCGCGCTGGAGCATGTCGTTTTCATCGACGGCGCTTCCTGGCAGGACATGCTGGCGCGCGGCGTGGATGTGCCCCCCCATGCGAGCCTGCCCGAAGACGTTGCCAATATCCAGTACACCTCCGGCACTACCGGCCTGCCCAAGGGCGTGATGCTGACGCACCGCAACCTGGTGAACAACGGGCATGTCATGAGCTTGTCCCTGCGCATGACCTCGGACGACCGCATCTGCGCTCCCGTGCCGCTCTACCATTGCTTTGGATCCGTGATCGGGACCATGGTCTCCCTGGTCTCGGGAGCCACGCTGATTCTGCCCGCGCCGCAGTTCGATACGCGCGCCACTCTGGAGGCGGTACATGCCGAGCGCGCCACAGCCATTTACGGCGTGCCCACCATGTTCATCGCCGAGTTGGAGCACCCGGACTTCCCCACGTTCGACTTGACTTCCCTCTCCAAAGGCGTCATGGCCGGCTCGCCTTGCCCCATCGAAGTCATGCGGCGGGTGGTCCATGAGATGCATTGCCGCGAGATGACGATTATTTACGGGCAGACCGAGAGTTCGCCGGCGATCACCATGTCGCGGGTGGACGACCCGCTGGAGTTGCGCGTCACCACCGTCGGCTGCGCGCTGCCCAATACCGAAGTCAAGATCGTCTCGACGGACACCGGAGAAACCCTGCCCGTGGGCCAGACCGGAGAGCTGTGTACGCGCGGCTACCTGGTGATGAAGGGCTACGACGAAGACCCGGAAGCCACTGCGGCCGCGGTGGATGGCGACGGCTGGCTGCATACCGGAGACCTGGCCCTCATGCACGAAAACGGCTATTTCAGCTTCCGCGGGCGCGCCAAGGACACCATCATCCGTGGCGGAGAGAATATCTATCCGCGCGAAGTGGAAGAGTTCCTGCATACGCACCCGCAGGTCGCGGATGTGTACGTGGTGGGGTTGCCGGATGCGCACCTGGGCGAAACCGTGCTGGCTTGGGTTCAACTGAAGCCCGGCGAGACAGCCAGCGTGGAAGAGATCCGCGATTTTTGCCGCGGCAAGATCGCCTACTTCAAAATTCCGCAGTACATCCGCTTCGTGGATTCGTTCCCCATGACGGTGACCAGGAAGGTCCAGAAGTTCCTGATACGCGAACAGGAAATCCGGGAGCGCGGGCTGGGCGGGGTGGCCAGCATAGAGACGGCATAGTTTAGGTGGCCTTTGTCGGGCAGGCCCCCGGCCAGGCCCTTGGCCTGCGGCGGCCTCTCAGGCCGCCTTCTGCTGTTCCACCCGGAAGTGCTGCTTACTCGTAGCGGTACACGGTGCAGCGCTCGATGCTCAGTCTCTGGCTGTCAAACCGCCACCTCTGCCCCTGGTCGTTTTCATCGCCGTTCAGACGCCGGCCGGGAATCCACTTGCCCTCGCGGTAGATTCCTTCGTCAACCGTGCCAACCGCGGCCAGTGGCGCACCGGGCGTCTTGGGCCGGAAAGACACGCGGAAACCGCTGCCGGCGCCGGCGAACTCATTCGGCCCGACAGCGGCTATCAGGCCATAACCCTGGTCGGCCCGGTAGCCGAAGATGTCGTCCAGCGAGATCTCCAACTGGTAATCGCCCAGGTCTCGCGTGACCGTAGGGTGCTCCTTGTTGAGCAGGAAGCCGGTCATCCGGCCGGTGCCTTGGTACTGCAGAATCAGCGGCGCAATCTGTTCCAGGACGGCATAGCTCCTAGCCAGCTTTGAATCCTTCGGGTTCTCCATGGAATCGACCGCAAACGGGGACGTCCCGATGGCGCTATATTGTCCGAAAGCCAGGAACACGTCCTGTGGGCCCGCGCCGTCGCGGTTCATCTCGGGAATGAAGAGCGGGTTGCTGCGCTGCGTGTACCTTTGGCACCAGCGCTCGAAATCGGCAGCGTAGATGTCGGGAGACAGCATGTCGATGTGCGGGGCGCCCGCAAGCCACATGTCCATGACATGCGGGAGCGGACCGCCGCTCGGCCATTCGCCTGGCTTCCCCTGCCCGCTCAGCCAGGTATTCACATACATCGGAATGCCGTATTGTGCCTTGCCGGCCGCTGCCACGTTGTCGACGTAGCGGGCGTACTGCCACGCCATGAAGATTTCGTCCGTTTCCGGCCCTCCGCCAAAGACTTCCGCCCAGGCGCCGGACGCCTTGAATCCTGCCGTCTCCCATCGCTTGCGAATCTCCGGAACCAGCGCGTCCCGATTCTTCGGGAGATAGTCCAGCAGCGCCTTCGGAACGGGCCCCACGAATGCTGCGTTCGCCGCCCCGGAACGATCGCGCGAATCCCGCAGCACGCCCACCTCGTTTTCCACCTGCACCATGATCACCGTTCGGCTGTCCCCGTCCACCTCGCGGATGTGCCGCATCAAAGCGGCGAAAGCTTTGGCATCCGCCCGCCAGTTGGCCTCGGCCAGCGTCGACAGCACCTCCACCGTCCCGCGCTCCTGCAATCTGACGCGCGGGAAGCGGGTGTAATCCTTCTTCACCCACACTGGGATGTAGCTGGACATGCCATTCTTCCAACTGCCGAACCATAGGAAAACGAGTCGAAGACCGCTGCGGCGGGCGTCCTGAATAAGGCCATCCACCAGGGAGAAATCGAAGCGGCCCTCTTCGGGTTCCACCAGTTCCCAGGAAACGCCGGCCAGCACGGTGTTGAAATGCAGATCCAGCATCCGCTGCCAGATCGGTTTCATGTATTCCAGGCTCGACGAGCTGGAATTGTGAAGTTCTCCGCCGATGATCAGGAACGGGTTCCCGTCCACCACCAACTGCATGGCGGTTCCCTGTTTCCGAAGCTGGGGGATGTTCCCTTCGCTCCGGCCATCCCCAGGTTGAGCTGCGCCCGCAACCTCAACCAACACCATGGCGGCCAGCGAGGCAATCCATGCCGCCCGCCTCATTGCACCGTTCATTCTATTCAAATGCATGCTATGTCCTTGTTTAACTCCGCGCCAAACAGCGATGAAATCCGGCAGGTAGGCGTAGACCGACCCGCAGGCGTGGTAGAAAATCCGATTGAGGCTCGGTTAATACAGTGACAGGCAACCTGGACCCTGTGGGGCGGGCAATTTTGCCCGCAGCCGGCTTTCAGCCGGCCCGAGCCGCCTAAAAAGGCGGCTGCGGCCAAGATTGGCCGCCCCACATCAGCCCAATGCAGAGGGGCACATTTGTCACAAAAGCTGTCACCGTATTGTGCGAGCCTCAATAGGTACCGGCAAAGCCTCTCGTAGGCCGGTTTGACCATGCCGGTCACGCGGGAACTCCCCAAGTCCTTGGGGGTCCGGTCCGGCTGCCGGTGTTCGAGCGCGGCAAAAATGCGCTCCCGGTGAGTCATCAAGCCGAGTGTAACAGGCCGCATCCGGCGGGCAACCGCCTGGCGCACAAATCCATGAAACAAATTCGCCGTTACAATCACCATATACCAGCAGTGAGGGCAGAATTTCTTCCCGCAAATCGAAAAGGAGCAAATGTATGACAGAACATAAGAATCGCGTAGCACTCCCAGGCAGCGAGCGATCCGCTCGCAGTGGATCCAGGGTGGTGGGTGCCCCGGACCCCAACGAACACATCAGAATCAGCGTGCTCTTGCGTCCGCGCAAAGCGTTGCAGAATCCGGCGTCGGCGAAGGAAATGACCGCCACCTCGCCGCACCAGCGCAAATACATGAGCCGCGAACAGTTCGCCGCCGACTACGGCGCCAATCCCGACGACATCGCCAAAATCGAGGCTTTCGCTCACCAGCATAACCTGACCATCGTGGAAGCCAGCGCGCCCCGGCGTACCGTGGTTCTTTCCGGAACCATCGCGGCGCTCAGCGCGGCATTCAGCGTGTATCTCGCCAATTACGAGCACCCCGATGGCGCGTTCCGTGGCCGCACCGGCCCCATCTACATCCCGGCGGATCTCGCAGGCATCGTCCAGGGCGTCTTTGGGTTCGACAACCGGCCGCAAGCCCGGCCCCATTTCCGCAAGCACAAGCCCAAGCCGCCCAAACAGCCCACCACTCAACCGGCCTCCTACACACCGCTCCAGGTGGCCCAGCTCTATAATTTCCCCACCGGTGTGAACGGCGCCGGCGAGTGCATCGGGATCCTCGAGTTCGGCGGAGGCTACACCACCAGCGACCTGAACACCTACTTTCAACAGTTGGGGATCTCTACGCCATCCGTCACGGCCATGTCCGTCGATGGCGTCACCAACCAGCCGGCTCCCGGACAGGACAGCCCCGATACCGAAGTCATGCTGGACATCGAAGTGGCCGGCGCGGTCGCGCCCGGCGCCAGCATAGTCGTCTATTTCTCGAACTTCACCGAGCAAGGCTGGGTGGATGCCATCACCACCGCCGTCCACGACAGCGTCCACAAACCCTCCGTGCTCTCCATCAGTTGGGGTTTCGCGGAAGGTCAATCGATCTGGTCGACCCAGGCCATCCAAGCCGTGAACGAAGCTTTTCAGGCCGCTGCCACTATGGGCGTCACGGTCTGCTGCGCGGCTGGAGACGACGGCTCGCGCGACCAGGTCGACGACGGCCTGGCCCACTGCGATTTCCCGGCCTCCAGCGCCTTTGTGCTGGCCTGCGGCGGCACGACCTTGCACTCCTCCGGCGCCAACATCACCAGCGAAACGGTCTGGAACGATGGCGTCAACGGAGGCGCCACCGGCGGCGGCATCAGCGACACCATCGACCTGCCCACTTGGCAGGCCAATGCGCATGTGCCTCTCTCGGTGAATCCCGGCGGGCGCATCGGCCGCGGTGTCCCCGACGTGGCCGGCGACGCCGATCCCGAAACCGGATACCAGATCCTGGCCGACGGACAATCGGGTATCGTGGGTGGAACCAGCGCGGTTGCTCCGCTATGGGCCGGCCTGGTCGCTTGCATCAATCAGAAGCTGGGGACCCCCGTGGGCTTCCTCAACCCTCTGCTGTACGCCCTGGCTTCGAGCGCCAACGCATTGCACGATATCACCACGGGAAACAACGATATCACCGGCCAGATCGGGGGGTACTCCGCCGGTCCCGGCTGGGATCCCTGTACCGGACTGGGCAGCCCCAACGGTACCGCCCTCGGCAACGCTCTGGCAGGCGCCAGCGCGGCCGGAACAAAGTAACCAGGTGGGGCAGATTTTGTGGGGCAGGCCCTCGGCCTGCGGCGGCCTCCCAGGCCGCCGCTTTTAGTTGCGGCGGCGTTGCTCTAATCGGCCTTTCCCTCGAGTCGGAGGCCTGTCCCACAAGATCCGTGTTCATCTGTGTCCATCTGTGGTTCCAAAAGCTCTTCCCGCGGCCTCCCGGGTCCTGCGGACGTCCTCGTCCGTGTGCGCGGCAGAAACGAATGCAGCTTCGAATTGCGAAGGCGGCAGGTAGATGCCTTGCTCCAGCATGCTGCGATGAAAGGCCGCGAACTTCCCCGTGTCGGCGCGCCTCGCCGAATCCCAGTCCGTCACCGGCTGGTCCGTAAAAAACCAGGTGAACATCGCTCCCACCCGGTTCACGGTGATGCCCGCGGGCGCGGCGCCGGCGATGGCTGCCGATTTGGTCTCCAGCTCGCTGTACACTTCCGGATGCGCCTTCAAGTACCGCAGCATGGCCAGTCCCGCCGCCACCGCCAGCGGATTGCCCGATAGCGTGCCCGCCTGGTAAACCGGCCCGACCGGCGCCACACGGCTCATGATATCGGCGCGTCCGCCGTAAGCCCCGATGGGCAAACCGCCGCCGATGACCTTGCCCAGCGTGGTCATATCCGGCCGGATGCCGAAGCGCGCCTGTGCGCCGCCATAGGCCACACGGAAGCCGGTCATCACTTCATCCAGGATCAGCAGCGCGCCGTACCGCGCGGTGATCTCGCGCAGCGCTTCCAGAAAGCCGGGCCGCGGCGGAACGCATCCCATGTTGCCCACCACTGGTTCCACGATCACCGCCGCGANNGCGATGCCCAGCGTCGCCAGGCCCGAGCCGGCCTTCACCAGCAGCGAATCCACGTGGCCGTGATAGCAGCCTTCGAACTTCACCGTAACGTCGCGGCCGGTGAACCCGCGGGCGACGCGAATGGCCGACATAGTGGCTTCCGTGCCGGAGTTGACCAGCCGCACCATCTCCATGGAAGGCACTGCCTCGCGGATGGCTTCGGCCAGATCGATCTCCCGCTCGGTCGGCGCGCCGAAACTGGTGCCCGTTTCGAGCGCATCCCGCACGGCTTCCACGATCGCCGGATGGCGGTGCCCCAGCAGCAGCGGTCCCCACGAACCCACGTAGTCGATGTACTCGTTGCCGTCGATGTCGAAGATGTGCGATCCCTGCCCCCGTGCGATGAAGGGCGGATTGCCGCCCACGCCGCGGTAGGCGCGCACCGGAGAGTTGACGCCTCCCGGAATTACTTTCTGCGCCCGTTGAAAGGCGGCTTCGGATTTAGCGTGGGTCATGTTTGGCGGGCTTCATGGTTGCAGTTTGCCGGGCAGCAACCGGCCCAGCCCCAGGCTCATGGCGATCTCGTAAAGGCTGCCGTTCAGGTTGCGCATCAGCCGGTTCTTCAATCCCAGGTATGGCTGCGTGCCCGCGAACAAGTCCTGCATGACGCCCGAGAACCGGCTGCTGCGCCGCGTGAATTGCACCATGCGCGCGGGCACCGATCCGAACAGGAATCGCCCCAAAAAGACGCGCTTGGCCAGCCGCGAGCCGAACTCCAGATCGGCGGCGAAATCCCGCCGCAACATCCGCCGGTAAGCCTGCAGCTTATCCGCCAGGCCGCCCAACTCCGACAGCAGCGCCTTGGCCGCCAGGTCGGCCGAGCGCAGCGCGTAATAAATGCCTTCGCCGGTGACTGGGTCCACCAGGCCGGCGGCGTCGCCCACCGCCAGCCAGCCGTCCCCCGCCACGCGATTCTTTTTCCACGCCGGAGTGTCCAGCGACGGCAGCAGATGGCTGTAAAAGGCCGCGCCCTTCCAGCACATGCCTCTTTGCGCCATGTAGTTTTCCAGGCGCTTGCGCAGCGAAGCGGCGGGCTCGCCCTTCCCGCAAATGCCCACCGAGAGATGCCCGCAGCGCGGAAAAATCCAGATGTAGCCCTCCAGGTGCGGCAAAAACTGGATATCGATCTGCGCCTGATCTCCGGGAACGTAGTAGCCCAGCGCACACATGGAATCGCGGGACGTGAGCTGCGTGCCGAAATCCCGCAGCGGATTGCGCGCGCCCGTGGCGATCACGCAGAAGTCCGCGTCCAGGGCGCCCGCGTTGGTCCGCAGCCGCCAGCCCATGCCCGTGCGATTGATTTCCAGCACGCGGGCTTTTTCGATGCGCGCCCCGGCGCGCTCGGCCCGCTCCAGCATCATCCGGTTCAAATCCAGGCGGGAATATATCAGCAGCGGCTCGCTCAAATGCAGCGTGGCGGCCTTGGCCCGCGGCGCGGACAGAATCGTTTCCGTGACCACCTTCTTGGGCGTGTTGTTTTCGATCAGGAACGGATACGTGTGGTACGCCTTGTAAGTCAGGCCGCCGCCGCAAGGCTTCTCCCANNTCCCAGGCCAGTTTTTCGTCGAAAACAACGGTGTCCAACCCTGCGGACGCCAACCGCTCGGCCGCAAAGGCTCCTGCCGGACCTCCGCCCAATATGGCGACCAGTTTCATTTCGGGCCGCTACCCTCCGGGGGCATCATAGGATGTCCGGGCGGCATCGCGCCCGCCGGAGCACCGCCTTCCGGCATGCCCATACCGCCGCCGTGCGGACTGGCGCCCATGCCGCCGTGCGGATTCTGACCGCCGCCGGCACGCGGTTTCACGACCCAGCGGNNGCCTTGTTTAACGGCGTCTTCATTTCTGATGTTGCGATGGCAGCCCGTCAGGGCAAGGCAAACCAGTAGGGGAAGGAGGCTTCTCACGCTCTGATTATACCTATTGTCTCGGGGCTGGGGGCTATGCGACAATTTGCCAGCTTTGTACTAGGCTAGCTAGTAGGCCCACTGCTGTTCACTTTGGTGGGGCAGNNGTCTTCGGGGAGCGCTTGGCAGGCGACATAAAACGATTTGAGGCTAGGCCGAACTAATTTCCATAGACGCGGTGGATTGATCCGCGCTAAGATAGCAGACACACTCAGCGGAACTTCCGAATGATCCATGACTGAAATCCTGGTTGGCTTCCTGATCGCGGCTGGTGTTGGGCTGACCGGTGTTGGCGCAGGATCGCTCCTGGCCCCCGTTCTCATGCTGTTCTTCAAGGTTCCGCCCGCCGAAGCCGTCGGCACCGCACTGGCCTTCTCGGCGGTCATCAAGCTAACCATCGCTCCGGTCTACATCTTCCGCAAACAGATCCATTACCCGACTCTGCTGCGGCTCTGCTGCGGCGGTGTCCCTGGCGTGTTGCTGGGCTTCTTTGCCATGGATTTGCTGGACGCCAAGCATCATCGGAGCGTCCTGTTTCTGGGCATCGGAGCATTGGTCGCCAGCATGGCGCTCTATAATCTGATCCGCACCCTGCGCCGCAGCGCGCACACGCGCAGCATGACCGACCGCTCCGGCTGGCTGCCCTTCATCGCCTTCGGTATCGGCACCGAAGTCGGGTTCTCTTCCGCCGGCGCCGGCGCCCTGGGCGGCGTCGCTCTGCTGAATTTGACCCCCCTCAGCCCCGCCCGCGTGGTCGGCACCGATGTGATGTTCGGTCTGGCCTGCTCCCTGATCGGCGGCAGCTTCCACTTGTCCGCCGGGCACTACCAGTCCGCTATCCTGATCCACCTCATCATCGGCGGCATGGTTGGCGCCTTGATCGGCGCAAGTCTGCTCACCGTTCTGCCCGCCAGGCCGCTCCGCGTCGCCCTTTCCGCCTGGCTGACGTGCATGGGCGTGCAGCTTTGCTGGCAAGCCTTCGGCTAGCGTAAGTCATTTATCTACAACAACGTATCGCAAGTGGCCGGGGAGACGATTGCGCCCTTACCATTATCGGCTCACCAGTACTTGACAAATAGACGCTAAGATTTTATTATAGTAATCGGATGAAGTTAAGTCCAACCATCTTGAATCAAGGAGCAACACAATACAAATGTCCATCACCCATACCGATCCATTGGCCAACCTCCGTCTCTTCGAGGACGCTTTCACCCGGATGCTCAGTGAGCCGCGCGCAGGCCGGCCCTGGTCGCCCGCGGTGGACATCTTCGAAACCGAGGACGAACTCGTGCTCAAAGCCGATGTCCCCGAAGTCGAGCTCAAAGACATCGACGTGCGCGTCGAAAACCAGACCCTGACCCTCTCCGGCGAACGCAAGTTCGAAAAAGAGGACACCACCAAGGGTTACCATCGCATCGAACGCGCCTACGGCCAGTTCACCCGCACCTTCACCCTTCCCTCGACAGTCGATACGGAACAGGTTGCGGCCGAGTACCACAACGGCGTCCTGACCGTGAAACTGCCCAAGAAGGCCGCCGCCAAACCGCGGCAAGTCAAGATCGACGTCAAGCAGTAAGCGGCAGTGGCTGGTGTTTGGTGGCTGCTGGCTGGCGGGTTAGACAAAACCACCAGCCACCGCCCACCAGCCGCCAGCCACTTTTTTCCCTGGTTGGTATCCTTATAGAAAGTAGGTCCCTGTGATCCGATTCGACAAGTTTACGCAAAAAGCCCAGGAGGCGCTGCAGCAGTCCCAGGAAGTGGCCGGTAAATCCGACGGCCAGGTTCTCTATCCCCTGCACCTCCTGGTAGCTCTCGCCCAGGAGCGCGAAGGCATCGTGCGCCCCGTGCTGGAAAAATGCGGCGTACAGCCGGACGCCATCGTCTCCGAAGGCGAGCGCCAGTTGCAAAGCATCCCCAAGGTCAGCATGCCGCCTCAACCCGGCTTGTACGCTTCGCAACCGCTCAACGAAGTGCTCGAGCGCGCCTTCGACGAGGCCAGCCGCTTCAAAGACGAGTTCGTCTCCACCGAGCACATGCTGCTGGCCATCTCCGCCCAGAAGCGCGACCCTGCGTCGCAATTGCTGGAGCGCGCCGGCGCCACCCACGAAGCCATCCTGAAAGCGTTGGCGTCTATCCGAGGCACACAGCGAGTGACCGATCCCAATCCCGAAACAAAATACCAAGCCCTGGAACGCTACGCCGTCGATCTGACTAAGTCCGCCCGCGATGGCAAGCTCGACCCCGTCATCGGCCGCGAAGACGAGATTCGCCGCCTCATGCAGGTCCTCAGCCGCCGTACCAAGAACAATCCCGTGCTCATCGGCGAGCCCGGCGTAGGCAAGACCGCCATCGTGGAAGGCCTTGCCCAGCGCATCGTCAAGGGCGACGTGCCCGATCAATTGCAGCACAAGAAACTGGTCGCGCTCGACCTGGGCTCCATGGTGGCCGGCACCAAGTTCCGCGGCGAGTTCGAAGACCGCCTCAAAGCCGTCCTCAAGGAGATCGTCGAATCGAACGGCGAGATCATCTGCTTCATCGACGAGCTGCATACCTTGGTGGGCGCGGGCTCGGCGGAAGGCACCATCGACGCCGCCAACATGCTGAAGCCGGCGCTGGCCCGCGGCGATCTGCGCTGCATCGGCGCCACCACCCTTACCGAATACAAGCGCGTCGAAAAGGACGCCGCCCTGGCCCGCCGCTTCCAGACCGTCTTCGTGGGCGAGCCTACCGTCGACGATACCGTGGCCATCCTGCGCGGCTTGAAGGAAAAATTCGAGATCCATCACGGCGTGCGCATTAAGGACGCTGCCATCGTGGCCGCCGCCTTGCTCTCGCAGCGCTACATCACCGACCGCTTCCTGCCCGACAAAGCCATCGACCTGATCGACGAGGCCGGCGCCGCACTGCGCTTGCAGATCGGCTCCATGCCCATCGAAATCGATCAGAAGGACCGCCGCATTACGCACCTCGAAATCGAGCGCCAGGCGCTGGGCCTCGAACGCAACGCCGCTTCCAGGGAGCGCCTGCGCCACGTGGAAGACGAGCTGGAAAAGCTGCGCGGCGAAACCGCCACCCTGAAGGAGCGCTGGAACCGCGAGAAGGCCGCCATTCACGGCGTGCGCCATCTCAAGGAAGATCAGGAACAACTGCGCAAAGACGAGGAACAGGCCAGCCGCCAGGGCGACTGGGAAAGGGCCGCGCAACTCCGCTATGGCCGGCTCGCCCAGATTGAGAAGGACATTCAGGCCGCCGAGCGCGACCTGGAGGCCATCAAGGATTCCGCCCTCCTGAAGGAAGAAATCGACGACGAAGATATCGCCCGCATTGTGGCCAAATCCACGGGCATCCCTGTGACCCGCATGCTGCAGGGCGAAGCCCAGAAGCTCGTCCGCATGCCCGACCACCTTAAAGAGCGTGTGGTCGGCCAGGACGAAGCCGTGCGCCTGGTTTCCAACGCCATCCTGCGCAACCGCGCCGGCCTCAGCGATCCCAACCGGCCCATCGGCAGCTTTATTTTCCTGGGACCCTCGGGCGTCGGCAAAACCGAGCTGGTGCGCGCCCTGGCCGAGTACCTCTTCGACGACGAGAAGGCCATGATCCGCGTGGACATGTCCGAGTATATGGAGAAGCACTCGGTGTCCCGCATGATTGGCGCGCCGCCCGGATATGTGGGCTACGACGAAGGCGGCCAGCTCACCGAACAGGTGCGCCGCAGGCCGTATTCCGTGGTGCTCTTCGATGAAATTGAGAAGGCCCATCCGGACGTCTTCAATTCCATGCTGCAAATCCTGGAGGACGGACGCCTCACCGACGGCCAGGGCCGCACCGTGAGCTTCCGCAACACGGTCATCGTGATGACCTCCAACGTCGGCTCCACAAGCATGAAGGAAGTCGGACCGATCGGCTTCTCGGTGCACGCCAGGAGCTCCGCCAACGAAGCCACCCGCACGCGCCTGCTGGATGCGCTGCGCAGCACCTTCCGGCCGGAGTTCCTGAACCGCATCGACGACATCATCGTGTTCAATTCGCTCAGCCGCGAGCATCTCGCCATGATCATCGATATCCAGTTGCGGCGGGTGGGCAAGCTGCTGAAAGACCGCGGCATCCAACTGGAGCTGACCGACGGCGCCCGTGAGCTGCTCATCAAGGAAGGTTACGATCCGCAGTACGGCGCGCGACCCATGCGGCGCGCGATCCAGCGGCTGATCCAGGATCCGCTGGCGCTCAAGCTGCTCAACGGCGATTTCCAGGATGGCGACACCATAGAAGTGGACGCCGATCCCGCCGCCAGCGCGCTTCAATTCCAGAAGCAGGTGCCAGTGGAAGCTTAATGCAAGGTTGTAGGGCAGACCATCGTTTTTTGTGGTCTGCCGTCTGTGAGGCGCTAACACAATGACCACCACCAACACCATCAAAACAGTCCTCCTGCTCGGCCTGCTCAGCGCCCTGGTGCTGTTCGCCGGCGAGGCCATCGCCGGCCGCCAGGGACTCTACATGGGGCTGGGCTTCGCGGTCCTGATGAACTTCTCGGGTTACTTCTTCTCGGACAAAATTGCGCTGGCATCCTACAGCGCACAGCCGGTCACCGAGACGGAGAACCCGGAAGTCTATCGCCGCGTTGCCCCCATCGTGCAGGGCCTATGCCAGCGCATGAGTCTCCCCATGCCGCGCCTCTGGCTGCTCCCCGAAGACAGTCCCAACGCCTTTGCCACCGGACGCAATCCCGCGCACGCTTCGGTGGCGTTTACCGTGGGCATTCTGCGCCTCATGGACGACCGCGAAATCGAGGGAGTGGTGGCCCACGAGCTGGGTCACGTGCTGCACCGCGATATCCTGATCAGCTCGGTGGCCGCCACTATCGCCGCCGCCATCATGTTCATCTCCCGCATGGCCTTCTGGTTCGGCGGCTCAAGCGACGACGACGACCGGGGCGGCGGCAACGCCATCGCCGTCTTCCTGATGATGATCCTCGGACCCATTGCCGCCCTGCTCATCCAGATGGCCATCTCCCGTTCGCGCGAGTATTCCGCCGACGAAGCTTCCGCCCAGTACACTCACGCACCGAATGAACTAATCTCCGCGCTGGGTAAGTTGGAGACTTACTCCAAGCGCATCCCCATGGAAGCCAGCCCCTCGACCGCGCACTTATTCATCATCAAGCCCTTCACCAGTCAGTGGTTCATGAATGTGTTCTCGACCCATCCGTCCACCGCCGACCGCATCGCGCGCCTTCAGCACATGCGGTAGGTAGAAGTGGGGCAGGCTCTCAGGGGTGCCCTCTGGGCCCGGCGGCCTCTCAGGCCGCCCGCTTGCGAAGCAGGCCGCCCGTACCCGCGGCGATCTCCATTGCGTCACAATATTCTTGTGAAGTCCTTCTGCCTGTCCCTTGCCGCCGCCGCCCTGCTCTCGGCCCAGGCGCCGCGCGTCGACGACATCGAATTCTACGGCCTGCATAAGCTGCCGGAACAGAAGTTGCTGCATGCGTTGCGCCTGAAGCCGGGCGATCCGATTCCGCCTTCCAAGAGCGGCCTGGAAGAGGATCTGGAGCAAGTCCCAGGTGTGGTGTTGGCGCACCTGGAAGCCGTATGCTGCGACCAGGGCAAGACCACCCTGTTCATCGGCATCGAGGAAAAGGGCGCGCCGCACCTAGCCTTTCGCAGCCAGCCCGCCGGCGCCGCCGTGCTGCCCGACGACCTCACCAACACCTACCGCAAGTTTCTGGAAGCCGTGCGTGACGCGGCCCACCGCGGCAGCACCGCCGAAGACCTGACCACCGGCCACTCCCTCATGGCCGATCCCGACGCGCGCGAGTTCCAGTTCGGGTTCGCCGATTACGCCGCCGCGCACCTGCCCCTGCTGCGCGAGGTGCTGCGCGATTCCGACGACGCCGAGCAGCGCGCTATGGCCGCCGCCATCGTCGGTTATGCGCCGAATAAGAAGGACGTGCTCAACGATCTGGTCTATGCACTGCAAGATCCGGACGACGCCGTGCGCGCCAACGCCCTTCGCTCTTTGAACGCCTTCGCCGTGCTGGCGCGCCTCCAGCCGCAACTGGGGACTCGCGTGCCGGCTACCTGGTTCGTCGAAATGCTGAACTCCATCGTGCTCAGCGACCGGACGCGCGCCGCCAACGTGCTGGTCACCCTCACCGACCAGGACGCCGCCGCCACGCTGGATCAGATCCGCGACCGCGCCCTGGATTCCGTGGTGGAGATGGCGCAGTGGAAGAATCTGCGTTACGCGCTCCCGGCATTCATGCTGGTTGGGCGGCTGGCCGGCATGAACGAGCAGGAGATTCAAAAGGCATGGACCACCGGCGACCGGCAGGCGGCCATCGGGATCGCGCTGGGCGCCAGGACAAAGAAGAAGCCAGGCATGGGTCCAGCCAACAAGATTGAATAATCCGTTCTCACCCTGTATTACAATTGGTCGGAATCTTCGCAGCGAGCGCCGATTTTTCGTGGGGCAGGCCCTCGGCCTGCGGCGGCCTCTTTTGGTTGCGGCTGCGCTGCTTTGTGGGGCAGGTTGTCAACGTTGTCAACCGGCAGGCCAATTATTGATCGGCCTTCCGCGGGTCCAGCCATATCCGAGCGGGAGTCCCGCCCCACGATGAATGCACCGCGTGGCGGGCTTGGCAAGGCCGCAAAAAAACCGCCCTGCACCAACCACCCCGCCTGTGCTATACTATATTCCGTAACCAAAACGAGATAAAGAGAAGACAAGGAGCAACCACTCGAGCATGGCACTGGCGACTGACGTAAAGCGGCAGGTAATTGTTGGCAATCAGCGGGGTAAGGCTGATACGGGATCGCCGGAGGTGCAAATCGCCCTGTTGAGTGAGCGCATCACGCAGCTTACGGAACATTTTAAGACCCACCAGAAGGACCATGCTTCGCGCAAGGGCCTTCTGACCATGGTCGCCAAGCGGCGCCGGATGCTCAGATATCTTCGGGACACCGATCCGGACCGCTACAAGTCGCTTCTGCTAAAGCTCGGCATCCGCCGCTAGCCGCCTCGTCCTGTCAACTCCAGTCTCATTCGGCCGGTCGCGCGACCGGTCAGATTCTGTCATTGGCCCCGGATTCCGGCGGCCGAGGCTTGGAGAATTAGAAATGTCACACACAGTTGAAATCGATCTGGGAGGCCGCCAGATCACCCTCGAAACGGGTAGAATGGCCAAACAGGCGAACGGCGCCGTCGTGGTCCGATCCGGCGATTCCGTAGTGCTGGTCAGCGCCTGTATGTCCGAAGAGCCGAAGCCGAATGCCGGCTTCTTTCCTCTCACGGTAGACTATCGCGAGTACACTTACGCCGCCGGCAAGATTCCGGGCGGCTTTATCAAACGCGAGGGACGGCCCTCGGAAAAAGAGATCCTCACCAGCCGGTTGATCGACCGGCCGGTGCGTCCGCTGTTCCCCGAAGGGTTTTTGCATGAAACCCAGATCATCGCCATGGTGCTCTCGGCCGATCCGGAGCAGGACCCCAATTCCCTGGCCGTAGTGGGCGCGGGCGCCGCGCTGGCCATCTCCGATATTCCGTTCCACCACGTGCTGGGCGGAGTACGCGTCGGCATGGTGAAGGGCGAATACATCGCCAACCCCACCTATTCCGAAGGCCGCGAGTCGAAGCTGAATATCATCGTGGCCGCCACCGAAGGCGGCATCGTGATGGTGGAGGCGGGCGCGCAACAGGCCTCCGAGCAGGAGGTCGTCGGGGCCATCGACTTTGGCCACACCTGCTGCAAGAAGATCGCCGCGGCCATCCACGAGTTGGTCGCGAAGGTCGGGAAACCGAAACTCGCTTTCGAAGCCAAGGCGCTGGACCAGGCCCTCTACGATCAGATTGCCACCCAGGCGCGCGAACCGCTGATCGACGCGCTGAACACCGAAAAGTATCCTAAGCTGGAGAGCCACACCAAAGTAGCCGAATTAAAGAAGAAGGTCCTGGAAGGCCTGGCCGAAGAGCAGAAGGACGAAGGCAAGAAGGTCTTCGAGGCGCTCAAAGAGCGCGTCTTCCGCGACGAGATGCTGAAGCACCACCGCCGTCCGGACGGCCGCGCTTTCGATCAGATTCGCCAGATCACCATCGAAACCGGCGTGCTGCCGCGCACCCACGGCTCCGCGCTGTTCACCCGTGGCGAAACACAGGCCCTGGTCACCCTTACCCTGGGCACCAAGGACGACGCCCAGCGCATCGAACTCCTGGAGCCCGGCGAAGCTTCCAAGCGCTTCATGCTGCACTACAACTTTCCGCCGTTCAGCGTTGGTGAAGTCGGCTTTATGCGTGGACCCGGCCGCCGCGAAATCGGCCACGGAGCGCTGGCCGAGCGGGCATTGCTCCCGATCATCCCCCCCGAGACCGCATTCCCCTACACGTTGCGTGTGGTCAGCGACATCCTGGAATCCAATGGATCGAGTTCCATGGCTACGGTTTGCGGCGCGTCCCTCACCTTGATGGATGCGGGCGTCCCCATGCCCGCGCACGTGGGCGGCATCGCCATGGGTTTGGTGAAGGAGGGCGACGCTTACGCCGTGCTCACCGATATCGCAGGCGCCGAGGATCACTACGGCGACATGGATTTCAAGGTCGCCGGCACGCGCGAAGGCATCACCGCGTTGCAGATGGATATCAAGGTAACCAACGTTACCGCTACCATCATGACCGAAGCCCTGGAACAGGCCCGCCGCGGCCGCCTCTTTATCATCGGCAAAATGGAGGAGGCCATCGCCCAGCCGCGCACCAACATGTCGCAATACGCGCCGCGCATTTACACCATTCACATTCCGACCGATAAGATCCGTGACGTCATCGGACCAGGCGGCAAGGTGATTCGCGGCATCATCGAGCAGACCGGCGTCAAGATCGACGTGGACGACGACGGCACCGTGCATGTTTCCTCCGCCGACGAAGCCGCGGCCAACAAGGCTCTGCAAATCATCGGCGACATCACCGCCGTGGCCGAGGTGGGCAAAACCTACTTGGGCAAGGTGGTGCGGCTGGTGGATTTCGGCGCTTTCGTCGAGATCTTCCCCGGCACCGACGGCCTGCTGCACATCAGCGAGATCGCCGAGAACCGTGTGCGCGAAGTGCGCGACGAGCTGAAGGAAGGCGACCAGATTCTGGTCAAGGTTCTGGCGCTCGAAGGCAACAAGATCAAGCTCAGCCGCAAGGCCGTGTTGCGCGAGCAGCGCGAGAAGCTGGCCAAGACCAAGTAGGACAGGCCTCCTGGCCTGTCCAAATCTTCGTGGGGCAGGCTCTCAGCCTGCGGCGGCCTCTCAGGCCGCCTTTTTTTGTTGCGGCAGCCAATCTTGGCTGCGAACCGCACACGGAAGCCATCGCGGCCGGTCCTGGCCGCTGGCGAAAGATGAAAGGGATGGCCACCGTGCAACTCCCGAACGGCGCTCTGCGGCGGGTGGAGTTACGCGGCTACGAGGCGCATGGAATCGGCAAGAAAGACCTGAAAATCAAGCGCTATCCGGACGAACGATGAAAGTCCCGGCAAAGACCTTCGCTTTGTGCATCGACAACACCGATTACCGGGCATCGCTCATCCTCGGTAAGGTCTATCGGATTCTGCCCGACCTGGCAGCGGCCAAGGACGATATGGTCCGCATCGTCGACGAGAGCGATGAGGATTATCTGTTCCACAAAGACCACTTCGTGTTTGTGGATTTCCCCTCGGCGGTCAAAAAGAAGATCCTCGCCTTGCAAGGCGCCCCCTGACAACGCGGTGCACAGGGCGGAGTGCCAGGCCCAGCCGGGTCTTGGCCCCGAGCCTCTTCGCCCTCATCGCTTCGTAGTGCCAATCGTAGCTACACCAGTGCTATACTGGCCTCAGCGGAATGGACTTCGAGTGGGACGAGAAGAAGGCCGCGCTCAACGAACGAAAGCACGCCGTTTCGTTCCGTTTTGCAACGCGCGTTTTCCTCGACCCGAGCCGCTTGGAATGGGCCGACACACGGGAACCGTATGGGGAGCCGCGGTGGATCGCCATCGGCCTCGTTGAGGGCTTCGAGATCGCAGTCGCCTATACGCTGCGCGGCGATACGATCCGGCTTATCTCCGCACGAAAGGCAGAGCGACATGAGCGTGAAGACTACTGGAACCGTTAAGTTCACTTTGGATCCCAGCCGCCCGCCGACGCTGACCAAAAAAGCGAGAGCGCGCCTGGCCCGGCTTGCCGATAAGGATATCGACCTCGCGGACGTCCCCGCCACGCATGGCGTGGCCTGGAACCGAGTTGGTCCGCTGATTCCCGAAGCGAACAAGCTGCAAATCACCTTGCGGATCGACGCCGACGTGCTAGCCTTTTTCAGATCGACCGGTACTCGCTACCAGACTCGCATGAACCAGGTATTGCGCTCGTATATGGCTGCTCAGCGGCAGGCCCAAGTATCTCAAAGGCCCCGCGCCCGCTGAAACTCGCCTTTCCATGGCTGCGGTTTGCGCCGCTGTGGCATAGCCGGTCCAATGCGGCATAATAGGATCGTAAATGCGTTATCTCCCTGTGGCCCTATTATTCTTGCTGACCGGCGCGATCGCGCCGGCGCAAACGACCAGCGCTTGGCAACCGGTGTGGAGCGATGAATTCAACGGAGCAGCCGGCGCCCCCGCCGATCCAACCAAATGGAACTATGACACCGGCACCGGGTGGGGCCAATTCGAGATCGAGACCAATAGCAGTTCCACCAGCACGGTCTTCCAGGACGGCGCCGGCAACCTGGTGATCCGTGTCACCAAAGGCCCCGACGGAACCTTCACCTCCGGGCGGCTGCAGACGGGCTCTCCCGGCTCCTCCAGTCAGACAACGGATCGCAGTTGGCAATACGGCCTGATCGAGGCGCGCATCAAACTCCCCTTCGGCAAAGGTGTTTGGCCCGCCTTCTGGATGCTGGGCGAGAACGTCATGACGGTGGGCTGGCCTGGTTCCGGCGAAGTCGACATTATGGAGAACTTCGGCACCTATGACAACAACGCCACCGTGAACAACGGCACCATTCATGGCCCGGGCCCCGGCAACAGCCTGACGACCCCGGTCGACTACCCGCCATACGGTGGCGTGGGCGCTTCCATTACGCTGCCCTTCGGCGAGACGGTCTACGACGACTATCACGTCTACTCGATCGTTTGGGCGCAGGACTCCATCGAGTTCTTTGTCGATGGGGCCTCTTATGAAACACTCACGCCGGCATCCCTGCCCGCCGGTTCTCAATGGGTCTTCAACAATCCGTTCTACCTGATCCTGTGCGTCGCCATCGGCGCGCCGAATGCCTTCCTCGGAACGCCGGACGCCAGCGTGACGTTCCCGCAGGACCTGTTGGTGGATTACGTCCGCGTCTACCAGCCAACGACAGTTTCCGCGGCCACGCCGGCCATCGCGCCCGCGGGCATCGTGAACGCGGCCTCCTACCTGGGGGCCATATCGCCGGGCAGCCTGGCGACTCTGTTCGGCAATAATCTGGCCGACGCGGAGCACATCGTTCCGCCGCTCGGGGCCGGACAGAGTTTTCCGGCGCAGGTGGCGGGCGTCACGGTGAGCGTGAACGGTGTGAATGCGCCGCTCATTTACGTCTCACCGGCGCAGATCAACTTTCAGGTGCCATGGGAAACCGCGCCTGCCCTCGCGGTGCCGGTGCAGGTGACGTGGAACAGCACCCCCAGCAGCATCGAGCGAGTGACCATCGCATCGATTTCTTCTCCGTCGTTTTTCATGAGCGACTTTACCAGTGGCGTGGCGTGGGTGACGGGAAATCCCGCCGACGGGTGTCCCACATACAGCTCGGAATGCGCGGTGAAGGCTGGCGCCACCTACCAGCTTTGGGCCAACGGCCTGGGGCCGATGACTTCGCCGCTGCAGGATGGCTTGCCTGCGCCCCTGGCGGAATTGCAGGTGCCCGGCGGGCCATCATCCTGCGTGCTGACGATTGATGGACAGCCCGCCACTGTCTTGTACTGCGGAGCCGCCCCCGGCGAGATCATCGGACAGGTGAACTTCACCTACCCGTCCGGAGTCTCCACGGTCGCGCCATACGTGAACGCGACTCTGGCCATCAACGGCGTTACCGGCCACTTCCGCGTGCCCGCCCCCGTGGCCACGCCCTGACAGAAATGAGCTTGTGGCAATTGGCTCAACGTCGGCTTGCTGACGCGCGGCTGCGTGACCTCTTGCGAATTAACGCCCCGCTTCCGAGCCGCGACCGTGAGGGAGCGGTCGCCGCGAGTTCTGCCCGTTCGCTGCCGTATGCAAAACGGAAAGCACTCAACCCGGACCGGAACTCAGCACCGCAACCGGCCCCGCCCACGGAGCATAGCCGCGCACTTTGAGTTGCCGCCTGAAAACCTGAGTTCCATCCGTGACCCACAGAACGTCAAAATGCTCGCCGCCAAAGCACACGCTACGCACTGCTCCGCACGGAGTGGGCAGCGGAAGAATGGCGCGCACGCGGCCGTTCTGGTCGCAAACCTGGACGCCCATGCGGGTCGCCACATACAGATTCCCGTGCGCGTCGACGGCCAGATCCTCCGCGCCGCTATCGTTGGGAATGTCCGTCATGTGCAGCCAGAAGTACGGTTGTTTGTCGCGCAGAGAGCCGTCCGGCTGAATCACATAACTGTAAATCCACTTAGGGTAGCCGGATAAACA
>PMVV01000065.1 GCA_003166475.1 Bryobacterales bacterium | reverse complement strand
ACCAGCGCGGGCTGAGGCTAACGCAAGCGGGTAGTGGGTCAGTTTGCAATTGGAGGGCGGGCACTTCTGCCCGCAGCCGGCTTTCAGCCGGCTCTGGCCGCCCCACAGTCTGGGTCTTCATCACATTTGGCGGCCTATAGTATAGGTCCCTGAGGATAGCCTCCCAGTGCCCTCTGGCCCGGGACTCCCAGTCCAGCCTCGACAACAAATGGGTATGGATATTGACACCATATGGTCCCCCATGCCGTCATAGGTGCTTGATGAGGGCCGCGTTGCTCTTCCATGAGCGCATCGAGTATAGCGATGGCGCAATCGTGGAAATGGTTTTGTGGCGTGTTCCGTCGCCTGTTCCACCATCGAGGCACGGCCTTAAATACCGCCTCTTTTACGGTCGCTTCCGCGTCCGGGAGGTTGGGTACGACAATGAGCGCGGCAAAGGCGATCGTCGGCACTTTCGAGGCGTCGAGACGGCCTATGCATTCAGCACTGTCGAACAACTGATGACCGATTTCTGGTCCGATGTGCGGACCCTGCGAGGTAGCAAATGAACGATGTGAAAGTCACGGTCGGCGGCGCGATTGAGGGCGAGGCAGCGCGCCGGTTCGTGGATGCGTGGCACCGCGCCGAGCGGGGCGATTCCTTCCATGAGCGCTACCTGGCCTTCGAGAGTTGGGAGGCCCTCGTCCGCGTCCTAACCGTCAAGCGGATGGAGTTGCTCCGCTACGTCCGCCGGCACAATGTCACCAGCATCCGCGCCCTGGCAAAGGCGCTGGGGCGCGACTATAGCAATGTGCATGCGGATGTCCAAGCCTTGGCGGCGGCAGGCCTTCTTGACACCACGGACGGCGGCGTTCACGCAGATTATGATGCGATAGAAACCAAGATCGCGATTTAACACCACGAACCATGATTGGCGGCAATTAACATGCGGAAAAGGCCGAAGCCATAACGGGCTGCGGCATTAGTTAATTACGAACCGCCGCACACCGACTCTACCCACGCCTCAAATCGATCCGCCATCCTGACAAACGAGAACTCGTCGGCCCGCGCGCGAACCACCCGCCGGTCCAGGCCGGCAGCCGCCCGCACGCCCGCCACCAAGCCCTCCACGCCCGCCTCCTGCGGCACCAGAATGCCGCTCCTGCCATGCTCCACAATCTCCGCCGGGCCGCCTCTGTCGTATGCCACCACCGGCGTGCCGCACGCCAGCGATTCAATCACGGTGTTTCCAAAAGCCTCGATCCAGCGCGGCGTAACCAGCGTGGCGCTTGCGCCGGCGTATCGCCGCTGCAACTCCACCGGCCCCAAAAAGCCTCGATAGACAACTTGCTCTCCGGCATCGCGCATTACCGCCCGCCAATACGCCTCGTCCTGGATCTTGCCGCAAATGTCCAACGGCGTGCCCAGCGCGCGAGCCACCGCGATGGCATCCTCCAATCCCTTTTCCGGCGAAATTCGCCCGGCCCAGCACAATCTGTCCCGCGGCTGGGAATTGTATTGAAAAACCGCGGTGTCCACTCCTCCATACAGAAGCCGAACCCGCTCGCCCTCAAGGAACGGAAACGTGCGGACCTGCGCGCCTGTATACATGGCAAGTTTCAGGGCGCCCTCCCGCCAGCGCTTTTCGATGATCCCGTCCACCTCATCCATCGCCGAACAGATGGTGATCCAGTGACCGGCCGGTGTGCTGAAGAAAGGAGTCAGGTAAAACGGCAGCCAGTCATAACTGACACCGATGACCACGTCGTACTTCCGCTGCAACCGGAGCGCCTGGTCCCACATGTTTTCCAGCACACCGCCGGTGCGCGCCACGGTCGTCGCGGCCCGCTCTGCCCGCGTCGCGCTCGGGCTTGCGTCGCCCGCAACCGGGTACAAAGCGACACCCGCGGGCGCTAAGCTGCCTGCCGGAGCCACCATACCGATCTCGTACCCGCGTGCCACAAGAATCGGAGCGAGATTGAGTAAGTGTGTTTCCACGCCGCCCGCTTCGCCGGAACCGATAGGTCCCACGGGAGGCGCGACGATCAAAATGCGGCAGGGGCGCAAGCTTTCTTATTATCGGGTTTTTTTGTTGAGACGTCTGGTGCCGCGTCTGCACAAGGATTTCAGATGTACTGCTTCCGCATTTTTCCGCAACCGTTATGCAACCGAAGACCGCGCGGCAATTGGCTTCGCCATTTTTGCAAGTATAAGCAAACAAGCAACTTATTGGCTTCGTTCGTAAATAAATCGAAAAGTAGGGCGCGCCGTCCACGCCTGCAAGCGGAGTCTCCAGACCCGCTGTGCTCTACAATAGTAAAGTGGGAACCGAAGCGGCACTCCAAGTGGCCGTCGAACGTCTGGCTCGCGTTCGAGCCGAAATCGCCAAAATCATCGTCGGCCAGGACGACGTAGTGGAAGGCGTGCTCATCTGCCTGCTGGCCTCCGGGCATGTCTTGCTGGAAGGCGTGCCGGGCCTGGGCAAAACCACCCTGCTCCGCACCCTGGCCCGCGCGCTGCAATTGAAATACTCCCGCATTCAGTTCACGCCCGACCTGATGCCCGCCGACATCGTGGGCAGCATGATCATCGAAACCAGCGACCACGGCGCCAAGTTCCTGCGGTTCCAGCCGGGCCCCATCTTCGCCAACCTGGTGCTGGCCGATGAAATCAACCGCGCGACGCCCAAGACCCAATCCGCGCTGCTCGAGGCCATGCAGGAGCGCACCGTCACCAGCGGCACCACCACCCACGAGCTCGAACTTCCATTCCTGGTGATGGCCACGCAGAATCCCATCGAAATGGAGGGCACCTATCCGCTGCCCGAAGCGCAACTCGACCGCTTCCTGATGAAGATCCTGGTGACTTATCCCACGCGCGCGGAATTGAACCGCATCGTGGAGCGCACCATTCAGCGGGAAGAGGCCACCGTAAGTGCCGTGCTCGATCGCGACGCCATTATGGAAGTGCGTTCGGTGTGCCGTGAAGTTCTGGTCGCGCCGCACGTGCAGGAGTATGCCATCCAATTGGTAATGGCTACGCAGCCGGAGCAGCGGGAAGCGCACGAAGTGGCCCGCAAGTACGTCCGCTACGGAAGCTCTCCGCGCGGCGCGCAAGCCCTGGTGGAGTGCGGGCGCGTGCTGGCGCTGATGCGCGGCCGGTACCATCTCTCGCTCGACGATGTGCAGCACGTGGCGCGCGCCGTCCTGCGCCACCGCATCATCGTGAACTTCGATGCCCACGCCGACGGGCAAACGCCGGAAACCATCCTGGAAACGATCATCCAGGAAGTCACCGCGCACGCCGCGGCGTAAGCCGCACCAGCCCCATGGACTCCGCGCCTATTCTCGACCGCGAGTTTTTGGAGAAGCTGGAACGGCTGGCGCTGCGCTGGCAGAAGTCGTTCCCCGGCTTGGTTGGCGGGCACAATCCGTCGCGCTTCTCCGGAGCCGGGCAGGAGTTTCTGGACCATCGCAGCTTCCATCACGGCGACGATCTGCGCGCAGTGAACTGGCGCGCCTACCTGCGGTTGGAAAAGCTGTTCCTGAAGATGTTCCAGGTGGAACCGCGGGTGCCCGTGCGGATGCTGCTCGATACCAGCGATTCGATGCTGGCCGGAGGCAAGTTCGATTACGCGCGGCGGCTGGCGGGTGCGCTTTGCTATGTGGGCATGGTGCGCCTGGATGGCATCGAATTGCACCCGTTCTCGGACAAGCTGGGGCGCAGGTTCCTGTGTACCGGCGGGCGGCATCGCTTCGGCCCGATGTTGGATTCGCTCGGCGCCATGGAAGCCGGCGGCCAGACAGATTTCTTCGCCGTGCTGCGCGAGTTCATCTCGCGCTATTCGCAGCGCGGCCTGGTGATCGTGATTTCCGATTTTCTGGACGACCAGGGCTGCGAACGGGCGCTGCAATTTCTGGCGGATTTCGGGCACGAGATGATGTTGTTGCAAATCTGGTCGGACGAGGATCGCACTCCGCCCTGGGATGGCGAACTGGAACTCGAGGACGCCGAAACAGGCGGCCGCTTGAAGGTGCAATTCGACCAGTCGGCGCGCGCCAGGTATACCGAGGCGTTCGACGAGTATGCCGCCGCCATCCGGAAACTGGCGTTGCGCAACAGCGGCCGTTACGCCGGAGTCTCGACGGCGCAGCCGGTGGAAGAAGTCATCTTCGGCCCGTTGATGCGATCAGTTGGAGGGCGGGCTTGAGCCCGCGCGGGGCTTAAGCCCCGCTCTGAGCATGCATCTGCTGAACCTCACTCTCGCCCAATTCCTCGCGGTATTCGGCGGCGTCTCCGCCCTGACCCTCGCGCTCTATCTGCTCGACCGCACCCGCCGCCGGCAAGTCGTCTCTACGCTGCGCTTCTGGGTGTCGGCCGAACAGCCCACCGTGGTCGCGCGGCGGCGCCGCATCCAACAGCCCTTCTCGCTGCTGTTGCAGCTTGCCTCGATCGCGCTGCTGCTGCTGGCGATCGCGCAGTTGCGCCTGGGAGCGCCGGCCTCCGCGCCGCGCGATCATGTCCTGATCCTGGACACCTCCGCCTGGATGGCCGCCCGCACCTCCACGCGCACCTTGATGGACCTGGCCCGCGAACGCGCCCGCGCCTATGTCCGTGCCGTGCCCGCACGCGATCGCATCATGCTGGTGCGCGCCGACGCCCTGGCCACGCCCGCCACGGCTTTCGAGCCCGATCATAAGAAGCTGGAAGAAGCCATCGCCGATTCGCAACCCGGAGCCACGGCGCTGAACCTGGACCAGGCGTTGGCCTTCGTGCGGCAGATCCAGGCGCAGAGCGGACGCCGTGCCGGGGAAGCGGTCTTCGTCGGCACCGGCAAGCTGGCGCAGCCGCTTGCCGACGCGCGCGGCTCGGTGCCGACCCTGCGCTTCCTGAGCGTGCCCGATGCCATCGAAAACTGCGGTCTGCGCCGCATCGGCGTGCGCCGTTCGACCGCCGACGCCGACGTGTGGGAGATCTACGTTTCCCTCCGCAACTATGGCGTTCGGCCGCGCACGGTCACGCTCGCGCTGGCCTTTGGCCCGTCGCCGGATGGCCCCGGTAACCTGTCCGTCGGCTCCCAGCGCATCACCCTCGCGCCGGGCGCAGATCGCGAAACCAGTTTCCAGTTTCGCAGCCGCTCGGCCGGCTTTCTGCAGGCGCAACTTCTGCCGCACGACGCCTTCCCCGCCGACGATCGCGCGACGCTGCAACTGCCGGCCCAGCCGGCTCTGCGCGTGACGGTGTATTCCGCCGAGCCGGACCTGCTGCGCCCCGTGCTGGCCGCCAGCCCGCAGGTGGTGGCTACCTTTCGCGCGCCCTCCGAATATCGCGCGCAGGACCCCGCCGCGCTCGTCATCCTGGACCGGTTCCGTCCGCCCACGCCGCCGCAGGCCGATTCCATCTGGATCGATCCGCCGCCGGGCGGTTCTCCCATACCCGTGCGCGCGCGCGTATCGGATGCGCCCCTCACCCATTGGCTCACCGGCCATGCGCTGGGCGCCGGTCTGCGCGCCAAGGATCTGAGCCTGGAATCCGCTTCGGTTTTCGAAGCGGCGCCGGACGATCTGAAGATCGCCGAGGTGGCCGAAGGGCCCGTTATCGTGGCGCGTCCCGGCAAGCCGAAGATCGTGGTGCTGGGCTTTCATCCGTCGCTCTCGGCAATGCGCTATGAATTGTCCACGCCCCTGCTCTATGCCAACCTGCTGCGCTGGATGGCGCCCGACATCTTCCGGCGCTGGGAATTGACCGCCGGTAGCGTGGGCGCCGTGAAAGTTTCGCTCGACGCGGATGTGCGGCCGGCTGGCGTGCACGTACTGCGCGACGACGGCAACCCCGCGCCGTTCACCCTGCGCGGCCAATCGCTCGAATTCTTCAGCGGCACGGCTGGCACCGTGCGCGTGCTGGCCGGCGATCGCGAATATGTCTACTCGCTGACGCTGCCGCAGCTTTGGGAATCCCAGTGGGACGTTCCCCCCGCAACGCGGCGCGGCATTCCGNNGGCCGCTTCCGTCGCCGCGTGGCGCGCGTCTCGCGGCGGCCGGCCGTCATGCGGAAGGCGTCGTGAAACTAAATCGGCCATTCGAGCCGGTCATTCGAGCCTTGACTAGTATCCATTTAAAGGCGTAACATTAACGCCGATGGCCTTCGACGCGTCCCGTACACGGGCACAGCTTTCTCACAAGCCGGTGCATGGCATGGCGGAAACCGCACTGTTCATATGGTTCTAGAGCCAATGGGCACACAGAAGTAGCCGAAGGGAGTAAATGCCAATCAATCTGGGGGCAGCGGCGGCGCTGCTGATCTCGGTGGCGCTGCTGGCGTCACTCAATTACCTGTGGAACCGCGGGAAAAGAGGAAGCGGGATAGCGGGGCCAACGTCTCCACCCAGACAAAACGCTACGCCAGCCCAACCACCACCACCACAACCACCGCCTCCAAGCCGACCCGCAACACGGGAATCGCTATTCGCCGCAAGAATAGCCCAACTCTACTCCATGTGTAGAGACGCTGCCAAGGACAAATCGGCAGCATGCGAAGTGGTCGATCTTGGCGGTGAGATGGGGAAAATGACGATACAATCAGGCGCTGTACGAATCACCATCGTGCCACAGCCGAGCATCGGGCGGAGGGGCCATCAAGTTGTTATGGACGGCCAAAATCTACAGGCCCACCATTACTTCGGCGAGGTCGCCGTGTACCGAGGCACAACCGACTCTTCGAGCTTTGGCCTACCCGATTGCCTCGTAACCAATTGCTGGACCGAACTCGAATCGTGCGAACCCGAGTGGTTAAACCCCTTTCGTCCCCCAGAGGGATGCGGCGACGCCGACTGGTACGACGTCGGCCTGCCTTTGGCGGTAATTGACCGACCATGGAAACCGGTGGACAGGAAATCAGTCAAGGCCTGGCTAGACGACGGAAACGTGCGGATGCCCACCTGCCGGGCCTGCCGCACAAGGGGGTGCGTGGACGCCCAATGCCCCAACCGGTGTTCTTCGTGCGGAGGGTCTGGCCGGGGGGAACGCAAACCATGCAGCAGGTGCGAAGGAAAAGGTAGTGAGTATCGCTGCGACCTGTGTCGTGATCAACGTTTTTTTGTACATTCCTGCAAGGATTGCAAAGGCACTGGACACCCTATCGCCTGTACCAAGTGTTTCAGAGGCACGGGTAAACTGTCGTTACCCTGTAAGGACTGCGGGGGCGACCCCTTCAACCTGCGGTCGTGGCTGCCTCGGCTCTCATCGCCCCGAGGCTCTCTCGGGGTCCATTGCGCGTGGACGCTTCCGTTCAAAGACATGTCACAAATAGCGCTTGAAGACTTGATACCAAGGGTCTCGTTCCGTTACCCCGAGCACCGAAGTCTGGAGTGCTTCTTGGCCTCCGACCAAGAGATCCAACTTGTTCATGGCTATTTTGACCGTTACAATGAGTTCACCGACACGCTGCACTTGTGGCGCATCGACCAAGACAGATATGTCGGTATGCTTGTACAAGAAAGCTCGGTTGATCCGGAGGAGTTTCAGAAAGCGTGTGGGCCATTCGATTTCTTTCAACCGTCGCACAGTGGGTCTAGATCTTAGCCGAGGGCGGTGACTCGCCTGGGCTTCCGACCAAGTGGACGGGATCCAAGTGTTCTATCGCTGTGCAGGGCACTGTTTTGCCGGTAAGGCACATCCGGATTAACTCGGGTCACCGAAGCAGAATTAGGGTCATGACCGGGATCCTGAAAAACTGCATCGCGATCCCTTCGCTATTATGTCAGGCGCTGAAATCTCCGGGCCTTCGGGGCGTGGGTGGACGAAGGCAAGTTGCGTTGATCGGCTATGGGGCTTTAGACATAATGGATTCAGGCGTTCGAGTTCGCCCCAACCGCCCCTCGGGGGAAGACGGCTCCCTATGACATTCGCCCATCCATGGCTGATTCCGCTGGCTCTCGCGCCGCTCGCGTGGGCTGCCTGGGAATGGCGCAACTCCGCGCGGCGGGTTGGCGTGACGGTGAAAGCCGCGGCGCTGGCGGCCATCCTGCTGGCGCTCGCCGAGCCGCGCCTCACGTTCTACGAATCCAAAGTGGCCCTGGCGATCCTGGTGGATACTTCGGCCAGCGTTTCCCAGCAGGATTTGGACGCAGCCTCGGCGGCGGCGACCGCGGTGGAGAGAGGACGCGGGCGCAACTGGACGCAAGTGCTCCCGTTCGCGCGCGCCCCCCGCAATCCCACGCCCGCGGAGCGCACCGGGCAGGCCTGGAAACTGGCACACAGCCCCGGCCAAGCCTCCCACGGCACGAACCTGGAGGCCGCCATTCGCGAAGGGCTGGCCACTTTGCCGGCCGGCCTGGTGCCGCGCGTCCTCCTGATTTCCGATGGCAACGAAAACCTGGGCAGTGTCACCCGCGCCATCTGGCAAGCCCAGCAACGGGGTGTGCCGATCGATGTCATTCCGCTTGCCGGACAGCCGCGGCCCAGCCTGGTTCTGGAATCGGTGAGTATGCCCGCGCAAGTCTTCAGCGGCGAGCGCTTTCCAGTCGATATCACGCTCGAGTCTCCGCGCGCCGCCGAAGCCGTCGTGGAGATCGCGGCCGAAGGCAAACCGCTGGGCGCAAGCCGCGTGGCCCTGGGAGCCGGCGCCAACCAATTCCGCGCCCACGCCAGCGTCAGCGCCACCGGGGCGATCGAGTTGGCCGGCCGCATCAGTGCCCCTGGCTTGGGAGAAGCGCGTTTCGATAGCGCTCTCACCCTGCGGCGGCCGCGCGTGTTGCTCATCAGCGACGATCCCGCCGATGCCGAAGCGCACCTGATCCGCACCCTCGAAGCCAATCAATTCGATATCCAGCGCGCGCCCTCCGGTCCGCCGGATTCGCTCGACGACTATCAACTGGTGGTCTTCAACAACTGGGACATGCAAAACGTTTCGCTGCCGCGCAAGGCCGCGCTCGAAGCATTCGTCAAACAGGGCGGCGGCCTACTCTGGATCGGGGGCGACCGCAACGTCTACGTGGAGAAGAAGGAGGAGGACGCGCTGGAGCGCACACTGCCGGCCAAGATCGCGCCGCCGCGCACTCCAGAAGGCACCGCCGTGGTGCTGATCATCGATAAGTCTTCTTCCATGGAAGGCAAGAAGATCGATTTGGCGCGCCAGGCGGCGGTCGGCGTCGTGGAGCACTTGCGGCCCATCGATCAGGTCGGCGTGCTGATTTTCGACAACTCCTTCCAGTGGTCGGTGCCGCTGCGCCGCGCCGACGACCGCACTTCCATCAAGCGGCTGATCTCCGGCATCACGCCCGATGGCGGCACGCAGATCGCGCCCGCCCTGACCGAAGCCTATCGCAAGATCCTCACGTCGAAAGCGGTCTACAAACACATCGTGCTGTTGACCGACGGCATCTCGGAGGAAGGCGACAGCATGACGCTGTCGAAGGATGCCGCGGCCAATCATGTCACCATCTCCACGGTTGGGCTGGGCCAGGATGTGAACCGCGCCTTCCTAGAGAAGGTGGCGCAGCTTGCGGACGGCAAGTCATATTTCCTGAACGACCCGTCCGGGTTGGAGCAGATCGTGCTGCGCGACGTGAAGGAGCACACCGGCTCCACGGCCGTGGAGAAGGACGTGCATCCCGAGGTGGTGAATCGCGCCGAGATTCTGGATGGTGTGGGCATCGAAACGGCGCCGCCGTTGCGCGGCTACGTGCGCTTCCTGACGCGGCCGACCACCGACCTGATTCTGCGCGCCGGCCCCGAGGATCCGCTGCTGGTGCGCTGGCAGTATGGCCTCGGGCGCGCGGCCGTGTTCACCTCCGACGCCAAGAACCGCTGGGCGGCGAGTTGGGTCAACTGGCCGGGATTCGACAAGCTGTGGGCCAACATCTTCCGCGACCTGTTGCCGCATGCCGAATCGAGCGAGGCGGGCGCCGAATTCGACCGCGCCGCCAATGAACTGGTGGTGGATTATCACCTGGGCCGCAACGTGACCGAGCCGGCCGCGATTCCGGATATCTACGCTTTCGGACCGAACGGCTTCCAATCGGCGATGAAGGTGGCCAAGGTGGCCGCCGGGCACTTTCGCGCGCGGTTGGGCCTAGGGGAGCGCCAGGGATTGTTTCGCGTGCGTCCGCTGGCGGAGTCGCGCGCATTTCCGGAGGTGGGCTTCTACCGGCAGGAGGACGAGATGCTGGAGTACGGCGCGAACGACCAGTTGCTGCACCAGGTGGCCGAGGCCACCGGCGGGCGCTACAATCCGGCGCTGAATGCCATCTTCGAATCGACCGGCCGCGCGATTCCGGCGACCCTGGACTTATGGCCCTTTCTGCTGGCGCTGGCCATCGCGCTAAATGTGGCCGAGTTGATTCTGCGCAAGTGGCGCGGTCTATGGGAAGGTTTGCGCGAGTGGGGCGGGACTCCAGTCCTGCGGCCGACGTCCACGTCGGCCTTCTCGAATGCCCGCCCCACCAGCGAACAGCCCAATCCCGCAAATGGACATCCGCACAGTCCTCCGCGTTGATGGCATTGCGCTTAACCACGGCACGCCGCATGCACCTCTTGTCTTGATGCGCACCCTCATCCAGGATCTCCGGTACGGCCTGCGGCTGCTGGCCCGCAGCCCCGGCTTCACGGCCATCGCGCTGCTGACCCTCACGCTGGGCATCGGCGCCACGGCGGCAATCTTCAGCGTAGTCGATGCCGTGCTGCTGCGCGCTCTGCCGTATCGCGACCCGCAGCGGCTGGTCTCCGTCTTTGAGGACGCCAGCGAGGCGGGCTTCCCGCGCAATACACCCGCTCCCGCGAACTACGCCGATTGGAAAGCGCAGACGCAGATCTTCGAAGATGTCGCCGCAGCCGCGGAGTACGGCCGTTGGCACGTCTTCAACCTGACCGGAGAAACGGGCGCGGGCGCCAGCGAACCGGAAAAACTGGCAGGCGCCAGCGTCACCCAAAATCTGTTCGCGGTGCTGGGCGCGGCGCCAGCCCTTGGACGCGTCTTCCTGCCCGACGAGGACCGTCCGGGCGGGCCGCACGTCGTCCTGATCAATCACGGATTGTGGATGCGCCGTTTCGCAGGCGACCCGGCCATAGTGGGCCGGGCCATCGTGCTCAACGGCGAGAAGTACACGGTGGTTGGCGTGATGCCGGCGGGCTTCGCCTATCCATCCAACGAGGTTGACCTGTGGACGCCCATGGCGTTCACCAGTGCGGAACTGGCCAATCGGGGATCGCATTACCTGTCCGTAGTGGGGCGGCTGCGGACAGGCGTCACTCTGGCTCAGGCCAACGCCGGGCTGCAGATGCTCCGCGAACGGCTGGCGCGGGCGTATCCGGACACCAGCAAGTGGGAAGCGATCCGGCGCTTCTTTGCCGAGCCGCTTCATGACACCTATACGCGGGGCGCGCGCACCGGATTGATCGTGCTGCTGGCGGCGGTGGGTTTCATCTTGCTGATCGCTTGCGCCAACGTCGCCAATCTCCTGCTCTCGCGGGCCACCGGCCGGCAGTGCGAAATCGCCGTGCGCACCGCGCTGGGAGCGGGGCGCGGCCGCATCGTGCGCCAGATGCTCACCGAAAGCGCGCTGCTGGCGGTGGGGGGCGGTTTGTTAGGCATATTGCTGGCAGACTGGTGCTTCAACTTCCTGAAGAACCTGATCCCCGAGGATCTTTCGCGCACGGTGTCGCTGGCGCTCGATGCGCGTGTATTGGCTTTTGCGGTGGCCATATCGCTCGCGAGCAGTTTCCTGTTCGGGATGGCGCCGGCACTGCAAGTCTTCCGGGTCGATTTGAACGGCGTGCTGAAAGAAGGCGGGCGCGGCAACGCCGGTCCCCGCCGTGGAATGATGCGCAATCTGCTGGTGATTGGCGAGGTGGCGCTTTCGCTCATTCTGCTGGTGGGGTCGGGACTATTGATCGAAAGCTTCGCCAAACTGCGTGGTCTAGATCCGGGCTTCCACGCGGACCATGTCCTCACCGTGCGCGTGGAGCCGCCCATCACGAAGTACGGAGGCTTTACCAAGCGCTCGGAGTTCCTTCAGCGGGTGCTGGAGCGCGTGCGCTCGTTGCCCGGCGTCCGGTCCGCCGGCTTCACCAGCGCGCTGCCGCTGACCTGGGAGGGCGGCACCGGCAGCTTTACCCCCGAGGGGGTGGCGCCGCGTCCGGATGTGACCTGGGACGCCAACAACCGCGTGGTGTCGCCCGGCTACTTCGAAGCGATGCGGATTCCGATGCGCCGCGGGCGCCTGTTCCAGGATGCCGACGGGCCGAATGCGCCGCCAGTGGTCATCATCAACGAAACCATGGCGCGCAAGTTCTGGCCGAATCAGGATCCGCTCGGCAAGCGCCTCAAGTTCGGCGACCTGGAAGAGAAGTGGCCGTGGAGAACCATCGTCGGTATCGCGGGCGACGTCCGTCAGATGCGCCTGAATGAACCTCCGCGCCAGGAGATGTATTTCGCCTACTGGCAGACGAAGGAGAACTGGATGGTTCCCCGCGATTTCGCGATTCGCACTAGCGGCGATCCGCTAAGCCTGGCGGGCGCCGTGCGGCAGGCGGTCTGGTCCATCGACAAGGACCAGCCGGTGTCCAACGTGATAACGCTCGACAGCCTGCTCGACCAGGAAGTCGCCGAGCGGCGCGTGCAAGCGGCGCTGCTCGGCGGATTCGCGGCGCTGGCGCTGGTCCTGGCGTGCGTCGGCATCTATGGCGTGCTCTCCTACGTGGTGACGCAGCGCACGCGGGAGATCGGCGTGCGCGTGGCGTTGGGAGCGAGCGCCTCCGATGTGTTTCGCACCGTAGCGGGACAGGGCATGACCCTGGCCGGGCTGGGCGTCGCGGCCGGATTGGCCGGCGCGCTGGCCTTGTCGCGTCTGCTGGGCAGCCTGCTGTTCGGCGTGAGCGCCGGCGACCCGCTCACTTATGCCGGCGCTGTCGCGGTATTCGGCGTGGTTGCGCTAGCGGCGTGCTACTTTCCTGCACGGCGCGCGGCCCATGTGGACCCCATGGTCACGCTACGGTATGAGTAAGTGGCGCAGACGATCGTTTTATGTCGTCTGCGTTTGCCGATATGCCTACCGCTGCACCGCCAACCCAGGCGCAACCCCGTCCACCAACTCCCCGCTCTTGACCACCAAAGTCCCGTTCACCAGCACATACTCGATCCCCTCCGAATACTGCGCCGGATTCTCAAAGGTGGCCCGATCCATCACCCGCGCCGGATCGAAAACAGCGATATCCGCGTCCGCGCCCACCGCGATGCGGCCCTTCGTCCGGATGCCCAGCCGATCCGCCGGCATCACCGTCATCTTGCGCAGCGCCTCCATCAGCGTGAGCGCATGCTGCTCGCGCACGTAGCGGCCCAGCACGCGCGCGTATGTTCCGGCCGCCCGCGGATGCCCCTTGCCATGATCCAGGATGCCGTCGCTCGCAATCATGGTCATCGGATCGGCGATCGCCAGCCGCACCACCTCTTCCGGGATCGAATGAATCGCCACCATCCCGCCCTGCCGGCGATGGCGCGCGAACGACTCGGCCGTCAGCCGCTCGCCCGTCAGCGCCCACTGCAAGTCGCCGAAGCCGATGCCGCCCTGTTTCGCCTGCCAGCCTTCATCGAAAACCGCCGAGCCGAGGTCGGTCATGCCCGCCGTGTACGGATACATCTCCGTGGTTACGTCCAATCCGCTGCGCCGCGCGCCTGCGATCATTTGCAGGCACAGCGCCGTTTCCCGCAAACCCATGCTGGTAATGTGTACCACGTGCAGAGACGCGCCCGTCGCCGCCGCATCGGCGATCACTTCCTGCAGCGCATCGATCACGCCCGGCTCCAGCGGACCTCCGTTCCGTATGTGAACGTAGAGCGCCGTCTTCCGCTCGGCCGCCAAGCCGAACAGTTCCAGAATCTCGGCGCGGGTTGCCAGGGGCACATAAGCGATCCCCATGCCGATGCCCAGCGCGCCGTCATCCAAGCCGCGGCGCACCAGGTCGAAGATCTGGCGGCGCTGCTCGGGAGTGGCGGCGCCTTTCGCGGTGTCGTGCGGCAGCAGCGTGCCGCTATCGTGCATCACCGCCATGCGCGCGGGGATGTGCCCGGAGGTGGCGCCGAAGTTGATCAGCGCCTGGCCTTCGCGCGCGCGATACCATTCCGGCACCGGCGCAACTCCCACTTCCATTTCGAGCGCGGTGGTCACCCCGTCCCTGGCTTTGAAGCGGTAGTTCTCCGGCGTCTGCCCGTGCGAGTGCAGGTCGATAAATCCCGGCGCGACCACCAAGCCGGAAACGTCCAGCACCGTGCGGCCTTGCAGAGGGTTTTCGGAGATCGCGCCGATCTTCCCACCGCGAATGCCCACGTACCGCACGCCATCCAGGCCGGAAGCCGGGTCCATCACCCGGCCGTGTGCCAGGACGACATCGTACTCCTGCCCATAAGCGGCCGCCGCCAGCAGCACCCCAAACAAAACCGCTGTAACGCTACGCATCATGACTTCTTACCCTCCAACTCCGCCCACCGCGCATAGAGCTTTTCCACTTCCGCCTCCGCCGCCTGCATCTCCGCGTATCGCTGCTGCAACGCCAAGCCATCGGAAACTACTTCGGGCGCGTGCAAGGCTGTGCGGGCCACCTCCAGCGATTGCTCCGCCTCCAGGATTCTCTCTTCCATCTGCTCCCACTCGCGCGCTTCCAGATACGCTAGTTTCTTCGGCCGCGCACTGGGATAGGCCTCCGGCCTGTCCTTCTGAACCCGCGCCGGCTTCACCGCGCGCGCCTGCTCCCACTGCGAATAGTCCGCGAACACCTCCGCGCCGCCCTCGCCATTGAGCCCCAGCACCACCGTCGACACACGGTCCAGCATGTAGCGGTCGTGCGTCACCAGCACCAGTGCGCCCTCAAAATCCGTCAGGCTCTCTTCCAGCACTTCCAGCGTCGGGATGTCCAGATCGTTGGTCGGCTCGTCCAGCAGCAGCACGTCCGCCGGCTGCAGCATCAGCCGCGCAATGACGATGCGCGCCCGCTCGCCGCCCGAAAAGCGTCCCACCGGCGTGTCCAGTTGGTCCGGCCGGAACAGGAAGCGCTTGGCCCAACCCGCGATGTGCATCGAGCGGTCGCGATAAATCACGCTATCGCCGTGCGCGCCCAGCCCCTCCCGCAGCGGTGCGGCTGGATCGAGCTGTTCGCGGCCCTGGTCGAAATAGACGATGCGCAGCCCGTCGGCGCGCTCGATGGTCCCCGCGTCGGCGTTCAACTCGCCTTTCAGCACGCGCAACAGTGTGGTCTTGCCGCTGCCGTTTGGTCCCGCGAGGCCCAGCCGCATCCCCGGCGAAAGCGAGAAGCTCAGGTCGCGAAACAGCTCCCGTCCACCCAGCCGCTTCGAGATGCCCTCCGCCCGAATCAGCTTCTTAGTCTTGCGCCCGGAAGCCGTGAAGTCGATGCGCGTGGCTGCCTTCCGGTTGCGCGACGAAACCTCCGCCAGCTCGCCCATCAACTCATGCGCCGCGTCGATGCGCGCTTTCGACTTCCCCGTGCGCGCCTTGGGACCGCGCCGCAGCCACTCCACCTCGCGCCGCACCCGGTTGGCCAGCGCGGCCTGCTGCTCCGATTGCGCCTCCAGAAAAGCCTCGCGCTTCTCCAGAAAATCGGCGTAATTGCCCTCCGCGCGGAACATGCCATCCGGATACGCGCGATTGATCTCGGCCACCTCCGTCGCGGCGTTTTCGAGGAAATAGCGGTCGTGGCTCACGATCACCGTGGCAAACGGCGCGGCCTCCACCAGCTTCTCCAGCCATAGAATCCCTTCCAGATCCAGATGGTTGGTGGGCTCGTCGAGCAAGAGCACGTCGGGATTCCGAATCAGCTCGCGCGCGATCGAAAGCCGCCGCTTCCATCCGCCGGAGAGCGATTCCACTGCGGCGTTCCCGTCGGCGAAGCCGGCTTTTCCCAGCGTGACGCTCACCGCGGCCGCGCGCTCCGCCTCATCCATCCCATGCGTCCCACGCTCCGGGAGCGCCGCTTCCAGCACCTTGCCCGCCGTCATTCCGGCCTCGAACTCCGGCTCCTGCGGCACGAAGGCGATACGCGTCAGCTTGCGCACCGTGCGCGTGCCGTTGTCGGGCTCCAGCATCCCGGCCATGATCTTCAGCAGCGTCGATTTGCCCGAGCCATTGGGGCCGATCAATCCCAGCCGCTCGCCCTCGGAGATGTGGATGGAGATGTTGGAAAACAGCGGAGCTGCGCCGAACGACTTGCCGGCGCCCATCACGGAGAGTAGCGGCGCGGGCATCTGTTTTCAGGATACCCTAGTAAGGTGCTCCGCCTCCTGTACGCGATCGAGTTCCTGATTGCCCTCATCGCCACTTACACCATCTGGAGCCAGGTTGGCGGGCAGTACCATCTCGACCTGATGGCGTGGTATTGGAAGCTGGGCCTTGGCGCCGGCGTCGCGTTTGCCGCGGTGAAAGCCACGGCCGCCGCCGTCGCGGGCCAGCGCGCGTGGAATTCCCGCACGTTAAAATGGATCTCCCTCATCATCGCCCTGTCGCTGGCCTGCGGCGCGGTCACCTACTACTACCACTTGACCGAGCCGCCTGCCGACGAGGAAGATCAGGAAGATACCGCGCCCACCTCGCAAACCGCCCTGTGATACACCTGGAGGCGGGCAATCATGCCCGCAGCNNGGCTAAAAGCCGGCTGCGGCCAAGATTGGCCGCCCTCCAACGCCCCTAAAGCCATCCGCCATCCCAACCGATAGAATAGACATGCAGCGACCACGCGCTGAAATTCGGATGCTGTGCGCCGATATGGTTGAGGTTTGTTGGAAGGAACCAGCGGGCCGCACCTGTAAATCCACCGCTTTGCTGGAGGATATCTCACCATCCGGGATGTGTTTGCAATTCGAGATACCGGTGTCCATAGGCACGCATGTAGAAGTACACTGTCCCGGCGATAAGCTGTCCGGGACCGTGCGCTACTGCGTCTACCGGGAGATCGGCTATTTCGTCGGCATCCAACTGGAGCCATCGAACAGGTGGTCCCGGCAGCATTTCGAGCCACAGCATCTTCTGGATTTGGAAGAGTTGGTGTTGCGCAGCGCCAGGAAAGCGGGCGAAACCGTTCACTAGCGGCAGGGAGGCGTGTATCTCTACTGTACAATGGAGATTCCCGCCGCCATGGCAGCCCACACCCTCTCCATTCTGATCCCTCTTTACAACGAGGAAGAGTTCGTCGGAACATTGCTAGAGCGCGTGCTCTCCGCGCCTCTACCGGAGGGAATCGGGCGGGAGATTATCGTGGTGGACGACGGCTCCACGGACGGCTCGGCCGCAATCGTGGAACAGATCGCCGCGGCCCACCCCGCCGTACTGCGATTCATCCGGCAACCCCGCAATCAAGGTAAGGGCGCCGCCATCCGTACCGCCATCGAGCACGCCACCGGCGAGTTCTCCATCATTCAGGATGCCGATCTGGAATACGATCCGCGCGAATACGGACGCCTGCTGGCGCCGCTGCTGGAGGGGAAAGCTGACGCCGTCTATGGCTCGCGCTTCGTGATCTCCGGCGAACGCCGGGTGCTCTACTTCTGGCACTCCGTGGCCAACCACATTCTGACCCTGATGTGCAATATCGTTGCGGACTTGAATCTGACCGACATGGAGACCTGCTACAAAGCCTTCCGCACTTCGCTGCTGCAGAGCATCCCCATTCGCAGCGATCGCTTCGGACTGGAGCCGGAACTGACCATCAAACTGGCCAAACGCCGCGTGCGGGTCTACGAAACGGCCATCGATTATCACGGCCGGACGTACGAGGAAGGCAAGAAGATCGGGCTGAAGGACGCCTTCGGAGCCGTCTATGTGATCCTGCGCTATGCCTTCACCAGGGACCTCTACAAAGATTCCGGACCGGATATCCTCGATGCGCTCGCCGGCGCTAAGCGTTTCAATCGGTGGTTGGCCGGCGCCATCCAGCCTTACATAGGCAAGCGTGTGCTGGAGACCGGAGCGGGCATCGGCAACCTGACCGGCATCCTGTCTCCGCGGCGCGACCGCTATATCGCGGGAGATATCGATCCCGAGTACCTGGCGCGGCTGCGGGCGCGCTTTCAGCACCGTCCCAAGGTGGAGGTGCGGCACTGCGACTTGTCGAATCCGGCCGATTTCGAGGCGCTGGCCGGCGCTGTGGATTCCGTGGTTTGCGTGAATGTGCTCGAGCATGTCGAGGACCAGATGGCCGGACTGCGCAACATTTACGCGGCGCTGCGGCCCGGCGGCCGGGCGATCGTCCTGGTGCCCCACGGGCAAGGGATCTATGGCTCGCTGGATAAGGCGCTAGGCCACTTCCGCCGCTACTCCCGCGAAGAATTGCAAGGCAAAATGGAGCAGGTAGGTTTCCGCGTGGAGCGCATTCTGGACTTCAACCGCATTTCGCGCCCGGCCTGGTATGTGACGGGCCGCCTGCTGCGGAGAAAGACCATCAGCCGCTTCCAGTTGCGCGTCTTCGACAGCCTGGTGTGGCTGTGGAGACGCATCGACCGGCTGCTGCCGTGGCCGCCGACCTCCATCATTGCCATCGCCGTGAAGGGCGAGTAGGGTGCCTCCGCTCTGGGCACCGTCGAAATGCTGAATACCGTCTTTAACGATAACTGTTGCGGTTTTGTTGGGTGGATGTTATAGTTCGGTCGGTGCCTTTATGCGATTCCACGCGCTACTCCTTTTCAGTGTGCTGGCCGCTTCCGCGCAGACTCCCAACGCGGACGATGTGGTCTGGCAGAATGCCGTCCACAAGTTCGATGCCGCGCGCGCCGCGCTCCTGGGCCAGGTCGATGCGGGGGGACAGAACGGGCCGTTCCGCCCTAACTGGGATTCTCTGAAACATTACCAGGTGCCTGCCTGGTATCAGGACGCCAAGTTCGGCATCTTCCTCCATTGGGGCGTTTACTCCGTGCCGGCGTTCGGCAACGAATGGTACCCGCGGAATATGTACCAGCAGGGGACGCCGGAGTTCGCCCATGAGGTGGCCACCTTCGGCCCGCAGGCGAAATTTGGCTACAAAGACTTCATCCCCATGTTCAAGGCCGAGAAATTCGACGCGAAAGCATGGGCGGATCTGTTCCGCAAGGCCGGCGCGAAGTATGTGGTTCCCGTCGCGGAGCATCACGACGGATTCGCGATGTACAACTCGGACCTCAGCGACTGGAGCGCCGCAAAAATGGGGCCACACCGGGACACCACCGGCGAGCTGGCGAAAGCGGTGCGGGCTGCCGGCCTCCATTTCGGCGTCTCCAGCCACCGCGCCGAGCACTACTTCTTTCTCAATACCGGCCGGGAGATCGACTCCGATGTTCGCGACCCGCAATTTGCCGCCTTCTATGGTCCGGCGCACGCTGAGGTGACAGATAAGAACGGGGCGCGTTGGAAGGCACATCCCGACGCGGCGTATCTGGACGATTGGATGGCACGCGCGGCGGAGATCGTTACCAAGTACCAACCGGAGATTCTGTGGTTCGACTGGTGGATCGAGACCAAGGAGTTCGAGCCGTACCGGCAACGCCTGGCGGCGTTCTATTACAACGATGCCGCGCGACGCCATTCCACGGCGGCGATCAATTACAAGAACGAAGCCTTTCCGCCGAGCGCCGCTGTTTTGGATATCGAGCGCGGCCAGGCCGACAAGATTCTGCCCCAGTTCTGGCAGACGGATACTTCGGTGAGCATCAAGTCGTGGGGATACATCGACAACGATACGTTCCGCTCGCCCGAATCGCTGGTGCATCAATTGGTGGACATCGTGAGCAAGAATGGCGCCCTGCTGCTGAACGTGGGGCCCAAGTCCGATGGGACCATTCCGGAGCAGGCGAAAAATGTGCTGCTGGCGATGGGCCGGTGGCTCGCCGTCAATGGTGAAGCGATTTACGGCACGCGGCCCTGGAAGATCTCAGGCGAGGGGCCCACAAAAGTCGTAGGCGGGACGTTCCACGATACGTCCACCAAGCCATACACCAGCCAGGATATCCGTTTCACCACCCGCGACGGCGTGCTGTATGCCATCGCGCTGGGCTGGCCGCAGGATGGCAAGATCAAGATCCAGTCCCTGGCGCGCGGCTCCCAGGTTATGCCATCAGAAGTCGCCAGCGTTCAACTGCTCGGCTCCTCCGACAAGCTGAAGTGGACGCGCGATAATGAAGGTCTGGAGATTGAGCTTCCGGCTGCCCGGACGGGAGAATTCGCTTGGGCGTTCAAGATTACGCCCGCCGGCCGGAAGTAAGCATGCCGGCCCGCCGGTTTGACAGGAGCCGACCCAGCGCCAAAACCACCTATGAAAGAGAACTCTGAAGTAAGAATCGATCACAAGATCGGCCGCGACGATCTGATTGTCATCGCGGGCGCGGGCGGCTTCATCGCCGGCGCGCTCACCCGGTATTTTCACGATCTGGGCTATACAAGGATCCGGGCCATCGACCGCAAGCCCCTGCCGGAATGGTACCAGCGTGTACCCGGCGTGGAATGCCTCTCGCTGGACTTGAGCGAGAAACACAATGCCATCCAGGCCGTCGAGGGCGCCGCAGAAGTCTATAACCTGGCTGCCGACATGGGCGGCATGGGTTTCATCGAACACTTTCGCGTGGAGTGCCTGCGCAGCATTCTGGTCAACACCCACCTGATTGACGCTGCCTGGCGCGCCGGCGCCCAGCGCTATTTCTTTTCGTCGTCCGCCTGCGCCTACAACACGGACCTGCAACGGGACCCGAACGTCCGAGCGCTCAAGGAATCGGACGCCTACCCCGCCATGGCCGAAAGAGGTTACGGTTGGGAGAAACTGATCTCGGAGATGTTCTGCCAGGAGTATTGGGCGGAGCGCGGCCTGGAAACCCACATGGCCCGCTTCCATAACATCTACGGCCCCCACGGCACCTGGTTCGGAGGCCGCGAGAAGGCGCCCGCCGCGCTTAGCCGCAAGGTGATCGAAGCCATCGACAGCGGCGCCACCACCATCGACATCTGGGGCGACGGTTCGCAAACCCGCAGCTTCTGCTTCATCGACGATTGCGTGCTTGGCATCGACCAGATTATGCATTGCGACCGCCTGATTTCGACGCCCATCAACCTGGGTTCGAGCGAGCTGATTGCGATCGACGATCTGGCAGCCATGGTGGAAGAAATCGGCGGCGTGAAGCTGCAGCACACTTACGATCTGGATGCACCCAAAGGCGTGGCCGGCCGCAACAGCGACAACACGTTCATCAAAAGCGTGCTCGATTGGGAACCTCACACGCCGCTGCGCACCGGCATGGAAAAGACCTACGCATGGATCGCGCAACAGTACGCGGACCGGAAGGCGGGAAAGCGCGTGGTGAAGGATTAGCCGTGCAGCCGCCCACCATGGTCGCGCCGCCTTCGCCCGAGGCGCCTGCGGATAGCCGCTTCCTCGCCAGTCGAATCCCCAATCGCATGGCGCTGGCGGGCGGATGGATCGATCAGCCCTTCATCTCCAGGCACAATCCGGAACCGCCCGGATCCATGGTGGTGGTGGCGTTGGAGCCGGCTTTCTGGTTCATGGATCGCTGCGGCATGGCCAGCAGCACGCGCCGGATTGCCACCCGTTTGTGGAACGGCGCGCTCCCGGACCGGCCCCGGGCCGACCTGGTCCGCGAGTTGTACCGGGCGGAGAACGACGGGAAGGCGGAACCTTCCGGGTCGCAGGACATGATTGGCCTGCTCTATCCAGGCGTGAACAGGCTCGATTACGATGCCGATGTCGAAGGCGGGAAGTTTCCCGCGCATGTCGAATCCAACTGCGACCCGGAGATTGCACGTTGGGTGGAAGAAGTCTTCCATCTCGTCCCCATCAACCAGCGTCCCGCAGGCTACAGTCCGCTGGGCATCCGAAACCTGGATCCCGAGTGGATCGCGCAACTGGGCCGGACCGGCAGGGACTGTTTTGACGCGATCGTGAACACCGATCTCCGCTGTCTGGGCGCCGCCATGAACCATTGCATGCGGTGTTGGGAAGCGATTCTGCCGCACACCGTACAGCATCCGGCGATTAACCTGGATTTGAAGGGCATTCTTTCCTGGTTTCAATCCCGGTACGCCGGCGCCATGTATTCCGGGTGCGGCGGCGGATACATGATTGTCGTTTCCGAAGAACCGGTGCCGGGCTCGCTGCGCGTAAGAGTCCGGATTGGGTAGCTCGCCTATATGCTGAAAACCGGCATCCTGAACCCGGCGCTGAACTCCCTGCTCAGCCGCATCCGCCATACGAATACGCTGGTGATCGCCGATCGCGGTTTTCCGTTCTGGCCCCAGATCGAAACCATCGACATCTCCCTGGTCGACGATATCCCCAGAGTGCTGGATGTGGTGCGGGCGATTCGCTCGAACTTCGTCGCCGTCCGGGTGTTCATGGCCGAAGAATTCCTCGCCGCGAATGGCGGCGATGTACGGCTGGAATTCGAGCAGGCGCTTTCCGGCATCCCGCTGATCTTTGAACCGCATGTTGAGTTCAAGAAGCGTGTTCCCCAGGCCATCGGGTTGGTCCGCACGGGAGACACCACTCAGTATGCGAATCTGATTGTCGAGTCCGGATAGGCGGCCGGGGCCAGAAGCGGCCTCCCAGGCCGCTTGGCCGCGCTCTCTCTACACATCCAGATTTTTCACATCCAGCGCGTTATCCTCAATGAACTTCCGCCGGCTCTCCACATCCTCGCCCATCAGCGTGGAGAAAATCTCTTCGCTCTCCACCGCGTCTTCCAGGCGCACCTGCAGCAGCGTCCGCTTCTCGGGGTTCATGGTCGTCTCGGCAAGCTGCTCGGCGTTCATTTCGCCCAGCCCCTTATAGCGCTGCACCGAGGCGTCCCGCTTGCCTTCCATCTTCACGAAGGCCAGCAGGGTGGCCGCGTCCGCCTGCGTGTCGCGATGCTCGCCCCGCACCACCACGAACGGCGGATCGTTATACTTGGCGATCTGCCGCGCAAGCGAGCGGAATTTCTTGTACTCCGGCTGCGCCGCCAGGTTCACGCCGATGTGCCGCTCGGCATTGGTGGAATCGTGGAACATTACGGTCCAAGCCGAGTGCTCTTCATCCGCCACCACCGACGCCGGCACCTGCGCGGCGTTCACCGCCGCCGCCACGCGTTCCATGTTCTCCTTGTCCTGGAAATCGACTTTGTGGTCGGCGCGCAGTTCCGCGTTGCCCAGCACCGTCACCACGCGCGCGTCCCGCATGCGCCGCTCCACTTTGTGGAACATCTGCTCGAACTCGTCCAGGCTCATCAGAAAAGCGCGCAGTTCGCCGCCTTCCAGCGTGGCCTTCACGCCAGCGCCATTCGAGCCGACCGAGCCGACCTCCACGGTCACGTTCTCCGTGGCGCGCCGCATGATCTCGCGCGTGAATTCCTTTTCGTCCTTGATATACTTCTCGGCCTTGCCCTTCTTAATGCGGTAGAGCGGCGGCTGCGCGATGAAGATGCGGCCGCGATTGATCAGCTCGTTCATGTGCCGGAAGAAGAACGTCAGCAGCAGCGTGCGGATGTGCGAGCCGTCCACGTCGGCATCGGTCATGATGATGATCTTGCCGTAACGGATCTTGGCCGCGTCGAAATCGTCTTTGCCGATCCCGGTTCCCAGCGCCGTGATCATGCAGCGAATTTCCTCGTGGCCCAGCATCTTGTCGTAGCGCGCCTTCTCCACGTTCAGGATCTTGCCCTTCAGCGGCAGGATGGCCTGGAAGCGGCGGTCGCGGCCCTGCTTGGCGGTGCCGCCGGCCGACTCGCCCTCCACCAGGAACAACTCGCAGCGCTCGGGATCTTTCTCCTGGCAGTCGGCCAATTTGCCGGGGAGACCGCCGGAATCGAGCGCGCCTTTGCGCCGGGTCAGGTCGCGCGCCTTGCGGGCCGCCTCGCGCGCGCGCGCCGCATCGATGGCCTTCCCCACGATCTTGCGCATCACCGCCGGATTCTTGTCGAAATACTCGCCCAGCTTGTCGTTGACGAACTGGGTCATGTATCCGGCGATATCGCTATTCAGCTTGCCCTTGGTCTGGCCTTCGAACTGCGGTTGCGGAATCTTAACGCTGACCACCGCCGTCAGGCCTTCGCGCACATCGTCGCCGCTGAGGTTCTCCTTGACATCCTTGAACAGTCCGGCCTGCTGCCCGGATGCGTTAATCGTGCGGGTGAGCGCGGTGCGAAAGCCAGTCAGGTGCGTGCCGCCATCCACCGTATTGATGTTGTTGGCGAAGCTGAAAAGGCTTTCTGAATAGCCGTCGTTATATTGCAGCGCGACTTCCATCGACAGCGTTCCCGCGTCGTTGGGCAATTCCCGGTCGGCTTCGAAGTGGATGGGCTTATCGTGCAGCACCGACTTGCCGCGGTTCAGATGCTTGATGAACTCCGCGATGCCGCCGCTGTACAGGAACTCGTGGTTCTTCACCGGGTCCACGCGCTCATCGGTCAGGTTGATCTTCAGGCCCTTGTTCAGGAACGCCAACTCGCGCAGCCGCTGCGCCAGGGTGTCGTAATTGTAGGTGGTTTCCACCATGATCGTGGGATCCGCCTTGAACGTTACGCGCGTGCCGGTCTTCCGGCCGGCTTTGCCAGTCCGCTGCAACGGACCCTTCGCATGGCCGCAAGCGAACTCCATCTGCCAGGTATAACCCTCGCGCCAGATTTCCAGCTCCAGCCGCTCGGAGAGCGCGTTCACGCAGCTCACGCCCACGCCGTGCAGTCCACCCGATACCTTGTAGCTCTTGGAATCGAACTTACCGCCGGCGTGCAGTTTGGTCATCACTACTTCCGCGGCCGACACGCCTTCCTCGTGCATGTCCACCGGGATGCCACGGCCGTTGTCGATCACCGTTACGGAATTATCGATATGAATCGTGACATCCACTTGCGTGCAGTAGCCGGCCAGGGCTTCGTCCACGGAATTGTCCACCACCTCGTAAACCAGGTGATGCAGACCCATCTCGCCAGTGGAGCCGATATACATGGCCGGCCGGAGGCGCACGGCCTCCAGACCTTCCAGAACTTTGATGCTGCTTGAATCGTAAACTTCCGGAGCGCTCGTTTCGTTGAACGTCGATGCCATTGGGTTTAACTCGTACTCTACGCGATCAATTGCCGTATCCACTTGTCTGGCGATCACCAGCACCTCGGCCGCGTATTCCGTCTCAATCCACTTCCTGGTTGCTGCGTCGGCCACGTCGACGAAAAGTGTGCCGCCTTCCAGACGCGCGAATGCCGTCCGGCGAATCAACTTCTGATAATTAGCGGGACCGAGCCGTGCTTCCAGTTCCTGCTTGATTCGATCCCAAAGGTTCATACTTCCTGTCAAATCGGTGTCAGATTCTCATGGGCATTACCACGTAGCGGTAATGATCTTCGGTTCCGTCAGTGACAGGACGCAGTTCGCCAGCGCTCTTCTGATCCTTCAACTCAAAAGCTATCTGCTCCTGACTGGTGGCGCGCAGAAAATCAAGCAAATACTGAGCGTTGAAACCGATCTCCATGTCCGGGCCCGCATATTCGCTCGGCACGCTTTCTTCGCTTTCGCCGGTCTCGACGGAAGACGAAAAAATCTTCACCTCACCGGCCGTGAACTGCACTCGAATGGCGCGCGACCGCTCGTCGGCAAACTGCGAGACGCGCTCAATTGCCGAGCGAATTTCATCCCGATTCAGCTTGGCCGTATGCACATTGTCCTTAGGCAGAACCTTGTCGTAGTCCGGAAAATTGCCCGTAAGCTTGCGCGTGATCAGCATCCGTTCGCCAAACTGGAAGAATAAGTGGTTCTCGTCTCCGGCAAACACCAGCTTGCTATCGGCGCTGCTTTCGTCCGCCAGTTTGACAATCTCAGCCATGGCTTTCTTGGGAACCAGAGCGCGAAAACTCTTGCCAGTGCCGGCTGCGGGCGACACGATCTCCACATAAGCCAGTCGATGACCGTCGGTAGCCACCATGGTGGTCGAATCCGTCTTCAGTAACAGTAATGCGCCATTTAGCGTAAAGCGCGATTCCTCCAGCGAGATGGCAAATGCGGTGCGGGAGATCATGGAAGCCAGCAGCTTCACGGGAATCTCCGCGATGGTCTCCGGCATCTGCGGCAACTCTGGGAAACTTTCGCGCGACATTCCCGCAATGCGCGTACGCGAGCGGCCACACGTCAGACTGGCCCAATGGTTCTCCAGAAACTTGATGGTGAGATCCACGTCCGGCAGCAGCCGCACATAGTCCAACAGCTTGCGCGCCGGGATCGTACCAGACCCCTCTTTCTTGACCTTGGCCGCACAAGAGCAGCGGATGCCCAGCTCCAGATCCGTGGCGGTGAGAGTGATCCGGTCGTTCTTCGCCTCCAACAACACGTTGGAGAGGATCGGGATGGTGGTCTTCTTCTCGACCACACCTTGCGAGAGGCTCAGTTCTCGAACGAGGTCTGCTTTACTGACGGTGAATTCCATGTGGTCTTAACTCCTATTCTCTCGGTTCATTTAGATACTGTAGAAGAACAGAATTCATAGGCCCTGTGCAAACTGTTGAAGGCTTTCTAAATTATACTAAATTATAGTAGTTTTGGCCATTCCCAACCTGAGGATTTCACGCGCGGCAAGGTGCAGAAACCGCTCCCCGGCAGGTTCTTGCACAGAGTCCACAGGCAATCCGCACAGGCACCTGTGGAAGGTCCAGATAACCTCATTGTAATGAATCGATTAGCGCGTGGATAATCCTGTTCAATTCCGGATCGGTGTGGCGCAGCTTGTCGATTTTCTTGACCGAGTGCAGCACGGTGGTGTGATGTTTGCCGCCAAACGCCCTGCCAATCTCCGGTAGCGAGGCCTGGGTCAGCTCTTTCACCAGGTACATGGCCACCTGCCTAGGTACTACGATCTTCTTGGTGTTGCTCTTTTCCTTAAGTTGGCTTTGCCGGATGCCGTAGCGCTCCGCTACACCCTTCTGGATGGAATCGATGGTGACTTTGCGATCCTGCGCGTAGACCAGGTGCCGCAACACCTGCTGCGCCATGGTCAGGTTGATCGGTGAACCGGTCAGCGAGGAATACGCAATCAGCTTGACCAGCGCGCCTTCCAACTCGCGCACGTTGGACTTCGTCTTGGTGGCCATGAACGTTCGTACGTCTTCCGGGAGCGCCACGCCTTCCACCTCGGCCTTCTTGTCCAGAATGGCCATCTTGGTTTCCAGGTCGGGCGGTTGGATATCGGCCATCAAACCCCATTCGAACCGCGAGCGAAGCCGGTCTATCAGGCCGGGGATGTCTTTTGGCGGCGCGTCGCTGGAAATCACGATCTGCTTCTGGTGATCGTGCAATTCATTGAAGGTGTGAAAGAATTCCTCCTGTGTGCGATCCTTGTTGCCGATCAACTGGATGTCGTCCACCAGCAGCACATCCGCGGAGCGGTAGCGCTCGTGAAACTGCGGCATGCGGTCCAGCCGGATGCACGCGATCATGTCGTTCATGAACCGCTCGCTGGAGGTGTAGATAATGCGCATCGACGCATGGCTGTTGATCAGGGCGCGGCCGATGGCGTGCATCAGGTGCGTCTTGCCCATCCCCACACCGCCGTAGATGAACAATGGGTTATAGCTGCGGGACGGATTGGTGGCTACCGACCGGGCCGCGGCATGGGCGAATTGGTTGCATGCTCCCACTACGAAGCTGTCGAAGGTGAACTTGGGATTGAGAGAGCTAACCGGCGGCGCTTCGAAGTCGTTATGTTCCCGCGCCGAGGGCAGCACATACTCCACGCGCTCAATCGCCAATCCGAGCTGCCGGGCCACCACCAGGACGACACTTGCGTATTCCGTCTCCATCCAGCGCTTGGTGCCTTCATCGGGCACGCCGACCATCAGGGTGAGGCCGTCTATCCCCATGTATTCAATACGGCTGATCCAATTCTGGTAGCTCTCGGGACTGAGTTTGGATTCCAGTTCTTTTTTGATGCGATCCCAAGGGTTCATGTCAAACGCTTCGCCTGCGAGGAGTGCCGATAGGGTGGACCACCGACCGATCATGAGTCTAGCATACCCAGCGCGCTTTAAATTAGGAAAATAACGCCTTCGTTTCGTTATGGTTACAAACCGTTTGACAGGACCGGCAGCGGTTCACGATAATGGTTTCTGACGAGCGGGAGTAACTCAGTTGGTAGAGTGCGACCTTGCCAAGGTCGATGTCGCCGGTTCGAATCCGGTCTCCCGCTCCAAATCTATTTGTGGGGCAGGCCCTCGGCCTGCGCGGGGCTCTCAGCCCCGCCGAACTTTACATGAAGCAACTGCTTGCGTTAGCTCTTCTACCAGCCTCCCTGGCTCTGGCCCAGTACAAGATGGAGCCGGCCGGTGCCCCGCCCGCCGATCTGGCGCCCGCCTTCATTGCGGCGCTGCAGCAACAAGGCGTTAGGATACTGGGACCCGACGGCTCGGCATACTGCGAGGTATGGTTCCGCACCAAGCTGGCGAGTGGGCCCAAATCCACTGACGATGCCGTAACGCTGTCCATTCCCCAAGGTGCGTTGCTGGGCGTCATCCGCTTCGCCGGACCGGCGCAGGATCGGCGTGGGCAGTCTTTGAAGGCTGGAACGTACACGCTGCGCTACAGCCAATATCCTGTGAACGGCGATCACCAGGGCGTAGCCCCGCAACGGGATTTCGCGTTGCTAGTGCGCGTCAGCGACGATTCCGACCCGGGCGCGAATCCGGGCTTCGATGCGCTGGCGGCTTTAAGCGCGAAGGCGTCCGGCACACCGCATCCCGCCGTATTGAGCATCTGGAGTTCGGCGAGCGACAAGTTTCCCAATTTCACCAAGCAAGGGGAACACGACTGGGTCCTTGACGCCAAGCTGGGGGACCTGCCGATCTCGATCATTCTGGCAGGGAAAGTCGAAGGATAGGTGGGGCAGGCGGCCTGAGAGGCCGCCGCAGGCTGAGAGCCTGCCCCACTATTTTGCGTCCAGGTTGGCCTTCAGGTCTTCCGTTGTGAGATCGCACTTCGCACCGCTGGCTGGAATCTCCACCTTGGCGGTCCACAAGATCGCGTTCACCACCATACGCCGTTGATCCTCCAGGCCCCAGTTGTGGTGATAGTGCCCGCCAGTGAATCCGAAACCGCGGCCGCCGTCTTCCCGCTCCACCACCCAGGCGACAGTCTCCTGTTGCGGTGCGTCCTTGGGCAGCATGGTGGTCAGGATGGGCACCAGCCGCTTATCGTCCTTGCGGAACACAATGCGGTAATACCATTCGTCGGTGCTGCGAAAGCCGTCCCAACCGCGCGAGACGGGGTGCGCGGGCGCGGTCTGGGTGAGTTCCACGTCGTTGATCGGATTTTGCGAATACGGACGCCGGTAGAATCCGCCAATCCAGTCCAGCAACTCCACACCGCCATGGTCGCCGGGCACCTCCACCGCATAGTGCAGACACGCCAGGCCCACTCCCCGCTTCATCAGCTTGCCCAGCGTCGCCAGACGGTCGTCGGCCAACAGCGGATGGTTTTCGCCGCCATCCATGTACAGCACGATGGACTTCGCGTCCGCGAACACAGCATCGTCCGCCGGCCAGCCGCCCTTCACCACGATCGCGTCGACGCCGGGATTCTGTCGCAGGCACTTGGCCAGCAGCATGGAGCCTGCGTTGAACTCATGCTCTCCGGGGCCGTGGCTCGGCTTGCCCGCCACCAGCACGATCTTCGCCGGCGGCGCGGCCACCGCTCCCCAGCAGATAACGATCCACAGCCAGGCGGCTTTACTCATTTGTGTTCCTTTTGGAGCCAATCGCGCAGCCCGCCTTTCTTCTTCACCGGCTTCACGTCGGACTTCGTCACGTTATCGATGGCTGCCAGCGCGATGGGCGCCATAAGCCGGTATCCCTTGCTGTTGGGATGCAGACCGTCGTCCGCCAGATCCGCTTGCAGGAAGCCGGCCTTATCCACCAGCGCCGAGTAGTAATCCACGTACGGAAAATGCCGCTGCTCGCAGAAGCTCTTCAGCCAGCCGTTCACCTCCAGAATCTTGGAGGGCGCCAGGTGCGCGGTCCGGGCGTACTGTGGATTGACGTCCTTGTGGTAGTCGCTCACCGGCAACAGCGACGCGAACATGGGCTCGATGTGGTGGGCCTCCGCCAGGTCCGCGATCATCGACAGATTGTTTTCGATGGTGCTCACGGCCACCCCCCGCCCGAGATCGTTGATGCCGGCCAACACCAACACGAACCGCGGTTTCAGATCGATCGCGTCGGCCTTCATGCGGCCCAGCATCTCGCCCGTGATCTGGCCGCCGATGCCGCGGTTGACGAAGTCGCGCTCGCTGCCGTAATACTCGTTGAGCCGCCAGCCGTCGGTAATCGAATCCCCCAGAAAGACCACGCGCGGCTTCTGCGGCGACGGCGCGCCGAGCTTTTCATTGGCTTCCGCATAGCGCTTCAGATTGTCGCGATCCGGATTGCGCAACTGCGCGTCCTTGGAATCCAGCAGGGCGCGGAAATGCGAGTCGAGGCGGTCCACGGCGTCGCGCAGTTCGCCGAATTGCCGCCGCCCTTCTTCGGGAAATGGAAAGGGCTTGGGCACGGTGTCCGAGACGCCCAGGTAGGCGCGCATGTCGCCCAGGAGTGTGAATGTAATCCCGGCGTTTTGCGGAGCGGCTTCCAGGTTAGCCAGCGCCTGGCGGGCGTCTTCCAGCGCGGGCGCTCCGGCGCGCGCCAGGCCCGGCACGGCCAAACCGGTCGATTCCATCAATTGCACGGCGCGCTGTTCCAGCTTCAGCGCCTCCTGATTGGAAAGCAATGCGTCGCCGCTCTGCGCCCACGCCATCGCCGCAACCGCCCCAAAACAGGCGAGCCATTTCATGGTTTTTCTTCCTTCTCCAGTTGTAATGTAATCGTGCCAATCGTAAACTGCAAGCGCACGCGGATCTGCACCGGCACCTTGCGCGCGTCGTCCGTCAGCCAGAAGTACAGGTGCCCATAGCGCCGGTACAGCACGTCGTTAAACAGAAACGCTTCGTAGCGGACGGTCTTGAACGCTCCGGCCGGCGTCTTGATATCCTCGCGCTGTTGCGCCTCCACGCGCGCCATCACGCTTTTCTTGCCGTCGCTGACCGCCAACTGGGTGGCCTGTCCGGGCTGCAGGTTCACCGTGCGCAGCGAGTAGAGACCGCCCAGTACATCGTGCACGCACGGCGGAATGTCGATCTCGTGCGCGTTCACCACCGCCTTCTTGTCCAAGTCCTTCTCGAGGTATTCGGCCTTGCGCGTCTCGCGGTCGAAGGTCACGCGCGTTTCCTTGTGCCGACTGCCCTCTTCCGACTTGAGGTAAGAGCCTGAAGAACACAAGTCCGATTCCAGATTCGAAACGTAGTCGTTATTCACCTTAAAGAGCTTGGAGACCAGGCCAGTGGACTCCAGGTGCAGGTCGGCCTGCCAGCCCGGGTTGGGCGAATTAGCGTGGCGCGGCGTGGCGCTCCACACGATGCGCGCCTTTCCGGCCGTGACCAGCCGCCATTCCACCGTGTAGTCGAGCGTCTCCCGCGCCGGGAGCACGGCGGGCGCCGCCACCACTACCGGACCTACGAATAGCAGGAGCAGCATCCGGGCTGCTGTCATTAAAGCCAGTGTAACGCGTTCCGTATACTAAGATTTTGGACTCCCTGCTCCAACTGACTGACCACGGACTCTATTGCGCGGGCGGCCGGGCAGCGAAGCCCGAGCTGGTTTTCGAGCGGAAGTTCGAAGGCATCCTGGAGGTTATTCGGGCGCCTGCTGCTATCTGGCGGCGCGGGCCCTATTGATTGAGGCGCTGCTCGATTTTGGCGACGCGGCGGGCCAGCTCGTCGATGGCGCGCTGCTGGGCCACCCGGGTACCGGACAATTCGCCGTCGAATTTCTCGCCGACCGTGATGGCCTTGCCAATCCCGGCCATTTGAAACTCGAAGACGGAGAAGCGGGAGTCCAGGCGGTCGAGCCGGCGTTCGACCAGGTCCAAGCGCTTGTCGAGTCCGTCGAACCTGAGATCGACGTGCTCTTCAATCGCGCGCATGGCGGCAAGGAGCACTTCGTTGTTAGCGCCGATCAGCGTGCGGATCTGTTCGAGGTCTTCCTGGGTCATCGGAGCGGCTCTAATTCACTATACACTCCTTGCCGCCCCGAAACCGCCCCTCAATTGTCGTAAGGCTTCCCTTCCGCGAGCGACTTCGCCATCGCTTCCAGGTTCTGCCGGTTTTGATTGTCGGGAGCCTGCGCCGCCGCTTTCTGGGCGTACTCCAGCGCCTTCTTGTAGTCGCCGGCCGCCATGTAACCGCGCGCCAGTCCTACATTCACCGGCCACGTTTCGCCATTGCGCTCGGCATTCAGCTTGAAGATTTCCAGCGCCTCCTGAGTCTTCTTTGCGGCGAGCAATTGGCGGCCGAACTGATGGATCTGGAAGCGGTTCGTGGCGGGGTCATGCATCGCCGCGTGCATGATCTCCTTGGCCTCGGATTCGCGCCCCATCTTCGACAACACTTGCGCTTTCGTGCTGAGTGTATCGAAGTTGGTCTGGCCGACGAACGGCATTTTGATCGCCAGGTCAGCCCAGTTTAGAGCGTCCTCCAAGTGCGTCCCGGCCTGGACGCAAAACTGCGCGGCTGCGTCGTACGCCTGCGGATTGAACGCGGCGCCGCCAGTGAGTTCCTGGCGCAGTTTGGTGATGTATATGTCGTTGACGTTGTCTACCTTGATATTGAAAGGCACAGCGAGTTCTTCCCATTGCAACTCAGCCGTGGCTTCTGCGGGACGGCGGGCGGTGAACTCATATCATAGGTCAGCCACTCGCGGTATTCGCGCTTGGCTGGTTTGACCTTTATGCGGAGCGCGTCCTGGCTATCGTCATAAAAGAAGCTTCCCCAGGCCGAGGAGTTCTTGGAGAAGATGACGGTCCATTCGTCCGCCCCCGCAATGAGATGCACTCCATACCGGCCGGCGGCCAGCGCCTGGCCTTCGATCGTGACCGGATCGGAAACCGTGAAAACGGTGTTTTCGTTCGCGCCGCCGCGCCATGGGCTCGGCTTTCCGGCGCGGAAACCCAGGTCGGTCATGCCGTAAGGGACCAGCTTGCCCCAAATCTGGCCGCGCCTTTCTTTCCCGTCGGGGCCGTGCACGGCGGGGCTGGAGTAGTCGATCGTGACTTTCACCGGGCCGATGAACTGAGTCACCGATGCCTTCTGATTGTTCCCGCTGGGCGGAAGCGTCAACCCCGGAAATTGGGCAAACAGCGATCCGGACAGGGATAGGGCGAGAGAGAACTGAAGCAGAGTGCGCATGCGACACGAGACGCGGCAGCTCCGGAATCGTTTGGTCCTTTTCTAGTGTCACTCGTACCGCAAAGCTTCCACCGGGTCCAGGCGTGAGGCGGTGACCGCCGGCCACACTCCGAAAAACAATCCTACGGCAACCGAAACGCTGAACGCTGTGGCCACGGCCCAACCGGGCACCTTGCAACGCAGACTCGGGAAGATGGCGCTCACCAGCAGAGTCACCAGAATGGAGAATACGATGCCGATCACCCCGCCGGCTCCCGTGAGGGTCACCGCTTCGGTCAGGAACTGCAGCACGATATCGCGGCGGCGGGCGCCGATGGCTTTGCGCACCCCGATCTCGCGCGTCCGCTCGGTCACGCTGACCAGCATGATATTCATCACCCCGATGCCGCCCACCAGCAAACCGAGCGCCGAAATGGCCATGGAGATCAGCACAATCATGCCCGTGATCTTGTCGAAGTTTTCGATGATGGAATCCGCCGTCGAGATGGTGAAATCGTCTTCAAGATTGCGGGGCGTGTGGCGGACTTTGCGTAGCGCGCCGCAGATCTCTTCGATGGCGTCGGCCC
>PMVV01000044.1 GCA_003166475.1 Bryobacterales bacterium | reverse complement strand
GCGAACGCGCCGCTGGCGTTGGGACTCACCCTACAGGCCGTGGATGTGGGCCTGGAGGCGGGGCTGGAGCAGGGATTGCGGTTCGAGGCCGCGGCGTTCGGCCTGACTACCGCCACGGAAGATAAACGCGAAGGCACGCGCGCGTTTCTGGAGAAGCGGCCGCCGGTGTTCGCGGGAAAGTGAAACATGCCGAAAGTGATTGAAGGTCAACTGACAGCGGCAGGTCTGAAGTTCGCCATTGTGGTGAGCCGGTTCAACGGCTTCATCAGCGAGCGCCTGCTGGGCGGCGCGCTGGACGCGTTAGCGCGCACGGGCGGACAGCTCGACGATGTCGAAGTAGTCAAAGTTCCCGGATCGTGGGAACTGCCGGTGGTCGTGCGCGAGTTGGCGCGGCAGAAAAGGCACGACGCCATCATTTGCCTGGGCGCGGTGATCCGCGGCGATACCCCGCACTTCGACTACGTGGCCGGCGAGGCGGTCAAGGGCATCGGACACGTGGCCGCGGAGAGCGGCGTGCCGGTCGCCTTCGGCGTGCTGACGTGCAACACGCTGGAGCAGGCCATCGACCGCGCGGGCGCCAAGAGCGGCAACAAGGGGTTCGACGCCGCCATGTCCGCCATTGAGATGGCCAATCTGATGCGGCAGTTGCGCCAGGCGGAGTGATGCCCGCCCGCCGCCGGTCGCGTCAGAGGGCTTTGCAGATTCTCTTTCTGTGGGATGCGCGGCGGCAGCCGCTGGAAGAAGCCATCGCCGCCTACTTCGATACGCTGTATTCCGAGGAAAGCCGCACCCGCCCGCAGCCCGACGAGTTTGTGGACCGGCTGGTCAAAGGCGCCGTGGAGCATATCGAGGAACTGGACCGCCGCATCACGCAACATGCCGAGCACTGGCGCATCGAGCGCATGCCTTCGGTGGATCGCAACATTCTGCGGCTGGCCGTATACGAGATGACGCATTCCGATACGCCCGCGGCGGTGGTGATCGACGAAGCGNNGTGCATCGGGATTTGGTGCGGGAGAAGGCGAGCGGGGACGGGGGTTGAAAGAGCAGCCGGGCGGCCTGAGAGGCCGCCGCAGGCCGGGGGCCTGCCCCACTGGGACGATCAAAGCCTAAATGCCTGATTTGATAGGGGTAACTCGCTGAGTGCGGTGGAACCCGAACCCGGGGTGGGGTGGTGGCGCCTGTTTGGCGGGTGGAATTTGGGTTGGTTTGGACGCAGTGATCGCGTACCAGTTGGGGGCCTTTGCCTGGTTGTCAAAGACCGGGGGGGCGATTCGCTAACGGGTATCGGGGGTGGCAGGGGAACAGGAGACCGGGTGGGCTTCGGCGCCCCCCGACATTACATAATCGGGTGGCGGGGCTTGCGGCGCGGCAGGCTTCGTGGCGGGCGCTGACGCGGGCTTCGCGGGTTGCTCCGCTTGCGGGGGCTGGGTTTGGACGGCCTTGCGTTCCTTTTGCGACTGCTTCATGTCGGCGACGGCGGTGCGGAAGGAGCGCTCCAGTTGGGCGCGCATTTTGTAAACATACGCCAGCATTTTGAACCGGTGTTCGAAGTTGGCGATGGTGTAGATTTGCTGCTCGCTCTCGGCAATGCGCTTGAGCAACCATTGGGAGGTGACCATGGTTTCCAGGTAGATGCGGTCAGTGCGGGTGTGCGGCTGCCATTCGGCGTCCAGCTCGTCCCAGAGCTCGGAGTATTCCCTGGCGTTTTCGCGTTCGAGGATGGTCTCGCGGGTGCGCAGGCCGTAGGTGAGGGCGTTGAAGCGGATGGCTTCGCGGCCTTCCGGGGTCTTCGGACCGGTGGACTTCTGTGCATTTTGACGATTAGCTTGTTGCTGTTTTTCGGAGATTACCATTTCAAATTTCCTTTCCGGGGCTGGGGGCCGGCGCATGGCGCCGCCCTACTGCCCCACTTCCGGCTTCAGCATAGCGGGCGGGTGGGGGAAAACGAACCTACCGGAAATGGCTGTGGGCGGTAATTGGTTTGACTAGTGTGGGATGCGGGGGAAAAAGATTTTGGCTCGGCGTGTGACCGAAAACCGGCCAATCGGTGAGGCAGGGGACGGTGGGAGGCGGGCTTCGCCTTGGTGGGCCTGGATTGAGCTTCGCTCCCCGGCGGGTCGAGGGGGACTGGCGCGAACCGGGGCATAGGCGCCAAAATTAAGGCGTTGCACAGAGCCGAGACCGGCAGCGTGCGAGCTGCCGTGCCGCATGTTCGGTTCCAAGCTTCCCAGATCGGACTTGGCGAGGCCTTTAGGCTTCCACTTCCGCGGAATGCGCGTTTCCCGTCAACCCGATGCGATTCGGCCCATTAATACCGTCGCCAAGCCGACTTCTCGTTCCTAATCGGAAGCGGCCCACCTCTCACCAAAGGGGACTACGCGACAAGCTGCGATGGGGGCAGGCTGCGTCAGATTTGGTTGACGCGGGCGTGTATACTCGGCTATTAGCGCCACAGACGAGGGCGCATACGCCTGGAAGGGCTTCTGGAAGAATGAGGATTGCTCGTATTTATGTTGCTGGGCCGTATACCCAGGGGGACGTTGCCATCAACGTTCGAAACGCCTATCAGGCGGCGGATCGCCTTGCGGACTTGGGCTTTGCGCCCTTTGTGCCACATGCAACGCACTTTTGGCACATGCTTTTTCCCCGCCCGTATGAATTCTGGCTCGACCTGGACAACCAATTCCTGCCGTGTTGCGAAGCGGTTCTCCGACTGCCTGGCCCGTCAAGCGGTGCAGATAAAGAAGTCCAGCTAGCCCGGAGGCTGGGAATACCTGTTTTCACCGAGATCGACGACCTAGCCAGGCACTTTAGAGAACGAGCGGCCGAAGTGAAGAGGGATGAAGCATGAAGAGCGAGGACGAGCGGATCAAAGAGCGGTCAGTCGACAGCCTCCAACAGATCTATACGGTGGTCATCGCACTCGCAATCTCGCAGGCTATTCAGAACCTTTTGAAAGACCCAAGCCGTGGCACCCTTCTCGACTCTCATCAAATCCAAGCTGGACTGCCTCCGTTCGTGGCATTCTTGTTTACCCTCGTGCCATTCTGGCACGGGATGAATCGGCATCTCGATCGCTGCTACCTCGAGAAGAAAAGTGCTGTCGTGCAAGGTGGCCTTCTGTTGGATTTTGCGGCGTTCTTCATCGAAGCCAGCGTGCTTTTTGCCGCTGCATGGTCCTTGAGGTCTGGAATCGCTAGCTTCGTGTATCTGGGCGCGCTGCTCTTCGTCGATATGCTATGGGCGTTAATCGCCCACCAGATTCACTTCCGGGACCAAAAATCCCACGCACTTAAGTGGTCGGCCATCAATGTCGTAGCGATATTCGTTGCAACCCTAATCGTTGCTTATCCGTTCCAATCCAAGGCAACTGTTCTGATGGCTGTCGCAATCTTTCGATCCATCGCAGACTATTGGATCTGTCGGGACTTCTATTTTCCTGGCCACTGAAGGCATTGAAGCGGCAGGCCAGGACCATTTTCCAGTCCCTGCGTCCCTACTGACCTGGGAAAACAGGTCAGGAAAACAGGTCAGACCGAACTGCGTTACTTCTCCGCCGTAGCCGCGTTGCTCGCCCCCCGCTAGTCGCCCAGTTCAGGCTGACGCGTTTCTCTACGGACGCGTTTGCCTACGGGCTGACGCGTTTCTCTGGACGCGTTTCTCTATCGGATAACCGGTCGATCCCACGCGCGACTTGAATCCGGTACATAATGGATGGTTTAACGGAACGCACGCTCGATGTCTGGAAACGGCAACGGCCAGAACTCCCCCGAATCGCCCCGCACGGCCTACGAAACGGAGCTCGGCACCTTTGTTCTGGGCAAGGCGGAGGAC
>PMVV01000315.1 GCA_003166475.1 Bryobacterales bacterium | reverse complement strand
CCGCCAGCGGATCGATGGAAATCTCCAGCGTCTTCGGCCCGGCCAGGCCCGCGTTGAACAGCAGCGCTTCGCTTTGCGGCGCGCCGTCCGCTTTCAACTGCACTTCACGCGAGGCGATCGTCTTGCCGGCATCGCGCACCGAAATCAGCGCCTTCTGGCCCGCATAACCATATTGGCGGAACGTCAACAGCGCGCTCAAACGCGAATCGGCCAGCGCATGGGCGGGCAGCACGGCGTCGGTGATTTCGATATCTTTCGCAGCCTTCTCGCGCCCGAACCCGATGGTGTGTACCGGAATGCGCCGCTGCCGGATCTGCGAAATCGTGTCCAGATCGATGCCGCCGGAATTATCGGCACCATCCGATAGCAGCACCACCGCGCCCAGCGGCAAAGTGGCCGATTCCGCGAGCACCTGCTGCAAACTGTCGCCCAAGCGCGTAGCCGGCTCCGACGAGGTGATCTGGCTGGTCTTCTGGATGCGCTCGGCTTCCTTGCCGAAGCGATAGAGGCGCACCTGAAACTTTTGCCCCAGCGTGGCCAGCAGCTTCCCGTCGAGCACGGCGGCAGCCTGCGCGCCGCGCGTTTGCGACCCCTCCTGGATGCCCATGCTGCGCGAATCGTCGACCATCACGGCCACCACGTTCTGCTGCGGCCGCAGCGTGGCGATCGAGATAGCCGGGTGCCACAGCAGGAACAGCAGCAGCGCGATCATGGCCGTTTCGAGCACCCAGATCGCCAGCGGCCGCGCGCCCGTGAGCGACCCGCGATTGCGCCGCACGTGCCACAGCAGCAGCGCGCCTGCCGCCACAACGCCCACCACCAGCATCCACACCGGCCACGTCGCAAGCAGCACAAACTGGCCCTTCTGAAATACCGCGCCGGGATACTTGAAGAGAAACTCGAACATGATGGGCCCTGGAATTCTAATGCATCTTTAGTGCGTCATGGCGTAAATGATGTAGTTGATCCCCATACGATAGGCTTGCGACGTGTACCGCTCGGGGTAGCGCGGATGGTCCGCCCATTCCCACGCGTCGCCGTTGTCCTGGTTAAAACAAATCGCCACCATCACCCGGCCGTCATCGTCGTAGATCGCGCGCCAGTGCGGAGTCTTGCCGTCTTTCTCCCAGATACGGCCGGTGTACCAGTATTGTATGCCAGGCACTTGCACGCGCTCGCCCAAATCATACAGGACGTGAAAGATGGGATCCCGGTTATCGATCTCCACAATGGGCCGGTCCGGGAACACGCGCTGGATGCTCTCCAGGAAGACGTTCCATTCGCCGCTGCCGTGGAAGTCGTCGCACATGAAGAAGCCGCCGCGCAGCAGATATTCGCGCATCTTGGCGCATTCGGCATCCGTCAGGCTCCAGTGCCCGACCTCCACCGCGTACAGCCACGGCCAATTGAAAACTTCGTCGCCGTCCAGATCCACCACCTGTTCAGACGAACGGGTGTGGATGCGGGTGAGGCGCCTCACGCCTTGTACAAACTGGCGGTCGGCTTTGGGGAAATCGGTGGGCCAACTGCCGGTCTGCCCAAACACGCTGGCGTGCTTCCCCGACGGATACATCAGGCGCGTGAAGGCCCATTCGGTTTTTTCGTAGGCGTCGGGCGGCACGGGAACGTGGTCGTCCTCCACCCCGGGGAACTCGCGAAAAGTGGCCTGGAGGGCAAACAACGCCGTCACCGAAATCACCACAAGACTACCGCGGATGAGCAAGCGGCGCGCATTTGGACGTGGCCCTCGTATGTGTTTCAGGATAGCATGGCCAAAACTCCCTAGAGATCGGCGAGCCCGAGGCTTATCTTCAGCGCCCGATCGACTTGCAGCATCGCCGCCTCGTCCAGCGTCCCGAGACGTTTCACCAGCCGCTCGCAGTCCACGGAACGGATCTGACTTAGCTGAATCGCAGATCGGACCTGGAGGCCGTTCCCCTTGCTGGCCGCTACAATCACCTCAACTGGGTATGGCGTGGGCGATAACTTCGAGGTGATGGCCGCGACGATCGTTACTGGGCTGTATTGGTTGCCGATGTCGTTCTGGATGATGAGGGCCGGCCGCGTCTTTTGAATCTCATGGCCGCGGGCCGGATCGAATTCGACGAGGTAGAGATCCCCTCTGTGAGGAAACGTCATGTCCGTTTGGTCTTGGCGCTCTTCATCGGCTCACGGGCGGCCTCGAACGTGCGCCAAGCTTCCTCCTCCAACGGGAACCACTCGGCCGCGATCGCCAGATCGCGCTCGGCATTGGCGCGGTAGCCGGCTTTCAACTGCTCGCGCAGCGCTCGCCCACCCTGCGTTTCGACGAAGTGCCGCACCGCCCGGTCGATGAACCGGCTCCGTGCGCCTTTGGCCGCCACGCGGTCCAGCACTGCCACGGTCTCATCGGGCAGGACGATGTTGATGCGTTTGCTCATAGGGGTGTGTGTCTTTCGTTTGCACACTTGCAGCTTACACACCATTGTTGTGGATGTCAAACGGGCGCCGGATGTGGAACTATCGCGATACCATGGCCCGGCTGGTTACGCCCGCCGCCACGTAATATGATGAATCCTGCCTCGCCGGAGAGGATCGTCTTCGGCCATGCGGGAGCGACGCTCCGAAATGGCCGCCAGACGGGCATTCGTCAGGGTAAAATCGCGGAACGTTTTTGTCCACCCCAAAGAGCGGGCAAAACGCCGCTCAGTCTTGTGGGCCCGCGTTTCCACCCACGATGAGCAGGCCGTTCCCATACACAGCCACGCGGTGCGGGAGTCCGCCAGTCGGCGGCGGGCCCATCGCTATGCAGATCCGCGAAGCCGGTTCCGGTGCGGCGCAGTTGCCGAAAGCGGTGTTTTGCGTTCAGAGATGCGGTCTGCTTAAGGAACCCATTCGCCCTGAACAAAGATGCGACCATGGATGCGTCGCAAATAGTTCCGCAAAATCGGGGCGGGCGCGTTTCCACCTACCAGGACGAGATCCTCGTTCGAAATAATGGCAATTTGCGATCCGTCGGGCCGAGCGTGGATGTACGGGTACGAATGTCCGGCGCCGGTCCCGGTGCGTTCCAGACGCCTGCTATAAATCAGGTCCCCCGCCTTCGGGCCGCCACGAACGACGAAAACATCCATTACGCCCGGGACATACCTGGCCGCACCTGAGGGCAGATCAATAACCGCGAGGCAGCCTGCTGTGGCGTAACAGGGACTCACGATGTATAAGGTCGCCCCCGTTGGAGAGAGGTCAGCATGTTCATAGACACAGGCCGCCTCGTGTTCCATCATCCGATCCGAAAGCGGTTTGTCAAAAATCAAGAACTCTTTATTCGTCTGCGTGTCGTAGACTACAACAGGGTTCTTAGCTGCTGGGCGCTCGCAACTTGACTCCTCGCCGTACCCCATCCGCGCACCGCGAATCAGCAGAAATTTGTGATCCGAAATCGGAACCGCATTGAACCCTGGCCCCAGCGAACTGGGCCGCCCTTGTGCGTCCTCAAAGATGAGGTCAGGGCTGCGTTCGTAAACACGCTGGGCGCGCATCTCGGGTAATGCGGAAAACGAGGCAAGCAACAAAGGCAAGTGCACCCAATTCCTCGACATAATCGCCTCAACAATTATCCCGCATTGCGCTTAACAGCGATATGTGGGCACGCTTACCGAAACCTCGCAGAGTTCTGACACTACCATCCGATCCGGTCACACCGAGCGCTGCGCCGGCGAGGGGCGGATGCGCTAATCTGAGAGTTAACAAATGCCCACAAGCGAGACGGTCGAGACGATTCCCATGGCCACCGGTGCCGATGGCGTCATCCGCGTAAGCGGCACCCGCGTGACGCTCGATTCGATCCTGGTGGCCTTTAACGAGGGCGCGACCTCAGAAGAAATCGCACAACAGTACCCTTCCGTTCCGCTCGCGGACATTTACCACCTGATCGGCTACAGTCTGCGTCACACTGGGGAGATGGAAGAATACTTCGCGACGCGTCGGCGCGAGTCGCTGGAAGTGCGCCAACAGAATGAGGCGCGTTGGCGTCCCGACGGCGTTCGCCAGCGTTTGCTGGCTCGACGGCCAAACGGCGCATGAGCCGATGAAGGCCCAATAGTGCGCTGGCTCGCCGACGAAAATCTGAACAAGGACATCGTGCGGGGTTTACTCCGCAGAAAGCCCGATCTCGACATCGTCAGAGTGCAGGATGTCGGCCTGTCGGGTGTCGATGACGCGTCCCTGTTGGCTTGGGCAGCGGCGCAGGATCGCATGCTGATCACGCATGACGTCAGTACGATGACCGCGTATGCTTAGCGTCGGATGGCCAGCGGCGAACGCATGCCCGGCGTGTTTTAGTTGAGCCGCTCCGTCCCAGTCGCGGCCGTCATCGACGACATCCTGCTGCTGTCCGAGTGTAGCGACGAAGGAGAGTGGGAAGGACAGGTCCGCTATCTTCCCCTTCGCTGATCGCCCGTCAGCCGCCATCGAAGCCCCACCCAAGACCCCGGCTGCCCCGCCGTACTCTATAATAGGGTGTTAAATTCCCAACCTGAAGGAGCGTGAATGTCTGCTAAGCGGATCGGTATACTCACCGGCGGCGGAGACGTGCCGGGCCTGAATTCCGTCATCAAGACCGTTGTTTACAGAGGAAGCGAAATCGATTGCGAAGTCATCGGTATTCGCCGCGGCTGGGAAGGCCTGACGCATGTCAACCTGGACGATCCGGCCAGCCGGGCGCGCTACGTCCTGCCCCTCAATCGCGAGAACACCCGCACCATCGACCGCACCGGCGGCACCTATCTGCATAGTTCCCGCACCAATCCGGCCAAGATGAAGGCCTTGCCGCCGGTGGTGAAAGGCCTGGAGTTCCCCAAGTCCGAAGTCACCAAGAAGGGCGTGACCTCGGTGGTCTACGACATGACCACCCGCGTGCTGAAGAACGTGGAAACGCTGGGGCTCGATTACCTGATCGCCATCGGCGGCGACGACACCTTGAGCTACGCCGCGCGCCTCGACGCGGAGGGCTTCAAGGTCCTCGCCATCCCCAAAACGATGGATAACGACGTGCGCAACACCGAGTATTGCATCGGGTTCTCGACCGCCATCACCCGCGCCACCGAGGCCATCGAGCGCCAGCGCACCACGGTGGGATCGCACGAGCGCATCGGCGTCTTCCGCATCTTCGGACGCGACGCCGGATACACCGCGCTTTACACGGCCTACGTTACCTCCATGCGCTGCTGCATCCCGGAATACCGGTTCAATCTCCAGCACCTCATCGAGCTGCTGATCACCGACAAGCAATACAATCCCAGCAACTACGCCCTGATCATTCTTTCCGAAGGCGCGGAGTGGGAAGGTTACCAGGTGAAGGAGGTCGGCGAGGCCGATGCCTTCGGTCACAAGAAGAAGATGAACGTGGGCGAGGATCTGGCCGAGGAGATCAAGAAGTCCACCGGCGAAGAGACTATCGTCAGCGATCTGACTTACGACCTGCGCAGCGGCAGTCCGGATTTCGTGGACAAGATGGTGGCGTCGACCTTCGCCAGCATGGCCATGGACAGTATCCAGCAGGGCCAGCATGGCGTGATGATGGCCATTTCCGGCGGTTGCTACGCGGCTGCGCCCATCCCAGACCCCAAGTTAGGCCCGCGCAAGGTGGACCTCGAGACCATGTACAACACCCGGCGTTACCGGCCGAATTACGCGAATAAGTTGGGCCTCCCCATCTTTCTCACGCGAGCGTAGGCAGTCGTAGGGCGGGCGTCCACGCCTGCAGCGGGTCTCCAGACCCGCTCTCACCGCCTTCGAACGAACCACCACCAAATCGGCGCCGCAAATACCGCGCCAAAAGCCGCCAAACCAAGCGCGGCGCCGACATAAATCCTAGCCGGTCTGAACCGCAGAGAAACCCGGCTATCCCCGCGCGGCACGACGATGCCGCGCAGAGCCCCGTCGACTTTCCACACGCCCGCAGCCCGGCCATTCACCGTCGCCGTCCATCCCGGATAGTAAAGTTCGCTCAGCACCAGCAGCGCGCGCCCGCTGGCGTGGACGCTCAACTCCATCCCGCCGGATTCGTACCGTCCGATCCGTACCTGTTCGCTCGCCGCATCCGCAACTGCATCGAGCGATGTATCCAGGCGCGCCGCCACCAGCGCCACCCGATGCGGATCGATTCCCGGAGCATCCAGGCATTTCAGCAACTCCAACGGCGCGCGTTCGACGAGCGTGTCATGCACCAGCCATGCGCGCGGATATGCCCGCGCGTTTTCGTAAACCTTCCACGCCGCGTCGCGATACACCTCTCCCGCATCCGCCGTCGTGGCCGGCTTGACCGTGTACCGCGCGTTCAATAGATCCTTGTGCCCCATGAACCACCCATACTCCGTGATTACGGTCACCCCATTGCCGCCGATAGTCTGAACCCGGAAAGCGTCTCCGATATTCGGCGCCAAATCCGCCGCAACTTCGGTGCGAAACAGTCCCGTCCGTGACTTCAGAAATTCAGCCGCGCCGCGGCAACCGAGCAACCGGTCCATCTGGTTCGCGCCTCTCCCAGACATCTCCAGACGATTCGCCGCCGAGAAATCGAAAGCGCTCAAGTCAAAAAGGATGGCCGCCAGCATGAGAACGCGCGTACCGGTTCCCGTGTGACCGGCAGCGATGTGCCGGAATAACAACCAGGAAACCACGATCAGCACGAGTGACAGCGAGATCCATGGGCTTAACTCCGGCTGCGCGTACAACACGGGAACCACCAGCCCCGCCATTCCCGCCACGGCCAGCCACTTGAGTATCTTGCCCAGAGGCGCCCACTCCGCCCTCGGAGACGAAAACAAAGCCTCTACGCCGTAGGCCGCCAGCGCCGCCAGCGCGAAATCCGCCAGATACACAAAACGATCCGCTTCGCGCGCCAACGAAATGTAGGGTGCCAGTACATAGAGTAAGCCATGCAGTAGCGAGGACGGTCCCAGAGAATAAGCGAATGCGGCGATGGCCAGTCCGGTCAGATACGGCACCCAGCAGCATCGCCATTTCTTCCACACACCGATACCGGCCAGCAGCAGCGGAAACACTCCGAGATAGGGACTGACAGTCTCGCCCGAACCGATTTCCCCTCTGGGAACCGCCACCAGCAGATTCAGAATTCCGTGCGCGTACAATCGATCAGTCAGGTACCTGTAGGGGATTCGATCGGAAGCCGGCACTCCCGCGCCGGGCACGAACCGCATAGCCTGGTGGCTGTACTCCATGGACGGAAGCAGTTGGACCGCGCCCGCCGCGAAGGCGGTCAGGCCCGCCACGCCAACAATCAGCGCACTTCGCCGCCATCCCGCCAGGCCGCCCCGTTTGGCGGCATCCCCATCGGGGCGGAAGCTATAAAAGACGGCCGCCGTAACAATCACGATGGCTTGCATGATCGCCATGTGCAGACCGCCGGCCAGGATCGATAGCCCCAGGCTCAAGCCGCAGGCGGAGGCATACCAAACCGTGCGCGCCACCCCCGGCGCTTTCATGGCCCTCAGCAGCAACAGGAAAATCAGGGGCAACCAGATCCCGCTGTTTAACAGGTGAGGCCATTCCGGTATGTGCTCCAGAAATCCCCCCAGGGAAAAGCAGATTCCGGCCACGATAGCCGCAAAGTCGCTCATCTCCAGTTCGCGCACCAGGCAGAACATAAACCACGCGCCCAGAAAATGGCTCGCCACAAACATCGCGTGATAAAGCGCCGGGGCCAGCAGGCCATACCGATTCAGCCGGAACAGTGCCAGCGGAAGGTACAACGGATAGAAGGACCCGTTCTGCATCTCTCCGGAAAAGATGTGTCCCGAATAATTGTACGGGTCCCACAGGGGCCAGGCGCCCTGCTGGATGCTGCGGACCCAAAAGCTAAACCAGGAGTAAGCCTGGTTCACGGCTTCGTAACCGGTCAGCAGCGAGAACTGATTAGTCAGCAGGAGCTTCCAGTAGAAGAGGACAGTGACAATCAGCAGCACGCCAGCCGCCGTCAGATTGGACCGCGGACTCTTCACTCCTTCAACTCCACGATCGTCGCCCCCGTGCCACCTTCCTGCGGCGGCGCCGCGTAGTGCTTTTCCACGTGGGGATGCCGCTCCAATAGTTCCCACAGCACCTTCTTCAGTATCCCCATGCCGTGGCCGTGCACGATCCGCACGCGGCTGGCGGTGGCCATCACCGCGCGATCCAGGAATTGATCGACATTATCGCGCGCCTCTTCCGCGCGCTGCCCGATCACGTTGATCTCCTGATGCACGGGCGCTAGCTCCGGCGCGGGACGGTAGGTCACGTTCTTGGGCAGCTTGGTCCCCCCGCCGCTCGCGCCCGGCAGGACCTCCAATACATCGTCCACCGAAACTTGCATCTTCATGAATCCGGCTTCCACTTCCAGCCGGTCGCCCGCCAGCATGCGCCGCACGCGCGCCGGCTCACGAATGCCCTGCAGCCGCACCCGCGCGCCTTCCTCGATCTTGGGCCGAGCCAGATCGCCGTGTCGCGACTCGTCCTGCGTGGAGAGCACCGTGGTCTGGAACTCCTCGCGCAGCTCGCGCTTGGTCTTGGCCACGCGGCGCTGGGCCTGCTCGGTGGCCTTGCGCTGCTCCGCCCCGTGTACGATCTGATCGATGGTTTGCTGCGCCTGCTCGTCGAACTTCGCCAGCATCTGCTCGGTGCGCCGCTCCAACTCCTTCAGCTTGGACGATTCGCGCTTCTCCCACTCCTGGGCAATTTCCTTTTCGCGCACGACCAGACCGGCCTGCTGACGCCGCAGGTCCGCCTCCAGCGTTTGCACGTCTTTCAGGCGCTGGTGCAGCTCGCTGAGGAAGCGCGAGAGGTCGCGCTCCCGGTCGCTCATCGCCGCGCGCGCGCGGCTCATGATGTCTTCCGGCATGCCCAGCCGCGTGGCGATTTCCAGGCCGGCCGATTTCCCCGGCATGCCCGTATGCAACACGTAGGTCGGCTCCAGCGTCTGCTCGTCGAAACCCATCGACGCGTTCAGCACGCCCCCCGTGTTGGCGCCGTAAATCTTCAGCGCCAGCAGGTGCGTGGACGCCAGCGTGTACGCCCCGGCGGCCCGGAAATGTTCCACGATGGCCACACCCAGCGCGCCGCCCTCCTCCGGATCGGTGGCCGCGCCCAGTTCGTCCAGCAGCACCAGCGAATCGGGCGTCACGTCCAACGCCATCTCCCGGATGTGCGAAATGTGCGCGGAAAACGTGCTCAGGCTTTCCTGTATCGACTGATTGTCGCCGATGTCGGCAAGCACCTGTCCGAAGATGGGGAACTCGGCTTCCGCCGCCGGCACAGGCAGCCCCGACTGCGCCATCAGCGTGAGCAGCCCAATCGTCTTCAGCGAAACCGTTTTGCCGCCGGTGTTCGGACCGCTGATCAGCAGCGTCTTCGAACCCTCGTCGAGTTCCAGCGAGATGGGCACCACCGGCTTGCGCTGGCGGCGCAGCACGTCTTCGAGCAGCGGATGCCGCGCATCGCGCAGCCGCAGCCGTCCGCCAAAACGCGGGATGGCGCAATCGAAATCCACGGCGAAGCGCGCCTTGGCGAAAATCATTTCCAGTTCGCCCAACGTGGCCATGGTCTGGCGGATGGACTCCGCGTAACCGCGCAGGCGGGCGGTCAGCTCGCGCAGGATGCGGTGTACTTCCTGGGCCTCTTCCTCGGTCAGGCGCACCAGTTCGTTGTTCAGGTCGATGGTCTCTAGCGGCTCGACGAACAGCGTGTGGCCGCTGGAGCTGGCCCCGTGGATCACGCCGTCGATTCTGCGGCGTTGGCCCGCGATGATGGGGACCACGAAGCGCTCGTTGCGAATCGTGACGAACTCCTCCTGCAGCACGCCCTCTTCCTGGTGCGATTTCAGGAAGCGCTCGAGGGACCCCTGGATGGACTTGCGTTGCCGCTCGATGTCGCGCCGCAGGCGCCCCAGCGCCACGCTAGCGTGATCGGCGACAGATCCATCCGGATGAATCCTGCCTTCCAGATCCTTGAGCAGCGCGCGAAAGTCGCCGATCGACTGCCCGCGCGCGCCCAGCCGGGGGAAGCGCTCGGCGACGGCGTTGAGCACGCTCTTGGCATCGGCTGCGCGGTCCAGCACGCCGAAGAGGTCGAAGATCTCTTTGCCTTCCAGGCTGGCGCCTTCGATACGCAGCTTGTGAACGGCCTCGGTCAGGTCGGGGAAGGCCCCGAAGTCCAGGCGGATGGCCGCGCCCCGGCCCGCGGTTTGCGGCCGGCCCGCGGAACGTAAATACTCGACGGCCTCGCCGGCATCGGCCAGATCGGCGGCCAGGCGGGCACCGTCGGTGTGCGGCGCAATCCGGGCCAGTTCCGCTTTGCCCGGCGGGCTGGACACATAGCGGCCCAGCAGGCCGCGGAGCGATTCGTATTCGAGTACAGCGGCGCTGGTAGCCTTCATCTGCTTCTATTGTATTGTTCCGCGCAACGTGCCCGCTCTGCTCAGTACGCCTTGCTCACGAAGCACCCAGAATGACTCACGCCCCCCAACAAACCCGTAGCGTGATGTATAGTTACAAGATGCGGCTTCGCCCAACGTCCGGCGGCGGGGCCAAATAATCTCCCAAAAAGAGGCGAGCAGATTCCTAATGAGACATGCTACCGATTCGATCTGCGCAGGCTTGCTCTGCGTGTGCGCGACGTTTGTCGCTTTGGCCCAACAGCCAAACAAAACCACGGCCGCCGTGCCGCGGTTAGTGAAGTTCAGCGGTACTTTGACCGGTAGCAGCGGCCAGCCGATGAGCGGTGTGGTGGGGGTGACGTTTGCCCTTTACGAGGAAGAGCGGGGTGGCGCTCCGCTGTGGATGGAGACGCAAAACGTGCAGGCCGATGGCAATGGGCGCTACACGGCGGTGCTCGGCGCCACCCGGAACGAGGGCATACCGGCGGAAGTGTTTGCGTCCGGGCAAGGGCGCTGGCTGGGCGTCCAGCCTCAGCAGGAACCCGAGCGGCCGCGCGTGTTAATGGCCAGCGTGCCCTATGCCCTGAAGGCCGTGGATGCCGAGACGCTGGGTGGACTCCCGGCATCGGCCTTCGCCTTGGCCGGAACGGCAAATCATAGCCCGGTTACGGAACCGGCTGCCGGATCGGGGAAGCCGGTTCACCAGGATGCGCCTGCCACGCCCGATCAGACCGGCAGTGGCACCACCAACTACATCACAATCTGGACCGGCACGACCACTCTAGGTAATTCGAAGCTGTACCAGACGGCAGCCGGCAACGTGGGGCTGGGCACCACGGCGGCGACAGCAAAGCTGGAAGCCATCACCGCGTCCGCCTCTGGAACCGCGGTGCTGGGAGACGCCTCTTCCGCCACGGGTGCCAACTTTGGCGTAACGGGCAAAACCGCCAGCGCCACTGGAACCGGCGTGCTAGGCCAAGCCACGGCGGCCAGCGGCGCGGATTTTGGCGTTTACGGCTCGACGGCGAGCCCGGCGGGTACCGGGGTGTACGGGGCCAACAAGGCGACTACCGGCTTCGCCTATGGCGTATACGGCGCCACCGCCAGCACTACGGGAATCGGTGTCGAGGGCGTGGCCACGTCCGCGACAGGCGTTAACTTCGGAGTTCTTGGCCTGACCCCCAGCACTACCGGCGCAGGAGTGCTCGGCCAGGCCACCGCCACCAGCGGCGCGGATTATGGCGTTTATGGCACAACGGTGAGCCCTAACGGAATATCGGTGTACGGACTCGCCACCACCGGGACAGGTGTGGGGGGCGTGACTTCCGGTCCCGCGGGATACGGCGTATACGGCGACAACCTGGCGACGGCTGGCAATGCCTTTGGCGTGTTTGGCGAATCCGCAAGCTCCGCCGGTTACGCAGTATACGGGACCAATAGCGCGACCACTGGCCCGGCATATGGCATATTTGGCACTACTGCGAGCACGGCGGGAATTGGGGCGCTGGGCGCGGCGACCGCGGCCACTGGCACTACTTATGGTGTTTACGGCACCACCGTCAGCCCCGCGGGAATCTCGGTGTACGGCACCGCCACCAGCGGGACGGGCGTAGCCGGCGGCTCGTCGGGCTCCAGCGGATACGGGGTCTACGGCGAAAACGCCGCCACCACAGGCAACGCCATCGGCGTTTATGGCAACACGTTAAGCCCCGCCGGCATCGGCGTCTCGGCCAACGCCACCGCGGGCGGCACGGCGCTGCTCGCGATCGCCACAGGCGGCGGCATGGCCGCGCAGTTCACCGGCCCCGTGAAGATCACCGGCAACCTGACGGTCACCGGCACGGTTTCCAAGGGCGGCGGCTCGTTCCGCATCGATCACCCCCTCGATCCCGAACACAAGTATCTGTATCACTCCTTCGTCGAGTCGCCCGACATGATGAACATCTACAATGGCGTGGTGACGCTTTCCCGGCGGGGCGATGCGGTGGTCATGCTTCCGGATTGGTTCGATGCGCTGAACCGCGATTTTCGCTATCAGCTTACTTGCATCGGCGGCTTTGCGCCGGTCTACGTCGCGAGCGAGGTTTCGGGCAACCAATTCAAGATCGGCGGCGGTAAGCCAGGCATGAAGATATCCTGGCAGGTGACCGGCATTCGTAAGGATGCCTTTGCCAACGAGCACCGCATTCCTGTGGAAGAGAGCAAGCCGCCCGTCGAATAAGACTGTGGGGCGGGCCCTCGGCCTGCGGCGGCCTCTCAGGCCGCCCCTTCCGGCTCACCGTTTGCGGCTTGCCGCTATGCGGGGCAGGGCTCGCCTTTCCCGAACCGCCGCAATCGTGGTAAATTCGACGCCTGATGGCGACTCAACCTCCGCAACCGGCGATGTCCAAGATCGAGAAGCAGCAGTTCCGTCGCATCTGCGGCAAATTCGCCAGCGGCATCACCATAGCCACGGTCCTCGACACCGAAGGCGCCTGCCACGGCATGACGGCCAATTCTTTCACTTCCGTGTCGCTCACGCCGCCACTGGTGCTGATCTGTGTCGACCATCGCGCCCGCATCCGGGAACACTTCCGCATCGGCGCGCATTTCGGCATCAATATCCTGAGCGCCGGCCAAAAGGATCTAAGCGACCGGTTCGCCGGCAGCGGCTACGACCGTTTCGAGGGGGTCCCTTGGCACCCGGGACAGACCGGTGTGCCTTTGCTGCCGGATGTCTTGGCCACCATCGAGTGCGCCCGGGTAAACGTGGTCACTGCGGGCGATCACGATATCGTGATCGGCGAAGTCATCCACGCGGACTGTCGCGATGGCGAACCGCTGGTCTTCTACGGCGGCCAATATCGCTCCCTTGGATAGGGCGGCCGGTCGCGTTATTTTTTCTTAAGCCCGATGCATTTCCGTCGCGTGCCGGGTTCCACAAGTATAATGTCGAAATTTGGAGGGTACTGCATGTTGAAGAAGTTGTTGATCGGTTCTGCTTTCGGGCTGCTTTTGAGCGCTGGAACTCTATGCGCCGAAGTGGTCGTCCGCATCGGGCCCCCCGCGCCAGTTATCGAAAGACGGATAGCGCGTCCCGGTCCAAACCATGTCTGGATTGCGGGCTATCATAGCTGGAACGGCAGCGCTTACGTATGGGTACCAGGCCGTTGGGAACTTCCGCCGCGGCCCCACGCCCGGTGGGTAGCCCATCGCTGGGTTCACCGCCACGATGGTTGGGTTATTGTGGAAGGCCACTGGCGTTCAGTGGTGAGGCAGGCGCTCTCGCCTGCCTTCCTCTAATCTCCTTAATGGTTTAGTGGGGCAGGCCCCCGGCCTGCGGCGGCCTCTCAGGCCGCCCCTTCCGACGCCAAACGTCAGCTAAGTAGTTTGTTATCAATATAATGGGCTTTGTTCGTCCTGCCCGGAACCTGCCGTGTTACAAAATGGCCCCCCATTCACCACCCCCTCCCCGCCACCAGAACCGGACCAAATCGTGCGATAATAAGGATTAACGGAGGGTCTTTGCGGCGCGTTCTAGTACTGTTGACGATCCTGGCTTTGGCGTCCCTGGCGGGTACCACCCAAACCGCGCTCATCGTCCTCAATCCGGTCAATTGGCAACCGGGCCATCTGCCGGATGGCTGGCAGGTGAAGGTAAATCGCGGCACCCCTAAGATCGCCACCGTCCGGGAAGGCAATAGCAATTATCTCGATCTGAAAAGCCACGATTCCTCCTTCGGCCTGGAGCGCGAGGTGGATGTCGATCCGCACGACGCCCCCTTCCTTACCTGGAAGTGGAACGTCAAGGAACTGCCCGCTGGCGGCGACTTCCGTCACAGCAAAAGCGACGATCAGGCGGCCCAGGTGCTGGTGGCCTTCTCCGATAAGCGCGTCTTAAGCTACATTTGGGATACCACCGCCCCCGCCGGAACCATGGAGAGCGCCAGTTCCATTCCTCTGGTGCATATCTACGCCGTAGTCTGCCGTTCCGGCGCAGCCAACCTGAACCGCTGGCTCACCGAAAGCCGCAACTTGGCGGGCGATTACGAGAAGGCCTACGGGCGCCCCGCGCCGCGCGTGAAAGGAATCCGGCTGCAGATCAACACCCAGCATACCGGCACTTCAGCCGAGAGTTGCTTCTCCGAAGTGGCCTTCCGCAGAACCCCGCAGTCATGATCCTGGTGACCGGCGCCACCGGTTTCATCGGAAGCCATCTGGTCGAGCGTCTCGCGGCTCAGGGCCGTCCCCTGCGCTGCCTGGTACGGCGTTCCTCGACGGCCGGCAACCTGCCCCGCGCGATCGAACTGGCGTACGGCGACCTCGAAAGCGGCGCGGGACTCCCCGAGGCCCTACGCGGCGTCGACACCGTCATCCACCTGGCCGGTGTCACCAAGGCCCGCACCGCATCGGACTATGATCGCGGTAATGCCGTCTCGACGGCCAACCTGCTGCGCGCCGCCGGCCATCTTGACGAGATCGGCCGATTCGTGTACGTCAGCAGCCTGGCCGCCGCCGGTCCCAGCCCCGCCGATCACCCGCTCACCGAAACCGACGAACCGCGTCCCGTTTCGCATTACGGCCGCTCGAAACTGGCGGGCGAGCAAGCCGTTCGCCAATCGCCGCTCGCTGCAAGAACCGTCATCGTACGGCCGCCGGTCGTCTATGGCCCGCGCGATCGGGACGTCCTGCAGATGCTCCGCACCGTCTCCCGCGGTTGGATGGCACAGATCGGCACGGCGCCCCGCCGCTTCAGTCACATTTATGTGGGAGACTTGGTGGATGGGATCGTCGCCGCGGCCGATTGCACCAGCGCTAGCACCGGCGGACAGGTATTCTACATGGCCAACGCCGCGCCCGTCTCTTGGGACGAATTCGGAAGTGTGGCGGCGCGCCTGATGGGCCGCAAAATGCGCACGGTGGCGATACCGGAAAACGCCGCCTACGTCTTAGGGTTGTGCGCCGAGTGGTGGGCGCGCCTCAGCGGAAATCCCGGCATCCTATCGCGCGACAAAGTGCGGGAAGCCTGCTGCGCGGGTTGGGTCTGCGACCCCGGCCGCGCCCGCCGCGAGTTGGGCTTTTGCGCCTCCACGGGCCTCGAAGAAGGGCTCCGGCGCACGCTCGATTGGTACAAGGAGGCGGGTTGGTTGAAGTTCTGAATACGTGGGACAGGCCTCCTGGCCTGTCCGGCTTGTGGCCGGTGGATAAGGTGGTGCTCCCTTATTACGCCGCGGCCACCGTCGCCATCTTGTGGTTCTGGAACCGCCTGCCGGAACCGGCGTGGCTGCTCGCCTGGCACCTCGCCGCCATTGCGCTGGCCATTTGGGCGATCCGCGCCACAGGACGCGCCAGTTGGATCTTCCGGCACTGGTATCCCCTGCCCTATGTGGCCTGGTGCTACCGGGAAATGGCCGTGCTCATGCCGTCGCTGCGCGGGTGGCGGGCGGATGCCGAACTGGCGCATCTGGATTACCGCGTGTGGGGTGTCCATCCCACCGTTTGGCTGGAACGCATTTATACGCCTATCCTCACGGAATACTTACAAATTGTTTATACCCTGTTCGTGCCTGCCGTGCTGTTCATCGCTTGTCTGCTGTGGTGGCGCGCCCGCTACGCCGACTTTCGCTTCTACGCATTTCTGATCGCCCTGGGCTTCCTGGTGTCTTATGTGGGCTATGTGCTGGTGCCCGCCCGCGGTCCCCGCTTTTTCTTGCGGAACCTGCAAACTGCCGATCTGCGTGGACTGTGGGTCACTCGTGTGCTACAGTTAACCCTCGACCGGCTGGAATCCAAGGCCTGGGATTGCTTTCCCAGCGGCCACACCGAACTCACCATCCTGGCGTGGTGGGGCAGTCGCCTGATCTCCAAGCGGCTATTTTGGATCTATTTCGCCTATACCTTGTCCATCATTTCTGCTACAGTTTATCTTCGATACCATTACACCATCGACCTGCTGGCCGGGGCCGCCGTGGCCGGTCTTCTGGTGCTGATCGCACCGCCGTTATACCGAATCTTGGGCAAAGGAGCCGCATAGTTGGCAGACGTAGAAATCGTCGCGGTTCACGATAAACAAGCGCTGGCGCAGTTTGTGGACCTTCCGTACCGGCTGTACCGCCACCACCCCTACTGGGTGCCTCCGTTACGTATAGCCCAAAAGGAACTGCTGAACACCGCCAAGCATCCGTTCTACGCGCACGCCGACATGCAGTGCTTTCTGGCGCGCCGGGATGGGCAGGTCTGCGGCCGTGTGGCCGCCATCGTGGACCGCAACTATAACGAGTTTCACAAACAAGACGCCGGATTCTTCGGTTTCTTCGAATCGGTGGACGATCTGGAGGTGGCCCGCGGGGTCATGGAAGCCGCTCGCAAGTGGCTGCTGGAGCGTGGCGCGAAGGTCATTCTCGGCCCCATGAATCCCTCTACGAATTATGAGTGCGGCATGCTGGTGGAGGGTTTCGACTCCAGCCCCAACATCATGATGACCTACAACTCGCCCAGCTATCCCCGCATGATGGAAGCGCTGGGGCTGCGCAAGGCCAAGGACCTCTTCGCCTATTGGTCCACCCCCACCGAGGTGAATGGCGCTAAGGTGGAACGCGTGGCGCGGCGCTCGGCCGGCAGCCAGGGCGTGGCCATCCGCACCATCCGCATGAAGCAGTTCGACCAGGAAGCCCAGACGATCTGGAAACTCTACATGGAAACGTGGGCGCGCAATTGGGGCTACGTCCCCATGACGCGCGAGGAGTTTCTGCATGAAGCCGCCGAGATGAAGCAGATTCTGAAGCCGGAATTGGTGCTCATCGGCGAGGTCGAGGGGCGCGCCGTGGGTTTCGCGTTGGCCCTGCCCAACATCAATCGGGCTCTGAAACATGCCGGCGGTAAACTGTTTCCGCTGGGACTCTTCAAAATCCTGTATCATCAACGATTGATCAAAGAATTGCGGGTGATCCTCCTGGGTGTCGAGGAGGAGTACCGCACGCTCGGCGTGGCCGCCGGATTTTACGCCGAGTTGATCCGCAACGCCCGGCGGCTGGGCTTTGGACACAGTGAGATGTCCTGGATATTGGAAGATAATGTACTAATGAACCGCTCCCTGAAAGCTATGGGCGCAATAAAATACAAAACGTACCGAATCTACGAATGGAATTGAGAACGATGCGCAGCTCTTCGACCACCGTCACACAGAGCCGGAAGAACGGGGGAAGCCATACCCGGTCCACCGACCTCTTCGACAAGTGCCGGAATTTTACGCGTCCTGGCGACCTGCAGGCCGCCGGATTGTACATGTATTTCGAAGTCTTCAGCCAGCGCGAAGGCTGCGGGCCCGGCGAGGTCCGCATGGGTAACCGTAAGGTGCTGATGTTCGGCTCCAACGATTATCTGGACTTGATCACGCACCCCAAGGTGAAAGAAGCCGCCATCGAAGCTGTGCGGAAGTATGGCAGCGGATGCAGCGGCTCGCGCCTGCTCAACGGCACTCTGGACGTGCACGTAAAGCTGGAAGCCGAGTTGGCGGCTTTCGTGCACAAGGAAGCGGCCGTCATTTTCGGCACCGGCTTCCAGGCCAATTACGCGTCCCTCGCAGCGCTCGCCGAAAAAGGCGACGCCCTGCTGTGCGATCACAATCTGCACGCCAGTCTGGTGGAGGGCGCCTTACGCTCCACGGCGCGCACCGTGCGCTTCCGCCACAACGATCTCGAACACCTGGAACGGTGTCTCGAAAACTGCCCGCCGGAAGAACGCATCCTGATCGTTTCCGAAGGCGTCTTCAGCATGGAGGGCGATATCGCGGACCTGCGCGGCATCGTGAACCTGGCCAAGCCTTACGGCGCGCGCATCTACGTGGATGAAGCGCACGGCATCGGCGTGTTGGGAGCCACCGGCGCAGGCGCCGCCGAGCACTTGGGCGTGCTGGACGATATCGACATCATCATGGGCACGTTCAGCAAGTCGCTGGCTTCGGTCGGCGGCTTCGTGGCCTCCACCAAGGAGGTTGTCGATTACCTGAAGCACACCGCGCGGCCCTTCGTGTTTTCGGCCAGCCTGCCGCCCGCATCGGTGGCCGCCGTGGCCGCCTCGCTGGAGGTGATGCGCAAGGAACCCGAACGCCAGCAGCGCCTGCTGCATATCGCCGGGCACCTGCGCAAGGAACTGCGTCTCTGCGGCTTTCCGGTGCTGGATGGCGAGACCGCCATCGTGCCGGTGGTGGTCGAGAACGAAGTCGACCTCTGCCACCTCTGCAAAGCGCTGCTGGAGGAAGGCATCTATATCAACCCCGTCCTGCGCCCCGCCGCCGCGCAGAACCTGCTGCGCATCTCCTGCACCGCCGCGCATACCGAGCGCCAAGTCGAGCGCCTGGTGGATACGCTAGACCGCGTCGCCAAGCGCCTCGAAATCGAGTTCTGATAGGCTGTGGGGCAGGCCCTCGGCCTGCAGCCGGCCTCTCAAGCCGGCTTCTTCGCTAGCTGCACGCTGGGCGGCGCAATCTTGGCTTGATGCGGACATGCCCGAGAATAAGAATACGCTGCAAAGACGACGCGTTCGCCTAGCTAGATGCCAATACAAAGACTAGGCGGGCGCTGCGCTGGGGCTACCTGTCGTGCCGAAGACGGGACCGTCGTCTTTCTGCCGTGCCGTTGGCACAATGAGGACGGCACAATTGGGTGCAACGACGAGAGGGGCTTGCAGTTCGATCATATCGCCGGAGGCGGCTCCGAAGCGCGCAGCAAAGGCACCGACTCACAGTTGCAGATCTGCTATGAGATTTTACGTGGCTCCTCTCGTTTTCAACTGCTCTGCGCGACTTTCCACGAAATCAAGAAGAAGGTGGAAAGGCAGGCGCAGGGCGCGCGCATGCACAGGCAGCCCGCGCGCGTACGGCGCTCATTACAGATTGAAGGTCAACCTGTTCGAAGAGTCCGCACGCTGCCACAGAATCGCCTGTAGACGTGGCCTCCGCCAGACGCCGCCGCGATAGGATGTCCTCATGGGCGCGCCGAGGTTCTTTTCCTTCACAGAACATCCTGGCCTGTGGATCGAGGGCACTTCCGAGGATGCTGGGAGGTCAATCGCGGAGGCGCTTTATGCGTTTCGCACTGCGCATAACCTTTCGGACGACTCGTGGCATGTTCGGGCACTCGGTGTTGCTGGCGATTCGATCGACGTGTGGGTCGGAACGCCCGGACAGGCGAATTACCGGACGCCATGGACAACTGCGGATTCCGGCGGAGCGGGGGCAAAGGTGTCGGATCTCTTGGAGCACTTGTTCCGTCCAATCTAACGGCAACGCTACGGTGAAACATTACCTGGTGAACTTGAATGCAGTATGTTGGAGGAATGGGAGCAAGCGAGGTGCCCGGTAATTCGTACGAACGCGCCAAGAGATCCGTCGAGGCTCTCACTCCTACGGAACAACTGCGTCTTGTATCTGAGCTTGCCGCGGGCTTGAGCGCCGAACTGGACCCTCAGCCACGCAGCCTAATGGAACTCGAAGGTCTGGGGCGTGAAGTGTGGCAGGGTGTGGACGTGGAAGAGTATCTACGCCGGGAACGTTCCTCGTGGGATGAGTAGACGCGTTACGGGGCAAGACGGTTGGTCTGGATACGGCGCCGTTAATCTACTTTATTGAACAGAGCCCTGGGCGAATCGAGAAGCTCCGGCCATTCTTCGCCGCGGCCGGACGCGGGGACTTGCGCTTAGTGACTTCTTTTATCACACTGGTCGAGGTGCTCGTGCAACCTCTGCGCAACGGCCGCGAGGACCTCGTCAATGCGTATCGGGACATCCTGCTTCGTTCTCCAGCGTTGCGCGCAATCCCGTTCGACCGGCAGGCTGCCGAGGAAGCGGCGCGGCTGCGCGCGGTCCACCGGCTGCGCACGCCGGACGCGATCCAAGTGGCCACGGCCATCCAGTCGGGGGCCTCGCATTTCCTGACCAACGACGCCGCCCTCGCACAAATCTCGGGGATCTCTGTGCTCGTGCTGGATGCTCTGCCCGAAAGCTGATAGCTGAAAGCTGATAGCTCGCCCCGCTATCGCACCTCCGCCTGATCCACCCTCAACTCCGCCAGCGTGCCGCTCACCCGCATTTCCTTGCTCCCGCTGGTCAGCAGAAACACCAACCGGCCGTCAGCCTGCGTGGCCCCCTGCCCGGTATAGGTATCCTCGCCCGACACCATTTGCAGATCCGTAAACCGCACCAGCGGCGCCATCCGCGCCCATCGCAGGTCGTAGGCCCCTGAAACGTCTCCCAGGTCGGGCAGCGCATCCATCTCCAACCCGCGCGCCACGAACGTGCCGGTGGAGTGCAGACCCGCCAGCAATTCCACTCCCGTGCCGCTCGACTCCAACACCGTCTCCGCATCCACCTTGCCGGACTTCCATGCGACGCCCTTCGCCCGCGCCTGCAACCGGTATGTGGGGCGGCCGCCGCGCAGGCCGACTGCCAGGACGCCCGTGACCCGGCCGCCATCCACGCTGGCGCGGATGTCCGCGAATTCGGCCTTGGCCGCGTCCCAAATCAGGTGCGTCTGGACGTCGCGCGCCTCCGCACCTCCCAACTGCAGTGAGCCGATCTGCACGATGGCATCCAGGTGGCGCTCCGCCAGCCACTCGGGCAGGGTTGCGCGCCCCAGGCTCAGCGCGCGCGCGATCAATCCGCGGCTATGGCGCAGCGTGGGCATCAGCAATCGTTCCAACTCCGCCAAATCGGCCTCCGCAATCCTGATGCGCAGGCGATGCGGCCGGGCCATCTGCGGCTCATAGCGGTACTCGCCCTGAACGGCGATCTTGCCGGCCTGCGCGTGGATCCGATCAAGCGTCACCCGCGCCCCATCGATATGGGCCGTGGCCGACTCCACCGCCAACGGCTCGGCCAGCCCCGGCAATGGGAAGTTCGCGTCCTCCAGATCGATGGCGCCCGACCAGCCGGTCTTGGCCGCCGCCATCTGGTAGCGAAGCTGGCCCTTCCAACTCCCGCTCGAAACCTGCTCCAGCCACGGAATGGCAGCCAGCGCGGCTTGCGCGCGCAGCGATTCCAGGCGCATCGCATCGGTCGAAATCGTCAGATCCAGCGATTGCGCCTTCCAATCGTAGTCGGCTTCCAACTGCGCCGTTTCGTCCTGCACCGTGCGCACCACCGCCGGAGCCAGTTTCGCGTGCCCGCCGTCGAAAACCAGGCGCGCCTGCTTGGAGCGGATGGGCGGCGAATCCGGAATGGCGATCGACGTATCGTGGAAGTCCAGCACGCCTTCCAGGCTTCCCTGCCCCGAGTATCCCAGCACGCCATCGAGCGACCCGGTCATGTTCAGATTGGCCGGCAAATCCGCGCCCATATGACGGGCCAGATCCAGCACCGGACCCGCGGGAAAACGATTCCAATTGAGGGCCACACCCCAACGCGGCTGCGAGAGATAATCGGAACAACGAAATCGCACGGCCAACGGCAGCGTTTCGCCGCCCGCCGTGCTGGACTCCATTTCAATGGTCTGCGCCGGCACGTTGAGCCGCCCCGCCAGCCGCAGCGGCCAGTTCTGACCGTAAGGCGGCATGCGGTCCCAACGGTGTACGCCTTGCACGTCCATATCGCCGGAGATGCGGATATCGTCGAGTGGCCCCGCCAGGTGCATCCGCGCGGCAACGGTGCCGTGAATGCCCGCATCGAAGCCGTGCACCAGCGCCACAATCTCGCCGATGGCGCCCTTTTCCAGACGCACGTCGAGATCCAGGCGGCCCACGCCGGTCTGCGTCCAGCGGCCGCGCGCGATGAACTCGCCGAATCCATGCGCCGGCTTGTCGGTGCGCGCCGGTTCGCCGGTGAACTCCGCGTTCCATGTCGCAGCGCCGTGGGATGGCGGCGCGATATCCAGGTCCGTATTGGTCAGATAAAAGACCGACTTGGTGTCGCCGAACTTGAAATTGATCCGTCCCGAGCGTACGTGCAGTTCCGGAATGGCGCGGATCACCGACCGGTTCAGCAGCGGCTCGAAGTTCCAGCGGCCCGGTTCGGAAGGGCCGCCCGTCTTGACCACGTTAATGATGGCGTCGTCCAGCCGGATGGATGCGAATTCCAGATGCCCGCCAAACATAGAAGTGAGCCGCGGCACCGCTTCCAGCGATCCCACATAGGCGATCGGCTCGATCCCGATGGCCGGATTCTCGTGGATCACCACGTTATCGACCGAGAACCCCGGCCCGGCGAACAGGCTGAAGTGGACGGCGCCCAACTCGACTTTGCGGCCCAGCGCGCGTTCGAGCGCCGCCCGGATGCGTGGGGCGAACCGGTCGCCGCTCAAGTAAGGCGCGGCGATACCGGCCACCAACAGCAAGGCCAAAGCGATGCTCAGCCACTTCGCCGCGCGTTTCACCGTGCGCTTCATGCGCCGCTCCCGGCCAGCAGCCGCGCGTAGGCCGCCCGATCGTCCACGTCCGCCAGGATGCCGGGATCGTCCACGTCGATATAGGCGATCTCACTCGCGTAACGCGTTACCACTTCCCGCGCCGACGCGCCGGCCGGCAGCGCCAGGAACTCCGGGATCAGGGGTTTTGAAATCCAAATCGGATGCCCGCGCCACCCGTCGCATCGCGGGATGCGCAGCGGCGCCGTCGCGCCAGAATCTTGCAATGCGCCGAGCAACGCGTCAATAGTGGCGGGCATCACCGCGGGATGGTCCACCAGGGTGAACAGCACGCCATCCGCCTCTGCCGGCACGGCCCGCAGACCGCATTGCATCGACGTGAGCTGGCCCAAATGGAAATCCGGGTTCTCGACCAGTTCCGCATCGCCCGCGCGGCGCAGTCCGGCGCGCACCATCTCTCGCTCCGCGCCCAGGACCGCAATCACGGGCGAACAGCGCCGCGCAAACAGGCCTATCAGCCGGTCCAGAAAAGTCTCTCCCCGATACTCCAGCAGCGCCTTCGGCGAGCCCATGCGCCGCGACTCGCCCGCCGCCAGGATCAGTCCGCAGGTCACTGCGGCAACAGCGCCCGCAGCCGCTCGCCGGCCAACACCGACTTGGAGAGCGCCCGCCAGCCCGAATCCGCGTTGCGCCGCACCGCGATCATCTCGGCCACCACCGACACCGCGATCTCCTCCGGCGAGACCGCTCCGATCTCCAGCCCCATGGGAGCGAACACGCGCGCGAAGCTCTCCGAGGCGATGCCCTGCTTTTCCAGTTCCTTGACCACGTTGATGACCTTGCGCTTGCTGCCGATCATGGCGATGTACCGCGCCTTGGTCGAAACCGCCCAACCTAGCACCCGCATATCGTCGCGGTGGCCGCGCGTCACCACGATCAGGTAGCTGGTCTCGTTAACCGGCAGTTTGGCGAAGACTTCCTCGTACTCCTCCGCGTAGATCTCGGCGGCTTCGGGAAAGCGCTCGCGGTTGGCGAAGTTCTCCCGGTTATCCACGATGGTGGTGGCGAATCCAGCCAGGCTGGCCACCTTGGAAATGCTTTTCGAGATGTGGCCGGCGCCGAAGATGAAAGCGCCCGGCACAGGCAACACCGGCTCCACGAAGACATCCAGTTGCCCGCCGCAAATCAGCCCGTTGTCATAGGCCGCATCCTGTCCCAGATTGAAGCTGAGGTGGCGGGGCTGCTCCTTCTCGATGACTTCGCGCGCCGCCTCCCACACCTCGGCTTCCACGCATCCGCCGCCGATGGTGCCGATCATGGAACCGTCTTCGCGAACCAACAGCTTGGCGCTCTCGTAACTGGGGATGGAGCCGCGCACCTGGACGATGGTAGCGATGGCGCATTTCTGGCCGAGTTTGCGCAGGCGCAGCAACTCCTCGTAGACGTCCATTCCAGTGCAATTATAACGCGCCGTGGAGGGCGGGATTAAGCCCCCGCGGGGCTTTAGCCCCGCCCCCATTCGTCCACTGCGTATTATCGAAATTCCAACCGCCGCCAAGCGCTCGATATAACTGAACGATCGCCAGCCGCCGGTCCCGGGAAGTCTCCGAAAGGCTGATTTCCGCGGGATAGAGCAGTTGCTGCGCTTCCAAAACCTCATAATAGCTGGCAAGGCCACCAAGATAGCGGCGTCTGGCAATGGCGACGGAATCGGCCAGCGCCGCCACTTCGCGCTTCTGTTGCTCTTCGATGGCGGACAGCTTCTGCGATGCGATGAGCGCATCCGACACTTCCCGAAACGCCCTCAGTGCGCTCTGTGCATACTGATATTTGGCCTGATCGAAAACATCGACCGCCGCGCGATACTCGCTGGTGAGACGTCCTCCGGTGAAGATAGGACCCGAAAAGGAAGCGGCCAGAGCCCAGATGTCCGCGGTCCCGCCGCTTAGCGCACTGAGTTCCGGACTGACCCTTCCCAAGAGCGCCGTCAATCCGAAGCGTGGGAAGAAGTTTGCGTTGGCGATGCCGATCCTCGCGGATGCGCTTCTCAGATTCTGTTCGGCTTCGCGGATATCGGGCCGCCTCTCCAGCAGTTGCGAAGGGATTCCCGCGGGAACGGTGGGCGGCGGATTCATCTCTTTGCCCGGAACCGCTCTTTCCACCGGACCCGGGTTTCGCCCGACCAGAACGCAGATCTGATTCTCCTTCTCCGCGACTTGCCGTTCAACATCGTTGAGCGTTCCTTCCGCCGCGGACAATGCCGCTTGAGCGCGCGTGACCTGCAGGCGCGAAACGATCCCCGCTCCGTACCGCTTGCTGAACAGGGTGTGTGTGGCTTCGAAGGCATCCCGGCTGTTGCGGGCTACTGCCAGGCGCCCGTCCAATTCCACCAATTCCAGGTAATCCTGCGCCACCTCGGTAATTAGCGCCAGCATCAATCCGCGCCGGCCTTCTTCCGTAGCCAGATACTCCGCGTTGGCCGCTTCGGCCGATCTTCGAATGCGGCCCCACAAATCGACCTCCCAGGCAGTGGAAAGGCCTCCCAAAAACAGATTGCTGGTTTGGGTGTCGGTCTGAAGTTGCAGATCGGGGTCGTATTTATAGACGCCGCGATCCCGTTGGACTGCGGACTCCAGGCCCACGGTGGGAAAGTAAGCAGACCGGGCCACCCCGCGATATGCCTCGGCCTCTTTGGCTCGGGCGATGGCCGTTTTCAAGTCATAGTTGTTCTTCAGCGCCTCTTTGATGAGCGCATTCAAGAACGGATCGGAGTAAACGTTCCACCAACCCTGATCGGCGAACGAGCTTTGTTCCGCGGTGGGTTGCCCGCGGAACACCGCCGGGGCAGCGATCGTCGGGCGCTTGTAATTCGGTCCCACCAGGCATCCACTGAGCACCAGACTGAAGGCGGGAATGGCTGCTGACAAGAACTTCATGACACGCCCTTTCGCCCGGCTAACCTATCCTTGAAATGTTCCACCGCGTAATACGTGACGGGGATGATGAAAATCGCGAACAAGGTAGCCGCCAGCATGCCGCCGATTACCGCCGTTCCAAGGATTCGCCTCGCAACCGCGCCCGCGCCGCTGGCGATTGCCAGGGGAATGGTGCCGAAAATAAAAGCGAAGGCCGTCATCAAGATCGGTCTGAGACGAATACGCGCGCCCTCCAAAGCCGCATCCACCGCGGACTTGCCCTTCATGCGTTCCGTTCTGGCGAACTCGACGATCAAGATGGCGTTCTTTGCCGATAAGCCAATCAACATAACCAAGCCGATTTGAGCGTACACATTATTCTCAAAGCCCCTGATCCAAAGGGCCAGAAACGCGCCAAAGACGGCGATCGGGGTGGCTAACAGCACGCTGAACGGAAGAGCCCAACTCTCATACTGCGCCGCCAGAATCAGAAACACAACGAGCAATGAAAAGCCGAAGACCGCGGCGGGACCTACCTGGGTCGAGGCTTTCTTCTGCTGGTAGGAAAGGGCGTTCCAATCGTACCCCATACCTTTCGGGAGCACTTCATTAGCTACCTGCTCCAACGCCGCCATGGCCTTCACCGTGCTGTAGCCGGCGGCCGGAGACCCGGTGATCTCCACTGCGCGATATTCGTTGAACCGCGAAGTGAATTCCGGCCCCGCTCTTGTCTGAAGCGAAACCACGGAGGAAAGCGGTAACATCTCTCCCTCTTTGTTCCGGACGAAGAAATTCATTACATCTTTGGCCTGGGAACGGTATCCGTCCTCGGCGGCGATGTAGACCTGCCATGCACGCCCGAAACGGTTGAAGTAATTCACGAATAACGATCCCATGAAGGCGCGCAGCGTACTGTATACATCGTCTATTTCCACGCCTTGTTTCAGAACTTTGTCTCGATCTACCTGAACCAGCACCTGGGGAACCTGAGCGTTCAACGAACTGTTGAGCCTGGTCAATTCAGGCCGTTTGCGCGCGGCCTCAAGGAATCGATCGGTGTTTTCGGCGAGATACGCGACGTCTTTGCCCACCCGATCTTCGAGCATGAAACTGAAGCCGCCGGACGTCCCGACGCCGGAGATAGCGGGCGGCGAAAAAGCGAATGCGTGTCCCGCCGGCATCCTGTCGAGCCTGGCGTTGACCGATGCCATGATGGATTGAATGCTTGTCTCCTTGCTCTTCCGTTTGTCCCACGGCTTCAGGGCCACGAAAACGAAGGCGCTATAAGTGGCGTTGGTCTGGGTGAGTAGGCTGCTGCCCACAATCGTACTATAATATTGCACGCCGTCCGTCTGTTTGAGCACCGCTTCCACTTCTTTGGTGAAAGCGTCCGTACGCTGCAGCGAGGCTGCGTCCGGAAGTTGGATATTCAGATAGAAAAAGCCCTGATCTTCCGTGGGAAGGAACCCGGAAGGCAGTCTGCTCCCAACCAGAAGCGCCGCGCCTGCGATCACGGCAAGGAGTGCGAGGCTGATGGCCATCTTTCGTATCAGGGCGCCAGAAATGCCGACATACCGCTTCGTCGCCTTCTCGAAGAGGCGGTTGAATCCTCCGAAGAGCCGCTGCAACAGACCGTGGGATTCATGCTTCGGCTTGAGCAGCAATGAGCAAAGAGCGGGGCTCAGCGACAACGCGTTGAAGGCCGAGATGATAACCGAGATGGCGATCGTTACGGCGAACTGCTGATATAAACGGCCCGTGATGCCGGGAATGAATGCCGTGGGAACAAACACGGCCGCCAGGATGAGCGCGATCGCCACAACCGGACCGCCCACCTGTTCCATGGCTTTCAGCGAAGCATCCTTGGGGCTGAGGCCCGCGGCCATGTTCAATTCCACCGCTTCCACCACGACAATCGCATCGTCAACCACCAGGCCGATTGCGAGGACCAGCCCGAAAAGAGAGAGTGAATTGATGGAAAATCCCAGCATCGGGAAAAAAATGAAAGTGCCCAGCAGAGACACTGGCACCGTCAACGCGGGAATCAAAGTCGTTCTGAAGCTCTGCAGGAAAATGAAGACGACTAAGATCACCAAAAGCAGCGCTTCCCATAACGTGGTGACGATTTCCTTGATGCCTTCGCGCACGGAAAGCGTAGTGTCGAGAGAAACCACGAAATCCACATCGTCCGGAAACTGTTCTTTTAACTGAGCCATCATTATCCGGACGCCATCAACGGCTGCGACGGCGTTGTAGCCCGGCAACTGAAACACATTGATAATCGCCGCTGGCGCATCGTTCAGCCGCCCGATTACGTTGTACGTCTGCGTCCCCAGTTCGATCCGGGCGACGTCCCTCATCCGCACAACCGAACCATCCTTGTTCTCGCGAATAACCACGTCGCCAAAGTCCTGTTCCGTGACCAAACGGCCCTGCGCGCGCATCGTGTACGTGAATTCCTGGCCCGGCGGGGCCGGCTCGGCTCCTACCTGGCCGGAAGGATTAACCGTATTCTGTTGCTCAATCGCTTTCACCAGGTCGGGAACCGTAACCCCCAGGCTGGCTAACTGGTCTGGCTTGACCCATTGCCGCATGGCATAGGCGCCCGCTCCTTGCACCACCACGGAGCCGATACCCCGGACGCGGGTCAAAGCATCGATGATATTGATGTACGCATAGTTAGCCAGGAATTTGGCGTCTCGCGTGCCTTTCGGGGAGGAAAGGGCGATGATCATCAAGGGGCTAACATGAGATTTTGCGATCGTGACTCCTTGGTTACGGACTGAGGGCGGAAGCTGGGGAAGCGCCCGGTTTACTCGTATCTCGGAAAACACCTCAGCGATGTTCGGATCCAGATCGAGGTCGAAATCGATCCTCAACTTCATGGTTCCATCGTTGGCATTGAACGACCGCATGTAGAGCATGCCTTCGACTCCCGCCATGGCTTCTTCGATGGGCGTGGCAACCGAGCTTTCAATCGTAAGCGCGTCCGCCCCGACATAGTTCGTCGTGACTACGATTTCCGGCGGGGCGATTGACGGGAATTGGGCGATGGGAAGCCGCCGGGCCATGATGATTCCCGCAATCACGATCAGAATAGAGATCACAATTGCAGTGACGGGCCGATTAATAAAGAATTTCGACATTAAGAAGCTCGGCCCAGACTGATTGGCGGACCTGCATTCAGAGGAGGCATCTTGGCCGGCTTTGGATCGACCGTTTGTCCGGTCTTTATATCCTGGAGTCCCTCGACGACCACCCGGTCGGTTGGGTTCAACCCTTGATCGATCACCCAATATGACCCAACCCGGTCCCCGGCCTTCACAGTCCGGAAGGTGACTTTATTGTCCGGTCCCACGAGAGCGAGTTCGAACTCGCCCTGCAATTGCTGGACGGCGCGTTGAGGAACCAGCAATGCGTCTTTTCGCACCGAGGTGGCCGCGCGAATTCTGGAATACTGGCCGGGTCGAAGTACGTTCCCCGGATTCGAGAAAATGGCGCGAATCCGCAGCGTTCCAGTCGAGGATTCTACCTGCCGGCCAACAATGTCGATCTTGCCCTTGATTGGATAAACGCTGCCGTCGGAGAGTATCAACTCCAACGAAGATTGCAGGGCGGCGTCTTTCGCCAGGAAGAAATCGCGAAGCTGAAGGTATTCCTGCTCGCTGATTGGAAACTGCACCAAAATGGGATCGATCTGCGAGACCGTTGTCAGAAGCGTCCGCTGGTCCGTTCCGACCAGGTCTCCGATGTTGGCGGAGTGAATTCCCGCAATCCCGTTCACCGGCGACTTCACTTTTGTGAAGTCGAGGTTTAACTGCGCGGCATGCAAGGAACTGCGCGCAACTCCGATTTGTGCCTCCGCGGCAGTGACCGCCGCTATGGAACGGTCGTATTTCCCTTTCGCCGCCGCCACCGAGGCAAGATTCGCGAGGTTGGATTGCACGGCGTCGTCAAGTTCCTGTTGGCTGACTGTGCCGTCCTTGGCAAGGGGCGCATAGCGCTTTACATCCAACTCCGTCTTGAGTTGCGCGGCTTCGGCCCGGTCGATTTCGGCCTTAGCGGCGTCTACATCGGCTTTCGCCTGCGTAAGTTGGGCGATGGCGACATTGACTTGGGCATTTGCCTGGTCGACAACTGCCTGGAAGGGTCGCGGGTCGACCTCGAAGAGAAGGTCTCCCATTTTGACCAGGGATCCTTCTCGATAATCTTGCGCCATCAAATATCCGGTGACCTTCGAATGGATCTCCGCATCGATAAACCCGACCGTTGTTCCGATCCATTGCGAGTACACGGGCACATCTTGCCGGATGGGCGTCCCGACTGTGACCTCGGTCAGGCGCGGCGGCGCGGGCTTCCGGAAACAACCACAAAGGCTTAGAACTGCGACTGCTAGCGCGAGGCGGGAGCGTGTCCGTGAGCGCCGGACCTTCTGTTCGAATCGCAAGACGATCTCGCCTTCCGAAGTTTCCATTTTGGTTTTTGCCTACCAATCACTGTAGCACCGGCCCAGTCCTGCAATATCGCATCTCCGGCGAACCTGACCAAGCGCCAACTCTCAACTAACAAAGCCCCAGCCCCTAGCCCTCAGGCGCCAAGGTGCGGTACCGCACATTCCGGCTCAAAATACCAAGTCCAGGGTATACCCTGACGCGGCCCGGCTCACCTATGATCGGTCGTAGTGACCATCGACGAGACGATCAGGCAGGTTCCTCCCGGAGTCCTGGAGCAGTTGCGGACCCTGGATACGTGTACCGTTTCCAACGCCATCGAGCGGCTGGATGTACGGCTGCGCAACGAGGGGTTCACCGATATTTCGGTGCGATGCCTGTCGCCCAGCCTTCCTCCCATGGTGGGCTATGCAGCCACCGGCCGGATCCGCACCGTGTCGGCTCCCACAGCGGGGTATTGGTACCACGAACGCATGGATTGGTGGGAGTATCTGGCGACCATCCCCGCGCCGCGCGTGATCGTCCTCCAAGATATGGATGCCAGGCCGGGATTCGGCGCACTGCTCGGCGAAATCCACGTGCATATCGGCCGCGCGCTGGAGTGCATCGGATACGTCACCAACGGCGCAGTGCGGGACTTGCCCGGCATTGAGCGAGCCGGTTTTCATCTCTATGCGGCGGGCGTTGCGGTGTCGCACGCTTACGCGCACGTGGTGGATTATGGCGGACCCGTCGAAGTTGGAGGACTGACGGTGAATCCGGGCGACCTGCTGCACGGGGACATGCATGGAGTTGTCTCGGTTCCGGCCGCCATTGCCGGAGAGATCCCCAAAGTCGCAGCCGAACTGCTGGCGCAAGAGAGCGAACTGATCCAGTTATGCCAGCCAGGGCATTTCTCCCTAGCAAAGCTCCGCGACCATATCGAACGGAGCGGACATGCATCCAAGTAGGTCAATGAACTTGTGGGGCAGGATGCCATGCTGCGCGCGACCCAGAGGATTCCCCGATAATCTGCGCACAATCGCAGCGTTTGCCATCGTCGCGCTCGCGGCAGCCGGCACCTCGGCTTGTTCCCGCCGCAGCCGGGCGGAAGCCGTGGAAGACCCAACCGTTGGAGTCACAAGAGCGATCCGCATGCCCCTGGAGCGCCAGTTGACCTTGTCCTCCGAACTGGTGCCCTTTCAGGAAATCGACGTTTACGCCAAGGAATCCGGCTACGTGCGGGATCTCAAAGTGGACTACGGCACCCGCGTGTCACAAGGACAATTGATGGCGGTCCTGGAAATTCCGGAACTCCAAGCGCAGTTGGAACAGGACAAAGCGGCCATCAATAACATGACCGAACAGGTGACGCACGCCGAGCGTGAGCTGAACCGCGTGGAAGCCCAACACAAAGTCGCTCACTTGCAGTACAACCGCTTAAAGACCGTGTCGGATTCCAAGCCCGGGCTGGTCGCGCAGCAGGAAGTGGACGATTGGGAGGGAAAAGACTTGGCGTCTGAGGCGCAGGTGGAAGCCTCCCAATCGGGATTGCAGTCGGCGCAAAGCCAGTTGGCCGGCGCCCAGGCCAGGCTGGTGCACGACCAGGTGCTGGCCGATTACTCGCGCATCACGGCTCCGTTTGCCGGCGTGGTCACCGAGCGCTACGCCAATCTGGGCATGCTGATGCAGGCCGGCACTACGTCCAGCACGCAAGCCATGCCGCTGGTCAAGCTCTCGCAGGACAACTTGTTCCGGCTGGTGATTCCGGTGCCGGAATCCGATGTACGTTACATCCACGTGGGCGATCCGTTGGAGGTGCGGATTCCGTCGCTAAACAAGACGTTTCCAGGCAAAGTGGCCCGGTTTTCGGTGGACGTGAAGGCGGACACGCGCACCATGCACACGGAGGTGGATGTGCCCAACCCGAACCGCGTGCTGATCGAGGGTATGTACGCGGAGGTCACTCTCAGGCTGGAGCGCAAGGGCGCCGCGCTAGTGGTGCCGCTGCAGGCCGTGGACCGCCAGGGCGACCGCAGCAGCGTGTTAGTGGTGAACCCGGCCAACAAGATTGAGGAGCGGACCGTGACGCTGGGCGTTCAGAATGCCGGCTACGCGGAAGCGCTGGCGGGCGTGGCGGACGGCGAGCAAGTGGTAGTCGGCGATCGCGGCGCTCTGAAGCCCGGCGAGACGGTGCGGCCCAAAACGGTCGACCTTTTGAACTACGAAGGCAAGAATTAGGCGTCCATGCCGGGCTTCTCCATTCGCAATCCGTACTTCATCATCGTCGTCTGCCTCGCGCTCGTGGCCATTGGCGTAGTCAGCCTGGCGCGCATGCCCGTGGACCTGTTTCCCGCCATCAATATTCCCGAGGTGGTGGTGGCCACCTTTTACTCCGGCATGCCGCCGGAAGACATCGAGTTCGACATCACCAATCCGCTGGAACGCTTCTTCACGCTGGCCAGCGGCGTGGACCATTCCGAGTCGCGCTCGTTGCTGGGCGTCAGTATCATCAAGGTGCACTTCCAGCCGGGCACCAGCGCGGACGCCGACGTCACGCAACTCTCCAACCTGGCGCTGGCCGACCTGAAACGGCTGCCGCCGGGCACCTTACCGCCAGTGGTGCTGAAGTTCGACGCCTCCAGCTTGCCGGTCTGCCTGGTGACCGTCTCGGGCGAAGGGCTCAACGAGACGCAGCTTCACGACTACGCCCAATTCCAGATCCGCAACCAGATCGCCGTGCTGAAAGGCGCCGAGATCCCGCCGCCGTTCGGCGGCAAGTACCGCCAGATCATGGTTTATGTCGACCCGTACAAGATGGCTTCCCGCCAACTCAGTCCCATGGACGTGGTGACTGCGGTGAACAACTCAAACCTGATCATACCGGCGGGAGACGTAAAGGTCGGCCCAACCGACTATTACGTCTACTCGAATAGCATGGTCAAGGACATGGGCGAATTGAATAAGCTGCCCATCAAGACGGCCGGCAAATCCTGGGTGACCATCTCGGATGTCGGCCATGCGGAGGACTCCAACCAGCTCCAGTACAACATCGTGCGCGTGGACGGCCAGCGTTCCGCATATATTCCGATCATGAAGCAGGGCGGGGATACCAACACGATTGAAGTGGTGGATGGCGTTCGCAAGCTGACTTCCCACCTGTTCGATCTTCCGAAGCAATTAGTCACCAAGGTAGTGTTCGATCAGTCGGTATATGTGAAAGCGGCCTTGGAGACGGTGCTGCATGAAGGCGCCATCGGACTGGTCCTGACCAGCATCATGATCCTGGTCTTCCTGGGGAGTGTGCGGGCCACCTCGGCTGTACTGCTTTCGATTCCGCTCTCGGCCGTGGCGGCATTCGTGGTGCTGGCCCTGATGGGCAGCACGGTGAATACCATGATCCTGGGCGGGATGGCGCTGGCCTTCTCGCGGGTGATCGATAACTCGGTAATCTCGCTGGAGAACATCTACCGGCACTTGGAAATGGGCGCGTTGCCGCGCATCGCAGCGGAAGTGGGTGGCGCGGAAGTGAGCCTGGCCGTGCTGGCGGCTACGCTGGTGGACGTCGTGGATTTCTTCCCGGTAGTGTTCCTCTACGGCGTGAGTAAGTTCCTCTTCTCCGCTCTGGCGCTGGCCTTCTCGCTCTCGTTGCTGGCGTCGTTCGTAGTAGCGATGACCGTAATCCCGCTGTTCTGCTCGCGATTTCTGAAACAGCACGCGCCGGTCGAAGGCGGGGCCGAACACCCCGTCGCGGCGCATCCTGGCGGTAAGTCGTTAGGGGATAGGTTCAACGCCTGGTTCAACCGGGGATTCGGCAAGGTTCTGGATTTATACGAACGCTGGGTACGCCGCGCGCTGGTACGGCCGGGCTGGACCGTGCTGGCGCTGGCGGGCGTGTTTCTCCTCAGTCTGGGGATCTATCCGTTCTGCGGCGTGGCGTTCTTTCCCCGAACCGACGCGGGCCAGTTCACCATCAACATGAAGGCCCCCACCGGCACGCGGATTGAAGTGACCGAACAGTATGTAAAGAAAGTGGAAGACCTGATTCACAAGGTCGTAAGCCCCCACGATTTCAAGATGGTGCTCTCTAACATCGGAGTGGTGAACGATTTCTCGTCCCTGTATACAGACAACGCGGGCGAGTATACCAGCACCATTCAAGTAGCGTTGAACGACGATCATGAGACAAGCAGCTTCGAGTACATCGCCCGCGTCAGAAAGGCCATCGCCGCGCAATTGCCGGACGTGCGTACGTTCTTCCAGAGCGGTTCGATGGTGGACGCGGTCATCAACTCGGGCATGCCCGCGCCTATCGACGTGCAGGTCAGCGGCTCGAACTTGAAGAGGAACTTCGCTTTTGCGCAAGACCTGGCTACCCGCATCCGGTCTCTGGGCAACGTGGGCGAAGTCTACATCCCGCAGGATATGAACTATCCCGGCATCCGGCTGGATGTCGACCGGGTACACGCGGGCGAACTGGGTCTTACGCAAAAAGACGTCGTGGATAATGTGATCACCGCGCTGAACTCCAATTACATGATCGCGCCCAATTACTGGGTCGACGACAAAAGCGGGAACGATTACTACCTTACCGTCCAGTACTACGAACATGGGCTGCCGGCCATACACGATATGCTGGATCTGCGCAATATTCCGCTGCACGCGCCCAACGCGACTCTTCCGACCACCCTGGATTCCGTCGTCAAGCTGACCCGCATTCAGACTCCCACGGAAATCGATCACCACCAGATCCAGCGCGTGACGGACATCTATGTGACTCCCGCCGGAGAGGACCTGGGGCACGTCACGAACAGCATTCAGAACATCCTGGCGGAGGTCAAGAAACCCGAAAACGTCCGCGTGGACTTGCACGGCATGGTGGAAGGCATGCAGGCGTCTTTCAAGAGCTTCGGCTTCGGCTTTATGCTGTCTTTCCTTCTCCTCTATCTCATCCTGGTAGCTCAGTTCCGGTCCTTCGTAGATCCGGTGCTGATCATGCTGGCGATTCCCATGGGCTTTGTGGGCGTGTTGATCATTTTGCCCTTGACCCATACAACGCTGAACGTCATGTCGCTGATGGGCGTGCTGATGCTGGTGGGAATCGCGGATTCCAACAGCATCCTGATCGTGGATTTCGCGCACAAGCTGGAAGAACAGGGATTGCCGGTGACCGACGCCATCATCACGGCGTGCCGCGTACGGTTGCGTCCGATTCTGATGACCTCGCTGGCCACTATCATCGGGATGATTCCCATGGCTTTGAAGTTAGGTACCGGAGCCGAGCAATACACCCCGATGGCGCGCGCCATCATCGGGGGCTTGACTTCATCCGTACTGTTGACTGTGTTCATCGTCCCTGCCGCCTATCTACTCGTCTATGGAAAGAAACGACGCGGCACGGAGCAACCGGAGACCGCATGAGAAGACCACTCCCAATGCCCATTGCTGGAAGCTGCCGCCTGGTCTTGTGGGGCAGAACAGAATTGTGGGGCAGGCTCTCAGCCTGCGGCGGCTTCCCAGGCCGCGCCTGCCTGGCGCTGATCCTGGCGGCCGCATGCTGCGCGCAAACTTCGCCCCCGTCGCTCACGCTCCAGGATGCCGAAGCATTAGCTATCAAGAATCATCCGCAAGTGCAGGCCGCCCAACTGAACTCACAGGCATCCCAACAAGCGGTGGCGGAAGCGCGTTCGGCATACTTCCCAACGCTCCAAGGCGACATCACCGGCTCGCAGGGGAATCCTCAGGCGCGCATCGGCGCGGGTTACCTTGTGGCCTCGCGTGTGTGGGACCGCTTTGGCCAGGGGATCACACTGAGCCAGATCATCACCGATTCGGGCCGCACGCGCAACCTGGTGGCCAGCTCCAGGCTGCAAGCCCAGGCCAGTTCCCAGCAGTATCAGGCCACCCGCTACGACGTGCTGCTGCGCGTAAATCAGGCTTACGTCCAGGCGCTGCAGGCCCAGGCGCTGATACAGGTGGCGGAGGAGACTGTGGCCGCGCGCCAGCTTCTGGTGGACCAGGTGACCACGCTGGCGCAGAACAAGCTGCGGTCGCAACTGGACGTGAGCTTCGCCGCGGTGGGCCTGGCGCAGGCGAAGTTAATGCTGATCCGCGCGCAAGACGGCGTGGCGCAGGCGTTCGCGGAGTTGACGCGGGCGCTGGGCCTCGACCAGCAACAAACCTACAAGCTGAACGAGGAACCGCTCCCGCCCAGTCCGGCCGCGGATTCCGCCGACATGGTGACGCAGGCCTTCCAACAGCGCCCGGAGTTGGCGGGTGTGCGGCTGGAGAGGGAATCGGCATACCGGTTCGAACGCGCCGAGCATGACCTCTCCCGTCCCACCGTAAGTCTGGTCGGCGTGGGCGGCTTCATCCCTTTCATCCACCAATTGACTACCGCGCCGGTTCCCAACGAATATGAAAGCGCGGCGGTGAATGTGGAGATCCCCATTTTCAACGGCGGATTGTTTACCGCGCGCCGGGAAGCCGCGCGCTTCAAGGCGCAGGCTGCCGATCAGAGAGTGCGCGATCTGGAAGAGGGCATCGCGCGCGATGTGCGTGTGGCATGGAGCGATTCGACGACGGCCTACCACCAACTGGACGTGACCGCGGAGTTGCTCCGGCAAGCTACCATGGCGCTCGATCTGGCCCAAGGACGCTATAACCTGGGACTGAGCTCGATCGTAGAGCTGACCCAGGCGCAGTTGAATCTGACGCAGGCGGAGGTGGAGAATCTCGCTGCGAAGTACGATTACCAGAGGTCGTACGCGGTGCTGCGGTACTCCACAGGAATGCTCCGGTAATCGTGGGGCAGGCCCCTGGCCTGCGCGGGACTCTCAGTCCCGCTCTTGGCCCGCCCTCGCTCAGCGTCGCTACGCCCCGCCCCCCGCCGACCCAACCCATTGCGATAAACTCGTCGATGGCGTCTCGCCTCGGTACACACACGTCATGCAACATTCCCACATCGCCATCATCGGCGCGCCCCTCGACCTCGGCCAAGGCCGCCGCGGCGTGGACATGGGTCCATCCGCCATGCGCGTCGCCAATCTGAATAAGCGGCTGGCGGCCCTGGGCTACCACGCTGACGATCTCGGCAACGTCCCGGTGGACCAGCCGGAAAGCCTGCCGGAAGGTCCCGACCGCGCCCGGTACCTGCCGCAAATCGCCCTCGCCTGCAAGCGCCTGGCGACCATGGTGGATCGCGCGCTTACCAAGAAAAAGATGCCCCTGGTGCTGGGCGGCGACCATTCCGTGGCTGTCGGCACCGTGGCCGGAGTTTCCCGCCATTTCCGCCGCAAGAAGCAGGAAATCGGACTCATCTGGATCGACGCGCACGCCGACATGAACACCCCCGAAACCTCGCCCAGCGGCAACGTGCACGGCATGCCCCTGGCATGCTGCGTGGGCCTCGGTCCGCCCGAGTTGACCAACCTGCTGGGCTACGCGCCCAAAGTCAATCCGCGCAAGACCGTGCTGGTCGGCCTGCGCGATGTGGATGCGCTCGAAAAAGGCCACGTGCGCGAAACCGGAGTGCGCGCCTTCACTATGCGCGACATCGACGAGCGCGGCCTGCGCTCGGTCATGGACGAAGCCTTCCGCATCGCCACCGAAGACACCGCCGGATTCCACCTCTCGCTCGACATGGATTGGGTGGACCCGCAGTTCGCCCCCGGCGTGGGCACTCCGGTGCGCGGCGGCGCCACCTACCGCGAAGCGCACCTGGCCATGGAGTTGATCTGCGACAACGGCCGCATGCTTTCCATGGAAGTGGTCGAAGTCAACCCGGTGATCGACGAAATCAACCGCACGGCGGATTTGGCAGTCGAAATGATCATGTCGGCCATGGGTAAGAAGATCCTATGAAAACCACAGTCGCCGTCATCTACGGCGGACGCAGCGGCGAACACGAGATTTCCATCCGTTCGGCCAAATCCATCATGGCGGCGCTGGATCGCGATCGCTATGACGTCATGGAGTACTTCATCGATCCGATGGGCAAATGGGCGCCCGAGCCGATTCTCCCGGAGCCGGGGGCGCAGCCGGAAATAGACGTGGTGTTTCCCGTTTTACACGGCACCTTCGGCGAAGACGGCACGGTGCAGGGCTTGCTGGAGCTTGCGGACCTGCCCTATGTCGGCGCAGCGGTGCTGGCTTCTTCCGTCTCCATGGATAAGGAGATGACCAAGCGCATCTGCATGGAGCGCGACCTGCCGGTCGTGGAATATGTCGTGCAAGCAAGGCATGAACTGGATCCCGCGCCGATTGCGAAAGGGTTTCCGTTTCCGGTCTTCGTGAAGCCCGCCAACCTGGGCTCTTCCGTCGGGATTTCGAAAGTTCACACCGCGGCCGAGTTGGAGCCGGCCATGCGGCTGGCCGCCGAATTCGACCGCAAGATCATCGTGGAGCGCGCGATCATTGGCCGCGAGCTGGAATGCGCGGTGCTGGGCAACGACGATCCGGTGGCTTCACTGCCCTGCGAAATCCTGCCATCCAAGGAATTCTACGACTACGAAGACAAATACCTGCTCGACCGGGCGCAGTTCCGCCTGCCCGCGGAGTTGAGCGAGGAGCAGACGGCTGAACTGCGTCGCTTGGCTGTGGAATGCTTCCGCGCAGTCGGATGCGAAGGCATGGCGCGCGTCGATTTCCTGCTGGAGTCCGCCACCGGCAAGCTCTACCTGAACGAGATCAACACCATCCCCGGCTTCACCTCCATCAGCATGTATCCCAAGATGTGGGAGCACAGCGGGCTCGGGTTTGCCGCGCTGGTGGATCGCCTGATCGAGCTGGCGCTGGAGCGGCACGCGGCCCGCAAGGCCACCCGCTTCACGCGCTAGCAGCATGGCGCATGATTTAGAATTTAGAGCGTTGCGGCGGACCTCAGTCCGCGAGCTTCGCTGGCGAAAGGCCGATTAACAATCGGCCTGCAGGTTACCAACCCAATGCCGCTTACTTTG
>PMVV01000438.1 GCA_003166475.1 Bryobacterales bacterium | reverse complement strand
TTGGGACATTGCAGCACCGGCCCGGCCTTCAGCCACTTCTCCACCATATACGGTCCGCCGCACTCGGGGCATTTCTCCTGCACCGGCTTGCCCCACGTGACGAAGTTGCAGTCCGGCCACCGGTTGCACCCATAGAACGTCTTGCCGCGCTTGGAGCGCCGCTCCACCACTTCGCCGTCGCTGCACTCCGGGCACTTCATGCCGATGGTCTTCTGCTTGACGTGCTTGCACGTCGGATAGTTGCCGCAGGCTGTAAACTCGCCGAAGCGGCCCGTCTTCAGCACCATATTGCTGCCGCACTGCGGGCACTTCTCGTCGAGCTGCACATCGGGCTTCTTCTGCGTGCCGCCGATGGGCTTGGTGGTCTTGCAGTCCGGATACCCGGTGCAGGCGAAGAAGGTCCCGAAGCGGCCCTTCTTCAGCACCATGGGACGGCCGCAGTTCTCGCAGTATTCCTCGTCGCCCTGCTCGGACAGGTCCACCTTGTCCACATCCGGCAGATCCACGGTGAGCTCGCGTGTGTAAGTGCAATCGGGATATCCGGTGCAGGCGATGAAGCTGCCGTGCCGGCCCCACTTGATCACCAGATCCTTGCCGCACTTCTCGCACGTCAAGCCGGTGGGCCGCTCCATCCGCTTGATGTCGGTCATGTGCTCTTCGGCGTGCTTCAGGTCCTTGTCGAACCTTTCGTAGAACTCGCCGATGGCCTCGCGCCAGGGAATCTTCCCCGCTTCGATCTCGTCCAGCTCCTCTTCCATGCGCGCGGTGTATTGAATGTCGAAGATATCGTCGAAGTTCTCCAGCAGCAGCCCGGTCACCACTCTGCCCAGCTCGGTGGGGTAGAACCGACCGCCCTCCTTCTTCACGTACTCGCGTTCCTGAATGGTGGAGAGGATGGAGGCGTAGGTGGACGGACGGCCCACGCCGTCGGCTTCCAGTTTCTTCACCAGCGTGGCCTCGTTGTAGCGCGGCGGCGGCTCGGTGAAGTGCTGCTCGGGCAGAAGGTGGCGGAACTTGAGATGTTCACCCTCGGCCACGGCGGGGAGCCTGTGTTTGGTCTCCTCGTCTTCTTCGTCGACCTGGTCCTTGCCCTCTTCGTAGACCCGGAGAAAGCCGCCAAACTTGAGCACCGACCCGGTGGCGCGAAAGAGGTAATCGCTGGCGTCCTTGCCGCGCGCCGAGATGTCGATGGTGGTCTGGTCGAAAACCGCGGGCGCCATCTGGCAGGCCACGAAGCGGTTCCAGATCAGGCGGTAGAGTTTGAGTTCGTCCTCCGCCAGATACTTGGCCACGTCGTCGGGGCTGTACTCCATGGAAGTGGGGCGGATGGCTTCGTGCGCATCCTGGGCCTCCTTCTTGGACTTGTAAATATTGGCGGACTCCGGCAGAAACTCCGCCCCGAACTTGACCGCGATATAAGCGCGCGCTTCCTGCAGCGCGTCTTCGGAAATCCGCGTGGAGTCCGTGCGCATGTAGGTGATCAGGCCGACCGCGCCCTCTTTGCCCAGCTCGATGCCCTCGTAGAGCCTTTGCGCCAGGATCATGGTGCGCTTGACGCTGAAGCGCAGCTTGCGCGAAGATTCCTGCTGCAGTGTGGAGGTGATGAAGGGCGCCACCGGATTGCGGCGCTTCTCGCGCGTACCGACCGACTTGACGATGTAATCCGCGCCATCGAGTTGCGCGACCACCCGATCAGTGACCTCCTGGCTGCCGAGCTCCGGCGTCTGGTCGTCCTTTTTGATCAGGTGCGCGTTCAGCAGCGGCGGTTTGCGCGCGCCCAGGTCCGCGTCGATGGTCCAATACTCGTTCTTGAGGAACGCGGCGATTTCGCTCTCGCGCTCCACGATCACACGCAACGCTACGGTTTGCACGCGGCCGGCGGAGAGGCCCCGCCGGACTTTATCCCATAGAAGCGGCGATATCTTGTAACCCACCAACCGGTCCAGCACGCGGCGCGCCTGCTGCGCGTCGACCAGCTTTTCATCGACCATGCCGGGGTTTTGGAACGCCTTCTGAATGGCGTTCTTGGTGATCTCGTTGAACATCACCCGGTAGATGCGCGGCCCGCCGCCCTTCTTGCCTTGCAATTCCTCTTGCAGGTGGAGGCAGATGGCTTCCCCTTCGCGGTCGGGGTCGGCTGCCAGGTAGATGGATTCCACGCCCTTGGCGGCTTGTCTTAACTCGCCAAGCAGTTTGCGTTTGCCTTCGATGATTTCATAGCGCGGCTCGAAGCCGTGCTCCACATCCACGGCCAGATCTTTCTTGGGGAGATCCTTAATATGGCCCAGCGAAGCTTTGACGATGTATTGCTTACCCAGATATTTATTGATGGTTTTCGCCTTGACTGGCGATTCCACGATTACGAGAGCTTTCGGCATAAAAAGACTTCAATAACCTTCCACAGATACCCCAGAGGCTACCACACTTTCACGAAGTGCTTTCCGGGAAGCTGCTTGACGAGGCCCAGCATTTCCAGCTCGAAAAGCGCGGCGATCAGTTCGGAAGCCGAGCTATCTTCCACAATCTGAAGCAGATCGTCCAAATGTATGGCGGTATCCACTTTCAGGACGGCGAGCAGCCTGCGGCCGACCTCGGGCAGAGATCCCTCTAACTGGGATGTCCGGCCGCCGTCTTGGGATGCACCGGCGTTCCCCATTAGGCGGGTCCGGCCCCGCTCGATTAACTGACGGCGGACCTCCGCGGGAAGTTCCACGATTACGTCGTTCCAGTCCTGCACCAGCTTGGCGCCCTGTTTTATCAATAGGTTAGGCCCCCAACTCGCTTTGGACGTAATGTTGCCGGGAACGGCGAAACACTCCCGGCCCTGGTCCAGCGCCAGCTTCGCGGTGATGGCCGAGCCGCTGTATTGGGCGCCTTCCACCACCAGGACGCCGGCGCTCAAGCCGCTGATGATCCGGTTGCGGATGGGGAAGTTCTGGGGAAATGCGGTCGATCCCATGGCGAACTCCGACAGCAGTAGTCCTTTCGCGGTGAGGTCGGCGGCCAGCTTGCGGTTCTCCGAAGGGTAGACCACGTCCACGCCACAACCCAACACCGCCACCGTGTCGCCGCCAGCGGAAAACGCGCCTTTGTGCGCGGCGGTGTCGATGCCGCGCGCCATCCCGCTGACGATGGTGAGTCCGGCGCGCGCCAGGTCGGCGGACAGCCTTTCGGCGGCAGCCAAACCATAGGGCGTAGGCCGCCGGGTGCCGACCACCGCGAAATGGAAGGGCTGCAGGAGTTCCAGGCGTCCGCGGGCAAACAGCAGGATGGGCGGATCGAAAATCTCGCGCAGCAGAGCCGGATAGCGCGGGTCGCCGCGCACGATGGCGACTGCTCCGTGCTCCGCCATCTTACGCTGCTGGTCGAGGGCGTCCTCGAACGAGCAGCCGCTCGCAATACTCTGGGCCACCGCGCCGCCCACGCCGGCCGCCTCCAGCTCGGTGCGCGAGGCGCGGAACACGGCTTGCGGCGTGCGGAATCGATCCAGAAGCTTTCCCGCCATGCGCGTTCCCAGGCCGGGGATCAGGGTCAGCGCCAACCAGTGCAGTTCCTCTTCCCGGCCGATTGAGCCTTGCGCGGCGTCTGCCATTAATCCTTCCATCCAAATATCTCCTAATATGGTAAAGATGGCGGTGCCCGCCGCTTCTCTCAAGGAAAACATGCGCCAAGATGCATCGTTTTTTGAAGGCAAGGATTCCGTGCTGGTGTATATCGCCAAGAAGCTGAACGAGGCGTTGCGGCTGGAAGCGACCCTCTCGACCGCCGGCATCGATTACGGCGTGGAAGCCGACGAGTATCGCGGCGGGTTCATTTTCCAGCGGGTGCGCACGGGCGCGTTCTTTTACGTGCTCCCGGATCGAGCGGAAGCCGCGCGGCGCGTACTGCTGGAGAACGGCTACCGGCCAACGGAGCCGGAACGGAGTTGAGCGACCGGCGAACCGGCGCGGCGCGCTTCCGCCAGCCACGCCCGGTACCGCTCGCGAAGGGCCTTCCGGTAAGCCGCCGGCGGTATACCGGCCGCGGCTGCCCGGCGCACGAAATCCTGTTCCGCCAGTTGGACGCCGAACGACAGGCGGCTCCCGCTCGAAGCCAGCCAGGCGGGCTCGCAATCGAAGCCGAAGGCCCACAGCGACGGCAGCGGGCGCTGGTAGTTGTCCGGCAAGCCTAACTCCGCAAACGGGAAGCCCGCCGCCCAATCTTTGTGATAGCCCACCAGCATGTTGGAAGGGTTCACCGAGACTTGCGCGTGGGTGACGCAGTTTCCGGCGGGAATCCGGTAGCGGCTGCGGAGCATTTCCGTCAACATGGCGGCGCTGCGCACCTGGCCCGGGCTCACTACTCCCTCCGTCTGGCCGGGATGCGATTGGGCCTCAAAGGAAACTCCCAGAAAGCTCTCGTTGAGATTTATATAGAACCATTCGTCGTCGGCCCAGACGGAATAGCCGGCATGGTTGGCGGCGTCGGACTCGGCGACCACCCGGTATACGCGGCCGAAGCGGTCGATCAGGTAGTGGTAGGCGCGCTTGCGGCACACGTACTCCAGCAGCGATTCCCCCAAACGCTTCAGAACCGGGGTGTCCTCCGCTTCAAACGGCGCCTGGCAACTCTCCGTGGTGTGGTAGACAATACCGGCCGGCTGAGTGCGCCGGGCGCGGTCGATGGAGGCGGCGCCAGCGCGTGGAAACGCGGCGTAGAGTCTGGGCCGATTGGCCACCGTCAGACGCGTATCGACGCGCAGTCCGTTGCTGTAAAACTCCGCATCGCCGGTTTGTTCGACTTGCCAGACCGAAACCGTTCTCTGAGCGCCGTCGGCCGCCGCCCGGCGGGGAGGGATCGGCGCGGCATGTGGCGGTTCCGGCTTGCCCGCTGCGAGCTTCATCAAAAAGGGGATAAGCAGCAGTAATACGAGACCTGTCCAGAGGATCCAGTGGCGCAGGCGCAGTGGGGACACCCGTTGCGCAAACGAGGTCCGCGGCGCCACCGCTCTCAGGAACCGCAGACGCAGAACCGGATCCCCGATGCAACCTGCGATGCGACCGACGGCCGCCTCGCGCAGTTCGCGCGTCAACCTCCGTCCTGGCCATGGCCTACGCATGCGTCTGTCGTAGATATGTCGTCCGGCAGAGCGAAAAATCTTATCCCTTTCTCTTATTTCGCGAGCTGGCGGCCGCCACCCATCAAAAGACATGAGAGAAATTCTCCAAAAGAGTACTTCTAAGGAGATACCGGAAAAAACAGAATAACGACGTCCGTCGCGGAAGCCGCATCTGGCAGCTCGGTAGTGGGTCAGTTTGCAATTGGAGGGCGGGCAATTCTGCCCCGGGTCCCTCTGGGGGCGGCTTTCAGCCGGCTATGGCCGCCTAAAAAGGCGGCTGCGACCAAGATTGGCCGCCCTCCAAAGGCGATGCTACGCAAATTGACCCACTACCGGCAGCTCGGGCGGCGAGGCGGTCGTCTGTAAAGGAGACGCGTATGTGGAAGCGAATGCTGCAGCTATCGAATGCAAACCGTGAGGAGTTGTCCACCGGCGGAAGCGGCAATGGATCCAACGGCCGCATACCGGCGGTAATGGAGCCCGAAGGGCCGGGCGCACGGCTGGCCGGGTTGGGCGCGGAGCGCGCTCCCGCCTTGCTCACCGACTTCGAGCAGATCTATCAGAGCGGGGCCGTGAAACCGCCGCGTATCTGCTACGGCGTGCTGAAGGTGGCGGAAATGCTGAACAGCTCGCACCTTGGCGGCATGCCGGCGGAATCCAAGCGCGCCGCGTTGTTGATGGCCCTGGACGCGGGCGGCGCCAAGATCGAGGATATCCTGCAGGACGCCATCGTCCGGCAGCGGTCCCTCAACGACTACGAAGAGGCGCGCCAGCGGGACCTGCTGAACTTCGAGGCGGCCATCCAGGAACAGAACCGCGCGATTCAGGCGGAGATGGACCGCATCACCAGCCAATACATGGCGCGCATGCAAAGCAATCTGGATGAAGTGGCGCGCGCGCAGGACAACTTCCGGGTCTGGCAGAAGCGCAAACGGCAGGAGGCGCAGCGCATTGCCGACGCCGCGGACTGCTGCGTCCCGGAAGCCGACACGCCGGCAGCGGCCGGGTTGACGGTGGTGTTGGAACGTGCCTCGAGCGCGGCGGCGCGCTGAAGAAGACCGAGCAAACCCGGCTTTTCGACTAAGCATGAAACGGGAGAGAGCGATGAACAACCTCGAACAGGATTACACGCAACCGCTGGGGCTGGACGTGGGTACCAGCCGCGTGGTGGTGGCGCGCGCCAAGGACAAGAAACAAGAATACGATTCCCAGCTCAACGCGTTCCTGACGTTACCCTACTCGAAACTCGCGGAGAGCCTTCTGCAACGCGAGAACGTTTTCCACGAAGTGCAGGGCGCGGATATCGTAGTGGCGGGCAACGACGCGGAAAAATTCGCCGAAGTTTTTCACGTCGAAACGCGTCGGCCGATGGCTCAGGGAGTGCTTAATCCCGAAGAGCCGTACTCGCTCGCGGTGGTGCGGCGGATCATTACCAGGTTGGTTGGACGGGCGGCCGCCGAGGGGCAGAAAGTTTTCTTCAGCGTGCCCGCGCAGGGCGATAGCCTGAGCGGCGCGATTCGATACCATGAGGCCTCCATCCGGCAGATTCTCGCGGAACTGGGCTACGAGGCCACCCCCATCGAGGAGGGGTTGGCGGTGGTGTATGGCGAGATGGCCGCATCGAATTACAGCGGGGTGGGTATTTCGTGCGGCAGCGGATTATGCAATATCTGCCTGGCAGTCCTGTCGGTGCCGGTGATCAGCTTCAGCGTACCCAAGGCCGGCGATTTCATCGATGCCCAGGCCGCCCAGGTGACCGGCGAACGCGCCAACCGGTTGCGCATCTCGAAGGAAAAGGCATTCCAATTGAACGGCTTTACCTCAGATCGGGTTCACAATGCGCTGACCGTCTACTACCAGGAAGTGATCTCCAACCTGATCGGGTCCTTGCGCGCCCACATCGCCTCGGCGCAGAAACTGCCAAAGCTGGAGCAATCGGTGCCGCTGGTGCTCAGTGGCGGCACGGCTATGCCCAAAGGGTTTCTGGACCACTTCATCAGGATCTTGCAATCCGAGGAGTTTCCGTTGCGGCTGTCGGAAGTCCGGGTATCCGGCGACCCCTTGCATTCGACGGCGCGCGGGGCGCTGATGGCCGCGCAGTGCTAGGACCTGTACAGCAGATTCGCTGTGGNNATCGTCTGCGCCACGCCGGGCGCCGGAATTGTACGTTAATTCGCGGAGAGCTAAGCTAGATCCGGCAGGGCCGGTTGGCCCCGGATCCCCGCAGGAAGGGACCGTGCGAACCATCCGGCAGGATCGTATCGCGGTCCGTAAGCGCTTGGCCGAGTTGGGTCGGGGTGAGCCCTTGCGCGGCCCGCAGATCGGCCCCGCGAAAGCTCGCGCTCATGGTGGCGGCTTCGTGGAAACGGGCGCCGGTAAGGTTTGCGCCTTCCAGGTCGACGCCGTTCACGCGGGTGTTCTGAAAGCTGCAGTTGCTGAGATCGGCCTTCCAAAAGGAACTTTGGCGCAGATCGGCCCGGTCGAAACGCGCGGAGTTCAGATCGGCTCTCCGGAATTCGCAATTCTGCACCATGGCGGTGACCCAATTCGATCCGGCGGCGGATATTCCGGACAGCTTGCAATGCCGGAACACGCTGTGGTAAAGATTGGCTTCCTCCAGTTCCGCTTCCGCGAAGTTGCAGTCGAACGCCTTGGCTTGCAGCAACTGGGCTTGGTGCAGCACGGCGCGCGCGAAGTCGCAGTTCTCCATGCTCGCCTCCAACAGGTGTGCGTCGCGCAGATTCGCGCCGCGTAAGGAGACTCGCAGAAACCGGGCTTCACTGCAGTTCGCCCCGCCCAGCAAAGCGTAGTCCAGTTTGGCGTCCACCAGCTCCGCGTGCGACAAGTCCGCTTCGATCAGCGTCGCGTTGCTGAGGTCGGCGAAGTGCAGACTCGCGCCGCTCAAATTAGCGCCGGACATGCTGGCGTCGATGAAGTTCGCCGCTTTCAGGTCGGCGCGCTCCAAATTGATTTTGTCGAGGGCCGCCTCGGCCAGCACCACGCCGCTCAGGCTGGCCCGCCGGCCGCCCGGACGCCGCTCGAGCCAGGCGCCGTGCGCTTCCAGCACTCTGCGCAACACGGCGATGCCAAGACGCGGGCCGATTGGCTGTGTGGCTAGAAGCTCTTCAGGCATACTTGGAAAATCCGGCATTGACTTCCATCCTGCATCGATCCGGTCTGCCTCACGCGCAATGCACGAAATCCGAGGCCATCGCCGCAAGTTCCGGAGCGATGCTTTCCAGGCTCCTCAGTTTTGCGGCCAAGGTCGTGCGTTTGAGACGCAGCAGGTCGGCCGCCATTTTCTTGTTTCCGTTGGTTTTGCGCAGCGCCTGTTCCAGGATGCCGCGCGCGATCTGCCCTACGGTCTGCTCGAAATCCAGGCCGTCGTCGGGCACATGCACAAAGTTGGCGCTCGCGCGCCCGGTAGCCGGGCGCGGGATGGGGCCGTCCAGCGGGAAGTCGGACGGGTACAGCATGGCCCGGTCTCCGCTCAGGACGATGGCGCGTTCTATCGCGTTTTCCAACTGGCGCACGTTACCGGGCCAGGAATACTCGCTTAACCGGTGCAGCGCCTCGCGGGAGATCTGCTTCAGCGGGAGGTCCTCCAAGCGGCAGATTTTCCTTAGAAAGTGATGGGTCAAAGCCGCCACATCGCCCAAGCGCGCGCGCAGCGGCGGCAGATGGATGGGGACCACATGGAGACGGTAGTACAAGTCTTCGCGAAAGCGGCCCTGCCGGACCCGCTCCGGCAGGTCGGCGTTGGTGGCGGCCACCACGCGCACGTCCACCCGTATGTTCTCGGAACTGCCCAGCCGCTGGAACTCGCGCTCCTGCAGGACGCGCAGCAGCTTGGCTTGCAACTCCAGCGGCATATCTCCGATTTCGTCCAGAAACAGGGTGCTGCGGTCGGCCTGCTCAAAGCGTCCGATGCGCTGGTTGAGGGCGCCGGTGAAAGCCCCCCGCACATGTCCAAACAGCTCGGCCTCCAGCAGATTCTCGGGGAGCGCGCTGCAGCAAACCGACACCATGGGCAGACGGCCTCGCGGCCCCGCCATGTGGACCGCCCGCGCCGCCATCTCTTTGCCGGTTCCGGTCTCGCCCGTGATCAGCACGGTGGAGCGCCGGCTTCCCACCAGCCGTACCATCCGCACCACTTCCTGAAACGGCTGGGTGGACCCGACCAGGATCCGCCGCCAAGGCTCATCGGCGTCTGGGTGAGCCGATACCTGGCTGCGGCGGTCGGCGATGGCGTCCTCTATAACCGCGGCAAGCCGCTCGGGTCCGGCTTCCCCGCCCAGAACGTCGAAAGCTCCCAACTTGACCAAATGAACGGCATCCTGCAATCCCATCGACGGATCCCAAAGAATTAACGGAATGCCGCCGTCGGCGCGCTGCAATTCCTCCAGCGCCTCCGCGGGGGTGTATTCCGGGAGCGGAAACACGACCACCGCCGCGTCGATCCGGGAGCGCTTGAGGTACTCCAAAGCTTCGGGGATTCCGGCGGCGTACTCCACCGCAAGTCCGCCGATTTCAGGGACGCGGGCCGCTGCCGTCAGGCTATCTTCCGCTGCAATCCATAACAGCCGGGCTGGTTCGACAATATCCATGGCTATGGCAATCATCGACAGGTGCGCACAAAGCCTTTAGCCTCGCCTTAGCCCCAATGCTGTTCACTTAATGATGTTTCGGTGGGGCAGACGATCGTTTTATGTCGTCTGCCAGCGCTCCCCGAAGGCGGCAGACCACGAAGTGCGATGGTCTGCCCCACCAAAGTGAACAGTATTGGCCTTAGCCCAGGTCCGCCGGACGCCGTGTTCAGATCTGCCCCACGACGATGCGCTGGACCTTAATCAACAGTTCCACTTCGCTGCGCGGCAGGGCCAGCACGGCCGCGATCCCCGCGCTGTCCTGGCCGGCGCGGTGCATCCGCAGAACCTGCGTGCGCTTGCTGAGGTTGAGGCCCGATCGCGCGGGCGCCGGCGCCACCAGCATGCCGGTCTGCCGTTCCACTTCGCGCAGATCGGTTTCGAGCGACTGCACCGTGAGGCGCGCGTCCCCCAGGGCGCTCTCCAGGATCTGCAACTGTTGCCGCTCCGCCAGCGAGCGGCGAAGCAATCCCTGGATTTCGGCCTTGAGGGTCGCGAACAGGTACAGGCACAATCCGAAACCCGCCGCCAGCAGGACATAGAAGGCTAGCGGTTGCAGCATGCAGTCGGGGTTCCAGGCGATCCCCGGCAAGGCGCTCATGGCAGGGTCTCCAGGCGTTCCTGCCGGGTCATGATTTCATGGATCCGCACTCCATAGTTGCCTTCCATTACCACCACTTCTCCGCGTGCCACCACGCAGTTGTTGACAATTACCTCTACCAGTTCGTCCACCGTGCGGTTCAACTCGATGATCGATCCGGCCGTAAGCTTGAGGACGTCCTTCAAGGGAAGCTGCACGTGGCCGAACGAAACGCTTACGGGCAGATCCACCCCCATGAGCAGGTTGAACGTCTTGGACCTCACGGGAAGTTGGTTCTCGGGCTCTGCGGCGTCCGGACTGGCCGCCTTGGGGGGCCCGGCGGAATCCGCCTCCGCGGGCGGATCTTGCGGTGCCCCGGTGATGGCCACCATCAGGGACGGGATCGCCGCGTCCGGGTAGACCGCCTCCACCATGTAGAATTCGGTGGTTTCCGGCGCGGCCGTCCCTTCACTTCCGGAGCAGTCGAGCTGGCGGTTCCAGCGGCGGCCCGCGCTGCGGGACAACTCTCCCAACGACTGCTGCAGGACTTCTAGATAGGTTTCCCGCGCCTGGGAATCGTCCTCCACACCGGCCGCGCCCAGGATGCGCCCGGCAAGCTGAGTCCACGCATCCCGCGGCGCGCCAATCCAGATCGAGGGCGCACCAGGCAATGGGAAGTGGTATTGCCACCAGAGGATGGCGCCGTGCTCCACGCCGATTTCCTCGCCGCAGGCGGCCAGCGTGGCGCCCGCGGCGGGCGCGCTGCAGGACAGCTTGGGACGCTCTCCCGCCAGAGACTCCAGCACGGTGCCCAACAGCGCCGTCCATTCCTCGGCAAACCAGCGCCCCGGACTCGGACGATCCTGGGTCACACTATCCCCCCGGCCTGGTTGGGCCAGACCTTCTCGATATCCGCCCGCAGCCGCAGGATGGCCTGCGACTTCAGATGGGAGATGCGCGACTCGTGCAGGTCCACCACCTGGGCAATTTCCCGCAAAGTGAGCTCTTCCAGATAGTAGAGGCCGAGCACCGTCCGCTCCATGGGAGGTATTCTTCGAATGGCCGCGGACAGCAGTTGTTCGAGCTCCGACCGCTCCAGCGCGCGGGAAGGCAGTTGGTCCTGGTCGTCGCTAAGGTATTCGAGCAGGCCCTTGCCTTCGCCATCCTCCGAGGTGTATTCCAGGCTGCCGATGTTGAGGCCTTGCACTTCCACCAGCCAGCGGTGGTATTCTTTCAGGTCCACGCCCATCTCGGCGGCAATCTCGTCTTCGTCCGGAATCCGGCGCAGCCGCTGCTCGGCGCGGCAGATCGCAAACTCGATTTGCTTGGCTTTCTTGCGCCTCTGCCGCGGCGCCCAGTCCAGACCGCGCAGGCTGTCCAGAATGGCGCCCCGGATTTTGTGCTCGGCGTAGGTTTTCAGCTTGACGTTGTGCGCCGGATCGTACTGGTCCACGGCTGCGATCAGTCCGACGATGCCGGCGGACACCAGGTCGTCGAGGCTCACGTTATCGGGCAGGCGGTCGCGGATGCGGCGGGCAATCAGCCGGACTTGCGGCAAATGCTCCAGGATGAGGCGCTCGCGTTCCTCGGCGTCCGCCTCTGCGGCTTCCGGGCGGCAATACGGGTTAGTCATAGCGCCTCATGGGGTTCCTTTCATGCGGCTAACCGCCTGGCGGCGAGCGTCTCCGGCCACAGCAGACTCAGGATGCGCTCTTTGGTGGCCGGCGCGGCGTCGTCCGGGATCTCCTGTCCGGTTCCCAGGAACGAGATGGGCTTCGCCTGCCGCACGGACAACGAGAACGCCGTGCCGAAGCAGGCGGTCTCGTCCAGCCCGGTGAACAGCAGGCTGGACGGACGGAAAATCTCGAAGCGTTCCGCCACATGCGTTAGATCGGCGGATTTCATGCATGCCGTTAGCACCAGCCAGGTGGCCGTGCCCGGCCGGCCGGACAGGAAGCGGGCCAGATCCGCCGCGCGGTCCATGTCGTGCGGGCCGTACCCGGGAGTGTCGATCAAAACCAGCCGTTTCCCCTGATGCTCCGCCAGAGCTTGCGCCAGCGCGCCCAGATTGTCCAGCGCTTGGAAACCGATGCCCAGAATGGCGGCATAGGAGCGCAACTGGTCGGCTCCCCCCACCCGGAAATCGTCCATGGACACCAGCGCCATGGGCCGGCGCTGGGCCAGACCGCGGATCACCGCCAGCTTGGCGAGCATGGTGGTCTTGCCGGCGCCCGGGGGGCCGGCCAAGGCCACCGCGCGCGGTCCGTTGGGCGCTTCCCATGCGCCATCCACCAGGATGCGCCGTTCGAGCTCCGCCGCTACGGCGTCTTCCAGCCCGCTCAACCCCGGCCCCGCGCGGCGCTCGGCGGCGCTCAGGATTTCGTGGACCAGTTCCCCGTCCATGTCCGTCGCCATCAGGCGGGCGTGCCACTCCGACATCTCGGGGCTCGAGCATCCCCAGCGCGCGCCGCTCCAGGCCGAGCGCGTAATGGTCTTGCCCATCAGGTCCAGTTGGCGGCGCATCTCGGCCAGTTCGCCGGCCAGCCGGGCATCCTGCGCGCCGGCATCCTCCGGCGGCTGCGGCGGGACCGGCTCGGCTTCCGGCACCAGTGCGCACACCACTTCGTACTCGCCCAAGTGGCGCGCCTCCAGCGGCGCCTTGCGGGATTCCACCAGCATGGCCTCGGCCCCCATTTCCCGGCGGGCCAGGGCCACCGCGCCTTCCACCGAGGCTGCATAAAAAGACTTGATTCGCATTGTTTCTCCCTTATTGAACGACTCCCAGCGACACTACCTTCACGCCGGCCGGAATCTCGTTGTGCGAAAGGAAGAACAGGTTCGGCAGGACCGGCTCCACCATTTGCTGCAGAAAATACCGGGCGCCGGCTGTGGTTACCGCCGCCACCGGCCCCTCCGGACTGCCCACTTTGCGCTGGATGCGGTCCAGAATCTCGCGGATGGTCTGCGGCGCCATGCTCAAGTGGCTGTTCTGCTCGGTATGCTGCACCGCGGACTCCACCGCCTGCTCGATCGAGGCGTCCAGAAAATAGGCCGGCAGGTTGCCGGAAGCGTCCAGATAGCGCTTGGCAACCGTGCGCCGGATGGCCTGCCGGGCGTACTCGGTGAGCAGCACCAGGTTGCGCGTCGAGAGCGCCGCCTCGCCCAGCGCCTCCAGAATCGAGCCGGTGTCGCGGATGGAAACCCGCTCGCGCAGCAGATTCTGCAACACGCGTTGGACCGCCGAGAGCGGGAGCTGTTTGGGCACCAGATCCTCGACTACCTTGGGCTGATCGACCGCCACCAGATCCAGCACTTTCTTGGCGTCCTGGCGCGAGAACAGCTCGTGCGCGTACCGCCGGGCCAGCTCCGCAATGTGAGTGCCCAGCACGCTGACCGCATCCACCAGCGTGTACCCGGCCGCGCGGGCCTGCTCGGCGCGCTGGTCGGGAATCCACCAGGCCGCCAATCCAAAGGCCGGCTCGCGGGTGGGCGTGCCTTCGAGCGCCGCGGGGTTCCGTCCGGAGGGGATGGCCAACTGGCACCCCTGCGGCAATTCGTAGCGGGCGATCTCCGCGCCCTTCAGCGAGATGGTGTATTCCCGCGCGCGCAGCGCCAGATTGTCGGAGACCCGCACCGGCGGCAAAAGGTAGCCCAGATCCGCGGCCAGTTGCCGCCGGATGCCCGAGATGCGCTTCAGCAGCGGCGAGTTCTGGGCGCCTTCCACCATCTTGACCAGCCCCAGCCCCACTTCGATCGCCAGCGGCTCCACCTTGAGCAGGCCTTCCAGATTCTCGCGGGCGGGTTTGGCGGCGCTGGGCGCCTGCCCCTTGGCGGCCGGCCGCGCCCGCATGCGCCAGCCCCCCACTCCCAGCCCCAGGCCCAGCAACAGAAAAGGGATGCCGGGCATGCCCGGGAGGCATGCCAGCACGATCAATACGCCGCTGGCCAGCAGCAGCGGTTGCGGGCTGCCGAAGATCTGCTTGCGGAAATCCGCGCTGAGCCGCGCTTCGGAACCGGAACGGGTGATGACCAGGGCGCCTGAAACCGAGATCATCAGGGCCGGAACCACCGTCACCAGGCCGTCTCCGATGGTCAGCACCGTGTAGGTCTCCAGCGCGTGCCGCAGTTCCATGCCGTGCTGCAGCACGCCGATCAGAAAACCAGCAATAATGTTGATGCCGGTGATCAGGATGCTGGCCACCGCATCGCGCTGGGTGAAGCGGGAGGCGCCGTCCATGGCGCCGTAGAACTCAGCCTCGGCCGCCAGTTGCTTGCGCCGCCGGCGGGCTTCGGATTCGTCGATCAGCCCCGAACTCAGATCCGAATCGATGGACATCTGCTTGCCGGGCAGCGCGTCCAGGGTGAAGCGCGCCGTGACTTCGGAGATGCGCACCGCGCCGTGATTGATGACCACGTACTGGATGGCGATCAACAACAGGAAGATCACCGCGCCGATGATGTAGTTGCCTCCCACCACAAAGCTGCCGAAGGCTTCGATGACGTGCCCGGCGGCGGCGGTTCCGGTGTTGCCGTTGAGCAGGATCAGGCGCGCCGAGGATACGTTCAAGGCCAGCCTGTACAGCGTCAGCAACAGCAGCGTGGTGGGAAAAACGTTGAAGTCCGACGGGCGCTGGATGTACATGGCCGTCATCATCACGATGACCGACATCATGATGTCCACCACCAGCAGCAGGTCCAACAGGAAGGGCGGCAGAGGCGCGATGAGGGCCATCACGATGGCCAGCACGGCTACCGGCACGGCCAGCTCCGCCGCGCCCCCGCCGGAGAAGAACTCCAGCGGCTTCCATCCCGTCTTGGCCATCGCCGCCGCTTCCGCCATTCCCGATATCTCTCGATTCTTCCCCTACCCAGGTAATCGGCCGTTCATGAGTTTATAAACATAGGCCAGGATCTCGGCCACGGCGCGATACAGGTGCGCCGGGATCTCCTGTCCGATGTCCACCGAGCGGTACAGCGCCTGCGCCAGCGGGGGGTTCTCGACGATGGGCACCTGGTATTCCATGGCCCGCTGGCGAATGCGCTGCGCCAGGTAATTCTTCCCCTTGGCCACCACCACCGGCGTGGCCATGGAATCCAGGGCATAGCGCAGCGCCACCGCGTAATGCGTCGGGTTGACGATCACGGCGGTGGCGGTGGGAACTTCTTTCATCATTTTGTGCCGCAGACGTTCCCGCGCCAGGCGCCGGATGCGCGCCTTCATTTGCGGATTGCCTTCCGTCTCCTTGACCTCGTCGCGAATCTCCTGTTTGCTCATGCGCAGGTCCTTGCGGTAGCGGCGACGCTGCCGGAACAGGTCCACCGCGCCGAAAAGCAGGAAGACGCCTCCAGCCTTCCATAGCAGCGCGGCGAACGAACCGCAGACCTGGCTGAAGGCCGATTCGACGCCCTGAAAGGGGAGCGCCATGTAGGCCGCCAGGTTGTCCCGGACGATGCCGTACACCGCCATCCCGAACAGCGGCAGCATGACCGCCGCCCGCAGCAGCGCGGGCAGGTTCTGCTTGGGCATCTCGCGCAGCCGCGCCAGCGGATTCAGCCGCTGCAGATCGGGCGCCAGCTTTTTCCCGCTCACGCCGAATTGCGTGGCGGCCAGTTGCACGCCCAGGGTGACTGCCAGCAGCACGCCCGCTGCGGGCGCCAGCAGCCGCAGAACGTCCAGCAGCAGGTAGTGGCTGGTCTCCGCTGCCTTGGCTCCCGCGTCGGCGGCGAAAGCCGCCGCCAGCGTGTGGCGCATGAGCCGGCGCAGTTCGGCGAGCCATTGGCCGCCCCAGGCCTCCAGCGCCGCCACGAACGCCAGGAACTGCATGGCCGAGACGAACTGGCGCGCGGTGGGGAACTGGCCTTCCTTGCGCGCCTTGTCCAGGCGCTTGACGGTGGGCTGTTCGGTTCTCTGCCCGTTGTTGTCAGCCACAAAGTTTCCGCATCAAAAGCCGAGCGCCTGGCGCAGCGTTCCGAAAACCGCATCGCCGTAGGCCGCCAGGAACTTGGGGAGCAGCGCGGCAACCCACCCCAACAGCACCAGCGACGCGGTCATCTTGATGGGGAAAGACAAGGTCAGCAGTTGCAGTTGGGCGTTGAGCCGCCCCAGCAGCCCCAGGGCGATGTCCGCCAGCACCAGCAGCGCGATCGACGGCACGGCCAGCCGCACCGCCAGCGCCAGCATGTCTCCGCCCAGGCGCAGCAGCGCCTCGGCCGCGGGCGGTGTAATCCAGGCGCCGGCCGGATGCGCTTCCAGGCTGTAAGCCAGGGTCCGGATCACCTCCCGGTCCAGGCCCAGCGCCAGAAAAACCATGCCGCCGGCCAACTGCGCGAACACCAGCAGCACGCCCGACTCGGCCTGCGTGGTCGGATCGATGGTCTGGGCAAAACTGAACCCCGCGTTCAGGCTGAGGATTTGGGCCGTCATCAGGAAGACTTCCAGGATCAGCGCTACGCCCAAGCCAATGGTGACTCCCACCCCGATCTCCGGCAGCACCCACAGCAGCAGGCGCGCGGCGTCCGCCCGCGGCGCGTCCACGCGGGGCCAAAGGGGATAAAGCGCCATGGTAATGGTCACCGACAGGACAATGCGCGCCAGCCGCGGGCCGCTTTGAAAGCCGGGCAGGGGCACCAGGGCAAAGACCCCGGAGACTCTTGCAAGCACCAGCAGAAATCCGTACAGCGTGGGGAGGCCCACGCCGATCTCAGCGGGCATACCGCCCCAGATCGCCGAACAAAGCCGTGGTGTAAACCGCGATCCGCTGGATCATCCAGGGCATCAGCATCAGGATGGCCAGCACAAACACCACCAGGCGGGGAATGGTGCTGAAGGCGGTGTCCTGAATGGAGGTCACGATCTGCGCCAGGCTGACCACCACCCCGGTGACGAAGGCGATGGCCAGCAGCGGCGCCACCAGCCAGAAGGCCGCCAGCAGCGCGTGGCGCAGGATTTCGACGACGGCGTCGCTGGTCATAAGCGTTCCTCAGCTAAAGCTCTTCATCAGCGATCCGACCACCAGGTTCCAGCCGTCCACCAGCACGAACAGCAGAATCTTGAAGGGCGCCGAAATCATGACGGGCGGCAACTGCACCATGCCCACCGAGAGGGTCACCGAGGCCACCACCAGATCGATGACCAGGAAGGGCAGGTAGAGCACCGCGCCAATTTGAAAGGACGCCTTCAACTCCGACAGAATATAGGCGGGAATCAGGACTCTCAGATCCACGTCGGCCGGAGTGCGCGGCGCCGGCGAGTGGGATACCTCCAGCAACAAAGCGATGTCTTTCTCGCGGGCGAAGCGCAGCCAGAACTGGCGCAGCGGCCGGGCGGCCTCCTGGGCCGCTTGCGGGACGGTCATCTGGCCGTGGTCCAGGGGAATCCAGGCCTGTTCGTAGATCTGGCTGGCCATGGGTTCGATGCTGAGCAGGCTCAGGAACAGCGCCAGTCCCACCAGCACCTGGTTGGAGGGGGCCGTCTGCGTGGCCAACGCCTGCCGCAGGAAATGCAGCACGACGGAGATGCGCAGGAAAGGGGTTACCGACACCAGCGCCGCCGGCAGCAGCGTCAGCGCCGTCAGCAGCAGGACAATCTGCATCGGCGCGCTCATCGAACCGGTTTTGCCGATGTCCAGCCCGGACGCCGGGGAAGCCCCGCGAGCCGCCCAGGCGGCGGCGGGCAACAGCAGCGCCAGACAGCCTGCGTGCGCCAGCCGGCGGGACATCAGCGCGCCTCCGGGGTTCCGGCCGAAGGCCGGGATTCCAGACTCGACCACTCGAAACTATCCAGCACCGCGCATCCCGCCGGAGAAGTCCCCACCAGCAGCCCGCGGCCCGCCAGCCGCACCAGGTGCAGCGCGTGTTGGGGTCCCAGCGTCAGCCGCTCCACGGCCAGAATCGTCGGCTTGCGGCCGCGCGGGCGAAAGCGGGCCAGTCCTTTGCGCCGCAGCCACCAGAGCGAGGCCGCCAGCACCGCCAGCACCGCGCTCACCGCCCAAACTTGCCGCATCGCTTCCATTCGCTCCTCTTCCCGCCGCCGGCGTTACGCATCGCTGTTGAAGTCCGTGATGCGGACTCCCAGGCTGTTTTCGACGACCACGATTTCGCCGCAACCGATCAGCGTGCCGCCCACGTACAGGTCTATGTTTTCCCCCGCCGAGCGCTTCATGCCGATCAGGCTGCCGGGTTCCATTTGCAGGATCTGCCCCACGCTCAGGATGCGGCGGTCCAGCTCGGCCTCGATGTCCACCGGCACGCCGGCAAAGGCGGCGATCTCTTCCATGGCTGTCATATCCGCGCGGCTCCTAGGTGATCAGATTGGTGGTGGCTTGCGCCATGGAGTCCACGGTGGTCACCACCTTGGCATTGGCTTGGTAGGCGCTCTGCAGCACGATCAAATCGGTAAGTTCCGTGGCCATATCCACGTTCGAGGCTTCCAGAGCGCCGCCCACGACGGTGCCGCGTCCGCCGGTGCCGGGCGCACCCACGGCCGGCGCGCCGGTGTCGGCGGTCACCTGGAAGTTGTTGTTTCCCACATTCAGCAGAGTTTGCGGGTTTTGAATGTTAGCCATGGCCAGTTGTCCGACCACGGTCTGTTGACCGTCGGAGTAGGTCGCCAGCAACTGGCCGCCGCTGGCCATGGTTACCGTGGTGAGTTGGGAGGCCGCCGAGCCGTCCTGGGTGATCGCGGAAGTGGCCGAGCTCTGGTCGAACTGGGTGAGGCTGCTGGTGCCGTCCGCGGCGATGGGATTCCAGTTGACGCTAATGGCCGCGGCGCCGTTAGCGGGCTGAAAGCCGAAATTGATGGGTTCGGCCGGCGTCGTGCCGGTTAATAGCCCGCTGCCGCTGAATTGCAGGGTGATGGGGTTCCCCACGGTGGATGGCGTGCCCGCCGTGCCGCCCTGGACATCCACGCCGGGGACGGTGGCTTGGCAAGACCAGGTGTTGGCGGCGGTCTGTTCGAAGTTGAGGGTCAGGACATGGGCGGTCCCCAGGGAGTCGTAGACCGTTATGGGGGCGGACCAGTCCGACGCCGTTCCGGTGACGGCGGAGGCATCGAAGTTGGCGCCCAGGGTCAGGTTCTGGGTGGCCACCGGCGGTTGCATGGAGCCCACCGGTACGGTGATGTTGCCTACCGGCCCGCCGGTGTCGACCACACCGTTGGTAGCCATCCAGCCCTGGACCTGCTGCCCGCTGGGAGTGAGCAGGTTGCCCGAAAGGTCCACCTGGAAACTGCCGGCTCTGGTGTACTGGGTCATGCCGTTGTCGTCGACCACGAAAAATCCGCTCCCCTGGATAGCCGCGTCCTGAAGCCCGCTGCTGGCGCTAATGGCGCCTTGGGTGAACTGCGTGATGGTCAGCGGCGGCGCCACGCCGAACCCCACTTGGGTCTGGCCGCCGTTCATCGATTCGCTGACCAGGTTTTGGAAGTAGGCGACGCTCTCCTTGTAACCGGTGGTGTTCATGTTGGCCAGGTTGTTGCCGATCACGTCGACGGCCACGCCGTTGGCGTCCAAGCCGGATAGTGCGGTGTTGAATGCTGCAAACATTATTCGTCTCTCCTTGCGTGCCAGGGTATTCTATTTGCCGTTCAGGCTGTCGAGATCGCCATGAATGGCGATGAGTTGTTCGAGTGAGCTGAACTGCGCCAGTTGCGTGACAAAAGCGGTGCTGTCGGTCGGATTGGTGGGATCCTGATACTGGATTTGAGCCACCAGAAGCTGCAAGAACGCGGTCTCGCTGACATTTCCGGCCGAATCGTTCGAGCTCGTTCCAGTTGTGCTCGTTTGAGTCGTAGTAGTGGTAGCCGCGGCGCCGCTCTCGCTCTGCGGCAATGTTGCCAAGGGTTGAATCGTCATAGGGGGGGCTCCTGTGCGGGGTCGAGGCTGGACTGCCATTCCCCGGCCCAGCGGGATGGATCTTTCGACTGCCGTTGCTGCGGTTGCGGTTGCCGGCCGTCTTTGCGCGCGCCCGGCGAATGCTCCTGGTAGGGCGAGCCGTCCGAACCGCCGCGGCGGCCCGCGTCCGATGCTGTCGAGGCCGGACGCCAGGCCTCCGCCTGGAATCCGCTTTGCCGCAGCTTGCCGACCAGATCCGGCAGGTCTGCACGCAAAGAGTTGGCCAGATCGCGGTCCGGAGTGTGCACCGTCACGCGGATCTCTCCGGCGCGCTCGGCCATGCGGATGTCCACGCTGCTTTCGCCATCGGCCAGATGCAGGGAGACGTCGCGGGAGACCGGCTGCGCCGCCGGTTCGGGGGGCTCCGCCTCGGCGGGACGCGCTGCGCCGGCTTGCTGCCCGGAAACGGGGACCTGCACCTCCCGGCTGGCGGGAAGTGGGCTGGCTGCGTTCCCCACGCTCCCCATATCCGCCTGTCCAGCGGTGGCACCCCCGCCCTGGTCGCCCGTGGGGTGTCCCATAGCAGGTGCCGCACCCTTGGGGGCGGCGCCGGCAACTGGGCCGGCATCCCGCCGGTCTGCGGCGGGGGTCGCTTGCCCTTCTGCCGCGGAGAAAGCGTTGCGGGCATTTCCGGCGATAGCTGTGTCCGGCGATGCGGCTTGCCCCTCGTCGAGCGGTGCGGTGCGCAGGCCATGCGGGGGTTCCGGGATCCCGGCATGGCCGGGTTGGGCCTCGACGCTCTCCGCCGGCATACTCCGGTCCCGGGGATCGGTTGCGGAGCTGGCGGCTGCCTCTCCCGAAACCGCGGCGGACGCGGGACCGGGAAGCCCCTCCGCGGCCTGGTGCGAGGGTGGCGCCGGTTCGGGCGGGAGCAAGCGAGCTGCGAACGCCAACTCGGGCGCGGCCGCCGGTCGGGCGCCCGGCCCTTGGTCTCGATCGGCGGCCGCGGCCGGAGCGTCCGGCGGTAAGGGGAGATCCCATGCCAACCGGCCGGCCGCTTGCGCCCAGCCGGGCAGCGGCGCGGGATCTGGCGCGGAACCGCCGGCGCCGGAGAGGTCCCGGGCGCTCACGGCGTCGACTTCCTGGGCCACCGCCGCCGTTGTCTCTCCGGGACTTCCCCATGCTCCCAAGCCCAATGCGGACGTCCGGAGGGCGGTGGCTGCCGCCGGAACTGGAATCGCAGTGGGAGCCGCCGTGCCGGAGTTTGGTTTCTTCCCGCCGGGCGCCCGGCGCGGCTCCGGCGCGGGCGGTTGGTCCCCGCCGCAGTCCAGGCAGCCATCCAGAAGCGACCGGAAACCGCCGCCCGCCACTGCCGCCGGCACCGTTCCTGCGCCCATGGCCGCCCCGCCGGCGGCCATCGCGGTATTGGCGCCGGAGGCGCCCGGTAATTCTGAAGAGACGGCGATCACGTCCCGCACAAGCGCACTCCGGCAACCAAAGCTCTGCGCTCGATTCCAAGCAGTTGCGCGCCGGGCGCCGCCAAGATCTTGGCGGTGGGGCCGTTTCCGCCGGGAACTTGTCCCGGCGCTGGACCACAAACCTTTCCTTTTGTGCGCCCACCCTTCGGCTCCCCGCTTGCACCAGACTCCGCTGGGAACGTGCCATGGATACCCTAACGATCTCGGCGGCCGGCGGTATGCGGGCCCGCATGGAGTCTCTGGACATGCTGGCCAACAATCTGGCCAACACGGAAACCGGCGGCTACAAGACCGACCGCGAGTTCTATAACCTTTATGTGTCCGCCGAAGCCGCCGGCCCGCAGGACGGATCGGCGGCCACGCTCCCGGTGGTCGAGCGTCCCTGGACCGATTTCTCCCAAGGCACGCTGCGCGCGACCGGCAGCCCCTCGGATCTGGCGCTTTCCGGCAGTGGCTTCTTCGCCGTGGACGGGCCTTCCGGAAGCCTCTTCACACGCAATGGGAGTTTTCGGGTGTCCCCCGGCGGAGCGCTGGTCACCACCGAGGGATACGCGGTGCGGACGGTATCCGGCGCGAACCTGGCCATCCAAACGTCCGGCGATCTGCAGGTGGCGCCCGACGGCACGGTGAGCCAGAGCGGCCAAGTCCTGGGCCAGCTCGAGATAGCGGACTTCTCCGATACCGGTTCGCTGGTCAAGCAAGGGGCCAGCTATTTTCGCAGCGCGGCGGCGTCCCAGCCGGCATCCGGAGCCGTAGTCGAGCAGGGCAAACTGGAGAGTTCCAATGTCGGCGCCGCGGAATCGGCCGTGCGCCTGGTGGCGGTCATGCGCCAGTTTGAAATGCTGCAGAAGGCCGCCACGCTGGGTTCACAGATGAATCGCGAGGCCGTCGAAGAGGTAGCCCGGGTGGCTTCGTAAGAGCCCCAGGGGAAGGAGCAATTATGATGCGAGCGCTTTTCAGCGCCGCCAGCGGGATGACGGCGCAACAGATGAACGTAGACAACATCGCCAACAACCTGGCCAACGCCAACACCAACGGATACAAGGCGCGGCGGGTTCAATTTCAGGACCTGCTCTACCAGAACCTGCTGCAGCCGGGGGCTTCCGCCAGCCAGCAGACCGTGGTTCCCGCCGGACTGCAACTGGGGCTCGGCACGCGGCCTTCGGGCAACGAGATTATCTTCACGCCGGGCAGCGCCTCGGAGACCGGCAACCCGCTGGATGTGGCCCTCCAAGGGCCCGGCTTCTTTCAAGTGCTGCAGCCCAACGGACAGTTGGCCTACACCCGCGACGGGGAGTTTCAGCTCGACCAGAATGGCAATGTGGTGACCGCCAGCGGCAATCCCTTGCAGCCCCAGATCACCATTCCGTCGGATGCCCAATCCATCACCATTGCCGGCGACGGCACGGTGAGCTACACCCAGCCGAACCAGACCACGGCGCAGGTGGCCGGCCAGATCCAGCTTGCCAATTTCCAGAATCCGGCGGGCTTGAGCACCATCGGCGGCAATCTGTACACGCCCACGGAAGCTTCCGGCGCGGCGACCACGGGCACACCCGGCGGGGCCCAGGGCATGGGCGCGTTGCTGCAGGGATATACCGAACAGTCCAACGTCAGCGTGGTCCAGGAAATGGTCAACCTGATCGTCGCCCAGCGGGCCTACGAAGCCAATTCCAAAGTGGTCACGGCCGCCAACGAGATGTACCAGGAGGCCAACGGCCTGGTGCAGCAATGATCCGGCGGATGCTCTTCCTGGTACTTGCCGCGCTGGCCGCGGCGGCCGCACAATGCCTGCCGGTTTTGGGCGAGCGCATCCGGGCGGGCGACATGGCCCGCGCGGCGCCGGCCTTCGCGGGGATCGCGCCGGAGTTGGATTTGGGTTCGGCCGCCGCCGCGGGGGCGCGCCGCACTTACGGCGCGGCGGAGTTGGCGCGCCTGGCGCGGCGCTACGGACTGTCCGTAGAAGCGGGCCTCGAAGCCTGTTTCGTGCGGCCCGTGGAGACGCTCACCGGCGAGCGCGTGGCGGCCGCCCTGCGCGCAGCCATGCCGGCGGCGCGCATCGAGGTGCTGGACTTCAGCCGTCAACCCATCCCGCCCGGCGAATTGCGCTTTCCGCTCTCCGCGCCGCCTGCGGAGCGGGCCGGCGGGTCCGCGCCGCTCTGGCGCGGCGTGGTATCGGCGCCCGGCCGGGACGATTTTCCGGTTTGGGCCAAGGCGCGCATCGAGGTTTCGGGAAAGCGCGCCATCGCCGCCGAGGCGCTGGCGCCGGGCCGGCCCATCGAGCGCGCCCAACTGCGCGAGGAACCCTATGCAGGGCCGCCCGGGCTGCCGGACCTGTCCCAAGTCGTGGGCCGGGTGCCGCGGCGGCCGATTGCGGCGGGCGCGGCCATCGAGGCCGAGTGGCTGGATTCCCCGGCCGAGGTGGTGCGCGGCCAGCGCGTGAGGGTTGAAATCCGGAGCGGCCGGGCGCGGGTGCTGCTGGAAGGGGAGGCGCAGTCGTCCGGAAAGCGGGGCGAGGTCGTCGGGGTGCGCAATCCCGCCAATGGCACGATCCTGCGCGCCACGGTCGCGGACCGCGGACGCGTGATGGTGGCGGCGGACCAGGGAGAAATAGCCCCGGACGAGGGAGGCAACCGATGAAACCGGGACCGCTGCTGGCGCTGCTGGCTCTGGCCGCGGCGCCGGTCCCCGCCTGGGCGGCAGCCAAAAAGAAGGCCCCGGCGCCGCCGCAGGCATCCGCGCTGGAACGTTACGTAGCGGAGGCCACCGCGGCGGCGCGCGCCAACAACGACGCTTCGCCCGGCTCACTGTGGTCGTCGGCGGCCCTGTTCAACGACCTGGCGCGCGACCTGCGGGCCAGCCGGGTGAACGACGCGGTCACCGTGCTGGTGGCGGAGAATGCCTCCGCGGTGAGCACCGGCAATGTGCAAACTTCGCGCACTTCGAGCGCCTCGGCCTCCATCACGGCTCTGGGCGGGCTGACCAAGGCCACCGGCGCGCTGGCCAACCTGCTGGGCACTACCGGCGACCAGGAGTTGAAGGGAGCCGGCACCATCGGCCGCACCACGGTGATCTCCACCACGCTGGGCACGCGCGTGGTGCACGTGCTGCCCAACGGTTATCTGGTAGTGGAAGGAGTCAAGGAGATCCGCGTCAGTTCCGAACAGCAAATCATCACCGTGCGCGGCGTGGTGCGGCCGGCGGATCTGGGTCCGAACAACGTGGTCCAGTCGTACCTGATCGCGCAACTGGAGGTCTCCGTCAATGGCAAGGGTGTGGTGGGGGACGCCATCAAGCGTCCCTTCATCCTGTACCGGCTGCTGATGGGACTGCTTCCGTTCTAGAGTTGGAGGGACCATGCGATCGATAGGTTGGATAGGTTTCTGTATGGCGGCGGCGCTGGCGGCCCCCGCGCCGGGCGCCACGCGCTTGAAGGATCTGGCGGGCATCGAAGGCGTGCGCGACAACCAGCTCATCGGCTACGGGCTGGTGGTGGGACTGGCCGGGACCGGGGACCGGCAGATGACCTTGTTCTCGCCGCAAAGCCTGGCCAATCTGCTGGAGCGCATGGGCGTCTCGGTTCCCGGAGCCACGCTCATCGTGAAAAACACCGCGGCCGTCATGATCACCGCCACGCTGCCGCCTTTCGCGCAGCCGGGCACCCGCCTGGACGCCGTGGCGGCGGCCATCGGGGACGCCGCTAATTTGCAGGGCGGCCTGCTGATCCTCACGCCCCTGAAAGCCGCCGACGGCCAGGTTTATGCCGTAGCCCAGGGCGGCGTGGTTACCGGCGGATTCGCGGCGGGCCGCGCCGGCGGCAGCCGGACCGTGAATCATCCCACGGTGGGCCGCGTGCCCGGCGGCGCCATCGTGGAGCGCCCCGCGCCGGCGCTGGCGCTCAAGGGAGTCCTGCATCTGCAACTCCGGTATGCGGATTTTACCACGGCCTCCCGCATTGCCGCGGCGCTCAACGCCAAATACGGCGCGGCGGGAGCCTTGCCGGCGCGGGCCGAAAACTCGGCCCTGGTGAGCGTGCTGGTTCCCCCGTCTTACGCCGCCCGCCCCATCGATTTCATCGCGGAGATGGAGATGCTCACCGTGGATGCGGACCAGCCGGCCCGCGTGGTGGTGAACGAGCGCACCGGCACCATCGTCACGGGCCGCGACGTACACATTTCTCCCGTGGCCATCCTGCACGGCAATCTGACCGTCGAGATCCAGACCAGTCTGGATATCTTGCCGCCGGCTCCGCCGGCCGGGGCCGCCGCGGCCGCCGCGGGGGGCAAGGCAGCCGTGGACGCCAAAGAGGAGCCTGCCCGCAACCTGGTGCTCCAGCGCGGCGCCACGGTGGAGGAGTTGGTGCGTGCGCTGGCGGCCATCGGCTCGACGCCGCGGGACGTGATTGCCATCCTGCAGAGCCTGCGCGCGGCCGGCGCGCTGGAAGCCGAGTTGGAGGTGATCTGATGAGCGCGCCGGCGACCCTGGGAACCGCGGCGGTGGGGGCGGTGGAACCGCCCGCCGCGCGTCCGCCGCAAACTCTGGCGGAAGCGGCCAAGCAGTTCGAAGCCCTCATGATCGAGCAACTGCTCAAGGAGGCCCGCGGCGACGAGGACGGCTGGCTGGGAAGCGCAGAGGACGCCGGGAGCGCCACCCAGGCCGGCCTGGCCGAGGAGCAATTTGCGCAGGCTCTGGCGCAAAACGGGGGCTTGGGCTTGGGCGCTCAGATCGTCTCCAGCCTGTCGGCGCGCGCCCGCTAGATCCCGCAGGCGGTGGGGGCCCGCCCCGGGGGATCGCCCCGGCGCCCGGCGGTCCTACAAACTCCAACTCTGCGAGCGATACTCGGCCGAAGCGCCCGGCGCGAAGACCGCGGGATACCCGCCGTAGGCGGGGGACGGGTCCGCGCCCGCCGGCCGGCGCGGGTTGCCCTGGGGAGCGGCATGCTCGGGCGCGGTGCGGATCTGATCCCAGCCTTCCAGCAGGGTGGCCAGCAGGCTTTCCACTTCCGACAGCGGCTCGGCGGTCTGGCGCAGATTGGCCTCCAGCAGGCGGCGTTGCATATAGTCGTACAACTCCGCCAGGCTGCGGCTGAGCGCGCCTCCGCGCGCATGGTCGAGCGAGCAGGACAACTGCGAGAGAATGGCATGGGCCTTCGAGATTTGGCGGGATCGCTCGGCGATACGCCCGGCTGCCAGGTGCGCGCCGGCGCTGCGCACGGCGTCGCCGGCGCCGCGATAGAGCAGGCGGACCAACTCCATGGGGTCGGCGGTCAGAACTTGGCTTTCCAGATAGGCATCTTGCGGCGGCATCGGATCTCCTCACCCTCCATATCGGGAAAATGCGCCCGGACTTGCGCGGCCCGCTAGCCGCCCGGCCGGCTCATAGTCTGCGCCAGGCGCAGCATATACTCCGGCGGCGATTGCCACAGGATCTCGCCAGTCTGCTGGTTGACCACCCGCACCACCGGCCGCTTGGTGTCCCGATCCAGGGCGAAGGTCAGTTCGCTGCCTTCGCCGAATAGTGCGGAGGCGTCGATGCTCTTGACGCTGCGGATCAGGTCCCGGTTTTCCGCCAGCCAATTGGGACTGGCGGTGCCGGGCACGGCCGCGAGAAGCTGCTGCGGACTGCTGACAGGTGCGACATCCATAAGAACCGCTCCGGGGAACCGTCTGCTCCCCCACCATCTTATCGGCCGCCCGCAGGCGGATTTGCGCTCTCCGCTCTAAAGCCCGAGCCCCGCCTGCCGATAGACTATACGGGACGGCCTAGCGTGAATCGCACCTTATCGCAGCGGGAAATCGACGCACTGTTCAATAATGCAGCCGGTGGCCAGGCGCAGGAGTCCCCTGGCAGGAAGGTAGTGCCTTTCGACTTCCGCCGCCCGGATCGCATCGCCAAATCCCAATTACGGGCCATTCACCAACTGCATGAGACCTTCGTCCACAATCTGGTCTCCAGCCTCTCGGCCTATTTGCGCACCTACCTGCTGGTAAACCTGGTCAGCGTCGAGCAACTCTCCTGCGAGGAGTTTCTGAACGGGCTGCCGTCGCCCACGTGCATGCTCTCGCTGGGGCTGCGGCCCTACGACGGCTACGGACTGCTGGAGCTCAGCCCGGCGCTGGTCTTCCCCATCCTGGAAGTGCTGTTGGGAGGCGATGGCAAGTCCACATCGGCTTTGCGGCGGGAGATCACCGAGATCGAGCAGAAACTGCTCGACAGCCTTTTCCGCATCATTCTGAACGATCTCAAGGAAGCCTGGCAAGCGGTCGCCCCGATCGAGTTCACCATCCATACGGTCGAGACCGAACCTCAATTCCTGCGCGTGCTGGCGCCCACCGAAGCGGTGGTGGCGGTGGGCATTGAAATCCGCATCGGGGACAACGTGGGGATGATGAACATCGCGGTCCCGTCCATCATCGCCAAGATGATGCGGCAGAAGTTCGACCAGCAGTGGTCCATGCGCCGCACCCAGTCGACCGAGGCCGAACAGGCGGCCATGCTGGCCCGCATCCGGCCCTCGCGGCTGGCCCTGGACGTGCGCCTGAGCGGCCCCCGCTTGCTGGCGCGGGATCTGCTGCGCCTGACCGAAGGCGACGTGCTGATCCTCGACTATCCCGTGAGCCGGCCGCTGGACGGTCTGCTCAACGGCAAGCTGCGGTTTTGCGGCCGGGTCGTCTCCAGCGGCCGGAAGCGCGGCTTTCTGCTCGAAACCGGGCCGGTTGCGGCGGGCGCGGCCGATGAGGATTGAGGGCGCATGATTCACCTCACGCGCCTCAACCATCTGCCGCTGGTGCTCAACGCGGACCTCATCGAATGGATCGAGGCCACCCCCGATACGGTGATCAGTCTGACCACCGGGCAGAAGCTGGTGGTGCTGGAATCGGCCGAAGAGGTAGTCCGGCGGGTGGTGGAGTTCCGCCGGGCCATCTATAGCGGCGCGCTCCTGGGCCCGTCCATCCCGGGAGGGCGGGGCGCCTCGGGGGACGCGGCCGTGGTTGCCGGTGGAGATCGAATCGAACATGGCACAGACCGAGACAACCGCGCCGGCTCCTGATTCCCAGGGGAAAAAGCCCGGGCGCCGGCCGGACCTGGCGACCATGGGCGGCCTGGCCCTGGCGCTGGCCGGCATCCTGGGAGGGCTGGTGCTCGAAGACGGCAAAGTCAAGGATGTCGCGCAGTTGACCGCCGCCATCATCGTTCTGGGAGGCACCCTGGGGGCGGTCATGGTGACCACCCCGATGGGTATTCTGCGCAGCGCCGCCGGCAAGCTGCTCACGGTTTTTTTCGAGGCCACCCACGCGCCCGAAGCCGTCGTCGAGCAGATCATCGGCTACGCCACCAAAGCCCGCAAGAACGGCATCGTCTCGCTGGAGGAAGATACCGAGTCCATTGAAGACCCCTTTCTGCGCAAGGCTTTGAACCTGGCGGTGGATGGGACCGACCTGCAGGAGCTGCGCCGCATGATGGAGCTGGATCTCGCCTTGGAAGAGCATCGCGGGGAAGCCGAAGCCAAGGTCTATGAAGCGGCCGGCGGATACGCTCCCACCATCGGGATCATCGGCGCGGTGCTGGGGCTGATGCAGGTGATGAAGCACCTGGCTAATATCGACGAAGTGGGCAAGGGAATCGCGGTGGCCTTTGTGGCCACGGTCTACGGCGTGGCCTCGGCGAACTTATTCTTTCTTCCGGCCGGCAGCAAGCTCCGCTTCCGCATGCAGGCCGCCATCGAGTTGCGCGAGTTGATGCTCGAAGGCGTGCTGGGAATCGCGGAAGGCTTGAATCCCAAGCTGATCCGGATCAAGCTGGAGGCCTATGCGCCCCCGCGGGCCCCCCGCAAGGCGCCCGGGAAAAACCCGGAGGCGGGCACCGCCGGCCAGCCCGCCGAAGCCGCCGCGGGGGACTGAAGCCGGATCGCATGCGCCGCCGCCGAAAAGCCGAGCAACACGCCAACCACGAGCGCTGGCTGGTTTCCTATGCGGATTTCATCACCTTGCTGTTCGCTTTTTTCGTGGTGATGTTCGCCTCGGCCCAAGCGGATCACGGCAATGCCGTGCGCGTCTCGGCGTCGGTCAAAAAGGCGCTTGAAGAGGGGCAGGTGAAGGTGGTGATGGCCGCCATTCTGGGGGGCGCGAAGGACGAAAAGGGCAAGGGCAACGCCATGCTGAAGGGTCCCGGAGGGGCCCAGCCAACCGTCCGGAAGAACCCGCCTCCGGCGCCCGATCTGGCCGGTTCCCTCAATTCCTTGCGCGCCGCCCTGAAGTTGGAGATCGAAGGGGGCCAGATCCAGATCGCCATGGACCGGCGCGGACTGGTGATCAGCTTGCGCGAGGCCGGTTTCTTCGCCTCCGGCGGCGACGCCGTGTATCCGGGGACGTATTCCAGCATCGAAAAAATCGCGCGGGCCATCGCCCTGTTGCCCAGCCAGGTGCGGCTGGAGGGGCACACCGATTCCGTGCCCATTCACAACTCCCGCTTCCGCAACAACTGGGAACTCTCGGCCGCGCGCAGTATCGCCATGCTGGAGTTGCTGTCGGCCCGCTTCGACATCCCGCCCGAGCGCCTGGCGGTGGCCGGTTACGCCGACACGGCGCCGGTCGAATCCAACGATAGCGAACAGGGACGCGCGCATAACCGCCGCGTGGATATCGTGATTCTCAACGAGCGCGGCATGGGCCCGGAACCGGATGCGGGGGGGCGCCGGTGAACGGCCTGCTGAACGGCCCATAGGCTCTTGAATGGCCGGCTGTCCGCCGGTCCGCGCAGCGTGGGGGCCATCGCCGTCCGCCGGGCCGGGCCGGGCGCGCCTCCCTCGGGTCAGGCCCGCAGATAGACCGGCGTGCAGAGCCTTCCCGGCCCCTGTACCGGCGCCGCGGGAGCCCGCTTCAGGAACAACTTGACCTCCAGCCGCTGTCCCTCGCAGTCGAACACCACTACGGTCCAGGTTTCGTCGCCGAAGCTCTTGGCTAGGAAGTTCTTGCCATAAATGGCCGTCGGGATGCTCATTCCCATGGTTCCGAGGGACTTCTCGAGCGCCGTCTTCACATTGCCCAGCACCATGTTGGCGACCTCCGCCACCGCGTCCAGGACGTCGGCGTCCACCACCGCGTATTCGGCCATCAGCATCTGGGAGGCGATCCGGCAGGCGAACTCGGGCGAGCAGGATAGGGTGCCGGTGCCGGTCCACGCGCCGGCCATTCCGATCAGGCAGATCACGCCGTCCATGGGCTCGGCGGAGCCTTTATCCCCGTGAGACTCCGCGAAACAAAGTTGGGTGCCCAACATGGTCGCAAAGACGTCCTCCGCGGCGGCGCGAATTTGGCTGACGATTTGATCCCGGTCTATCATGGCGTGTGTCCCATATGCTTATCGGCGGAACCTGGCGGATCTTTATGCCGCCGGTGCGGAAAGAACGGATGAGCAACCGCCGGCCGCAGCCGTAAAGGAAACCCGGCAATGGACCGATAGTAAGAAGGAGTATGGCTTTGAACATTCTAGTGGTAGACGATTCCACCGCGATCCGGAAGATTCTAATCCGCGTGCTGCGGCAAACCGCCCTGGCGATCGGCGAGATCTTCGAGGCCCGCGACGGCCTCGAAGCTCTGGACATCGTCCGGAACCATCCCCTCAATCTGGTCCTGTCGGACATCAATATGCCCAACCTGGACGGCCTGGGCCTGCTGGCGGAGTTGAAGGGCAACGAACAGTGGCGGTCCCTTCCGGTGGTGATGATCACCACCGAAGGCGGCGAAGAAAAGGTCGGCCAGGCGATCCGGCTGGGTTCGGCCGCCTATATCCGGAAGCCCTTCACCGCCGAACAAATCCAGGAAAAGATCGGCTCCATTCTTTGACCCGCCGCCCGGCTGGACCCGCCCCCAGGGGGCAGCCTCCCCTCCCCTATGGCGCGCCTATCCCAAGCGCAGTGGCCACGCCGCAGCCTAGCCTTGTGCCTAGCCTTGTGCCTCGCCTGGCCCGCCAAAGGGCCCGCACCGGCCGCCAAGATCCTTGCGCCGGCGGCGGGATCTTGGCGGCGCGGGTCCTGTCCACCGCTCATTCTGCGGCATTTAGCCGTGGAACTGCGGTTGCCTGCAAGAAGGTGGCATGCTAAGCCGTCTGTCGGACACCTTGGAACGATATATGGATCTGCTGAGCGCCCGCCAGAAGGTGGTGGCCTCCAATATCGCCAATGCCGACACGCCCGGGTATAAAACCAAGGACATCGACTTCCAGTCGGAGTTCCGGTCGGCTCTGGGCGGCGGGGTCCCGGCATCCTTCGAAGTCGCCGGATTGCCGGCGAAGAACGACGGCAACAACGTCAGCCTGGACCGGGAGTCCCGGCTGCTGGCGGAGAACGATATGCGTTTCAATCTGGCGTCCAACCTGGTGCGCAGCGAGGTGCAGTCGATCCGGGCGGCGCTGCAGAGCGGGAGCAATTCATGAGCCTGTTTTCGGCCATGGCGGTCAGCGCGTCGGGCATGGCGGCCGAGCGCACACGCGCGGAGTTGCTGGTCGAGAACCTGGCCAACGCCGAAACCACGCGCACTCCCGAGGGCGGCCCCTACCGCCGCAAGGATGCGGTCTTCGCCTCCCAGCCCATGGCCGCTTCTTTTGCTTCGTTATTCGAGTCGCATCTCGCCGAAGGGGTGGCGGTCGCGGAGGTCAGCGTGGACCAGCGCGATCCGGAGCGGCGCTATTTGCCGGGCCATCCCGACGCCGGCCCGGACGGCTACGTGGCGTATCCGCGCCTCAATCCGGCCGAAGACATGGTGGACCTGACCGGCGCGGCGCGCGGCTTCGAGGCCAATGTGGCGGCCATCTCCGCGGTCAAGGACATGATCATGCGTTCCATCGATCTGTTCAAGTGAAAGCCGGGAAATGCCTATGTCTTCACCGATTTCACCCATTCGCGGCGTGCCCTTGCCGGATCTGCGCGCGCCCCTCGCCGGCGGCCCGGCCGGCGGCGTCGGCGATTTTCAGTCGCTGCTGGCCAATGCCATCGGCGGCGTCGAGCGGCTGCGCGGCGATGCGGCCCAAACCGCGCAGCGCTTTCTGGCCGGCGACGGCGAGGAAGTGCACACCGTGGCGCTGGCCACGCAGCGCGCGGAATTGGCCTTTGAAACGTTCCTGCAGATCCGCAATAAGGTTGTCTCGGCCTATCAGGCGGTCATGCAGATGCAGGTCTAGCGGAGATCCGCCATGGAACAGATGAGAAAGCTTCTGGAGCGCCTCTCGATGGCGCAAAAATTCAGCATCGCGGCCGCCGCGGTACTGGTAGCCGCCGCCCTATTCGGATTCGCGCAATGGCGGCGCGAGGCGGATTTCCGCCCGCTCTATACCGGGTTGGCCGCCGAGGACGCCGGCGCGGTGGTCCAGAAGCTCAAGGAAACCGGCACGGAATTCCGGCTTTCCGAGAACGGCTCGACGGTGCTGGCGCCCTCGGCGAGGCTGGCCGAACTGCGCCTGCAACTGGCCGCCGGAGGCTTGCCCAAAAGCGGCCGCATGGGCTTTGAACTGTTCGACAAGACCAGCTTCGGGTTGACCGACTTCGCCGAACACGTCAACTACCGCCGGGCCCTGGAGGGCGAGTTGGAGCGTTCCATCGTCTCGCTGGCGGCAGTGGAGCGGGCCCGCGTGCACCTGACCTTCCCCAAGGAATCCGTCTACCTGGAGGCCCGCCAGCCGGCCAAGGCCAGCGTGGTGCTGGGGCTGCGCGCGGGCGCCCAGCTTTCGGCCCAAAACGTGATGGCCGTCTGCAACCTGCTGGCCAGCGCCGTGGAGGGTCTGGCGCCGGAATCCGTCGCGGTGGTGGACACCCGAGGGAACCTGCTCAACCGCCCGCGCAGTTCGGCCGGCGGCGACGGGCTGGAGGGATCGGAAGCCAATCTCGAATACCGCGAAATGGTGGAGAAGAGCCTGTTGGCCAAGATCCAGTCCACCCTCGAGCCGCTGTTGGGCGCCGACCGCTTCCGGGCGACGGTTTCGGCGGAGTGCGATTTTTCGAGCGGCGAGCAGAGCGAAGAGAGTTTCGATCCGGCCCGCTCGGTCATGGTCAGCTCGCAGAAGAGCGAGGACGTAGCGCCGGGGGCCATGGCCGGAGGCGTGCCGGGCACGGCCTCCAATCTGCCCCGTCCTCCGGCCCGCCCGGGCGGGGGGAACTCCGCCGCCTCGCGGCGGACCGAGGAAATCAACTACCAGTCCAGCCGCGTGGTGCGCCGGGTGAAGCTGCCGCAGGGCGAATTGAAGCGGATTTCGGTCTCGCTGCTGCTGGACCAGGAAGTGCGCTGGGAAGGCAAAGCTGGGCACCTGCAACAGGTCCTGGTCCCGCCTTCGGCGGAGAAGTTGAAGACCATCCGCGACCTGGTGGCCGGAGTCATCAGCCTGAAGGTCGATCGCGGCGACCAATTGATCGTGGAGACGCTGCCGTTCGAGGCCACGCTGCGCAGCGAGCCCCCGTCCGGGGCGGCCCCGGCTGCCGGGCCCGCGCCGCCCGCCAGCCCGCTGTCGGCATGGCTGCGCAGTCCCCGGGGAATGGGCGCCGCGGCCGGCGGCGCCATCCTTCTTCTGGTGCTGGCGGGGGTGGGGCTGCGCCTGCTCCGCCGCCGGCCGGCAGGCTCCGCCGCGGCGCGCACGGCCTTGCCGCCGGGCGCCCAGAGCGCGCCCGCGGTGGCCGGCGATTCCGTGGAAAAGAAAATCCAGGCCCACTTGGGCGACCAGGCCGAGACGCAGGCGCGCCTGGAAGCCGAGGCGCTCGACGCCATCAAAACGCCCACCCAAGGCACCAAGAAAAAAGAGGCGTTAACCAAGTACCTGCGGGAGAGCCTCAAGAAAGACCCCGTCGTCCAGGTGCAGATTCTGCGGACATGGCTGCATGAAAAAGCCTGAAGGCGGCCGCCGGGCCGGAACCCAACGCGATGATTGCCAACATTAAGCGTAACGAGCTGATTTCCGGCTTGCGCAAGGCCGCCATGCTGATCGTGCTGCTGGGCGAAGAAGCCAGCGTGCAGCTCATGCGGGAGTTGTCCGAGGAAGAGATCCAAAGCGTCTCGCGGGAGGTGGCCCGCATCTCGACCATCCCCAACGAGGAAGGCGAGGCGGTGCTCGAAGAGTTCTACCAGATGTGCATGGCGCGGGAGTACGTTTCCCGCGGCGGCATCGACTACGCCCGCAAGTTGCTGATGAGCGCTTTCGGGCCGGAGACCGCCCGCAAGCTGGTGGACCGGCTGGTGAAGACCCTGGGCAACGACACGGCGGCCTTCGACGCGCTGCAAAAAGCCGACCCCCAGCAACTGGCAAAATTCATCCACAGCGAGCATCCCCAGACCATCGCGTTCATCCTCTCGCACCTCAGCTCGTCGCAGGCCGCCGCGCTGCTGTTCTCGCTGCCCGCCCAGATTCGCGCGGACGTGGCGCTGCGCATGGCGCACCTGGATCAGATCTCGCCCGAAATCATCCACAAGATCGCCGCCGTGATCGGACAGAAACTGCAGGCGCTGGGCGATTTCAGCCGGGAATCGTATGGCGGCGTACGGGCGGTCTCGGAGATGTTCAACCGCCTGGAATCGGGCGCCAGCAAGGAGATCCTGGAATCCATCGAGAAGGAGAATGCCGCGCTGGCCGACACCATCCGGCACCTCATGTTCGTCTTCGAGGACATGCTGCTGCTGGAAGGCAACAGCCTCAAGGAGGTCTTGACCAAGGTGGACCGCAAGATTCTGACGCTGGCGCTCAAGGGAACCAGCGAACAGGTGCGCAAACACTTCGTGGCCTGTCTTTCGCAGCGCGGCGCCGAGATGCTGCTGGAAGACATGGACGCCATGGGCCCGGTGAAGATCAAGGAGGTCGAAGCCGCGCAGCAGCAGATCATCGGCGTGGTGCGGCAGTTGGAGAGCGACGGCACCATCAACCTGAAGGGCGCCGGCGGCGAACAATATGTTGTCTAAGATTTTGAGCGGCACCGAGGGGGCCGCGGTGCCGCGCTGGAGTTGGCCCGCGGCGGCCGGACCGGACGACGCGCCCGGCGCGGCTTCGGGCGGCGCCGGCGGCGCCGGCGGCCAAGCCGGGCGGGATGCCCGCCGCATCGCCCAACTGGAACAGCAGATCGCGCGCGAGGCGCGCGAGGCGCGCGAGACCGGCCACCGGGAGGGAGAAGCCGCGGGGCGCGCCGCGGCCGCCGCCCAGTTGCAGCCGGCGCTGGAGAAGCTGGCGCGCGGCATCCAGGAAATCGCCGGGTTGCGCCCGCAAATCGTGAGCGAGGCCGCCGCCGACCTGGTGCGCCTGTCGGTGGGGATCGCGCGCCGCATCCTGCACCGCGAGTTATCGGTCGATCCCGGCGCTTTGGAGGGCCTGGTCTCCAGCGCCCTGCAAAAAATGCCGGCGCAGGAGATCTGCCGCCTGCGCATCCATCCGGAGCTGGAGCCGGGCGTCCGCCAGGCGCTCGAGCGCGAGGGCCGCGGCGGCCTCGCCTTGATCGCCGACGCCACCCTGGAGCGCGGCGCCATCCTGGTCGAGACGGCGCGCGGCAAGCTGGACGCATCGATCGAAACCCAGCTTTCCGAGATCGGGCGCGGGCTGGCCGACCGCCTGCCGGAGAGATGACGGTGGACGGCATCCTCAGCCCTTGCCTGGCGGCTCTCGACGATCTCGAACCCATGCTGCACGTGGGCGAAGTGGTGGAGATGGCCGGTTTGCTGATCGAATCCGCGGGTCCGGCGGCGGCCATCGGCGACTTCTGCGAGATCTCGGCGTCCGGCGGACGGCGCGTGCGCAGCCAGGTGATCGGCTTCCGCGACGGCCGCGTGCTGTCGATGCCCCTGGAGGAAACCGGAGGCATCGAGTTGGGCAACCGCGTGGTGGCGCGCACCGACGCGGCGCGCGTGGCCGTGGGGCCCGCCCTGGCCGGCCGCGTGCTCGATGGATTCGGCCACCCTATCGACCACGGGCCGCGCATCGAGGCCCACGCCGCTTACAGCCTGTATAGCGCCGCGCCGGGTCCGCTCGACCGGGAGCACATCACCCGGCCGCTCGAGACCGGACTGCGCGCCGTCGATAGTCTGCTGCCGGTGGGGCAGGGCCAGCGCATCGGCATCTTCGGCGGCAGCGGGGTGGGCAAAAGCACGCTGTTGGGCTCCATGGCGCGCCACCACTCGGCGGATATCGCGGTGATCGCGCTGGTTGGGGAGCGCAACCGCGAAGTGCGCGCCTTCCTGGAGCACGAGATGGGGGCGGAGGGAATGCGGCGGGCCGTGGTGGTAGTGGCTACTTCGGACCGTCCCGCGCCGCTGCGGGTGAGGGCCTGCTTCACCTCCCTGGCGATCGCCGAGTACTTCCGCGACCAGGGCGCCAACGTGCTGCTGGTCATGGATTCGGTCACGCGGCTGGCCATGGCCCAGCGGGAGATCGGCTTGGCGGCCGGGGAACCGCCGGCGCAGAAGGGGTACACCCCATCGGTGTTCGCCCTGCTGCCCAGGGTCTTCGAGAGAGCCGGCAACTTCCCGCGCGGGTCCATCACCGGTTTCTTCACCGTGCTGGTGGAGGGGGACGATTTCAGCGAGCCCATCTGCGACGCCGCGCGGGCCATTCTGGACGGGCACATTGTGCTCTCCCGGCAACTGGCCGCCGCCAATCATTATCCGGCCATCGATATTCTGCAATCGGTGAGCCGCCTGGAGTCCCAATTGGCGTCGCCCGCGCAGGGCGCGCACGCCCGCGCCGTCCGGCAGGCGCTGGCGGTGTATCGCCAGGCCGAGGACCTGATCCAGTTGGGCGCTTATGTTTCCGGCTCGAACCCGCAGTTGGACGCGGCCATTCGGGCGCGGCCGCAGATTCTGGAATTCCTGCAGCAGGCGCCGGGTGTGGAATCAAGCCGCGCGGAAACTCTGGGCCGGCTCGCCCAGATAGCCGCCGCACTGGGCTAAGGAGCGCTGTATGCCGGCTTTCGAATTCTCCTTGCGCCGGGCCCTCGAATGGCGCACCATGCAACTGGAATTGGAACGGGACAAGCTGCGGCAAGGGACGGCCGGCCTCGCGGAAATGGCGTTGGCGGCGGTCCGGCTCGGCCTGGTGAAAAGCCGGGCGGAGGGGGCCGTGTGCCAGTCTGCGGCGGTCGAGGCGGGCGACCTTTGGGCTCTGGCGGCCTACCGCCAGCGCTTGATCGCGGAATTGCAGGCGCTGGCGCTGCGGCGGGCGGCAGCCGAACGGCAGGTGGCCGCGCAGAGACAGAAGGTGCTGGAAGCTCAGCGCCAGTGCCGTCTGCTGGAGAAACTCGAACAGCGCCGCCATGCGGAATGGCGCAGAGCGCAGGACCGGGAAACGGAGAGCGTTGCCGCGGAGTCTTTCCTGGCCCGGTGGAACCGCCAGGCCGATTGAATGGAACCGGGATGGCGGCCCGCAGGGGACTGGCGTCCTCCCAATGGGCTATTAAGCGGCAACCGCGAGGCCCACGGCGGCGGGAGCGCGGAGCCTTTCCATCTGGCGGTGGGCATCCAGCGGCCGTTCCCATTTTGTCCGCGCCGCGCGCCGGCCGGTTGGCGCTGTAACAGCCGGCATCCCCCGTCTTGCGCATCGCGGCGCCGGCGGAAGGCATTTCGGTTTGGCTTTGAGGCGGATGCCGGTTGGCCAGCCAATGGCTCCGTTTCCCCTAGCAGCCCGGTGCGGGCGGCAAAGCGGAAAGTCGGGGACGCCCCGGAACCGGCCTGTGCCCGGCGGAGGCCTCCACCAGGCATCCAGCGGATAGAAGTCGTATTGGCGCTCCACGAGACGGTCCCGAGCGCCTTCCGGTGGGCCGGCCATCTGCGCGCCCCTGCGGGCGCGGCCGGCGAACCGGCTGCGATCCAGTCAGCCGGTGTGCCGCGACTGATTCGCGCGGCCCGCAACATCCTCCAGATACCGCAGCGCTTCCCGGGCGACTTCTCCCACCACCGGATCCGGGTGCCGCAGCAAGGCGATCACCAGGCGCAGCCACTGGACTTCTTGCGCGTCCAGTCCGATCATGCAAACATTCTGCATGTTTCCTCGGCAGGCGGTGCGGGAGCGGCTTCCGCCGGCAACGCGGGGCGGGGCGGGCACCAGGCGGTGGACGGGAGACGATGGCCGGCCAGCAGGTGGCGGGCGGCGGCGGCCGGCGATTCGCTCCGGAGCTGGCAAGTCTGGGATCCGCGGCGCCCTTCCAGGCACACGCGGCCGCCCTCCCGGGTGATCCGATACGCGGTTTCCGCGCCATGCTGGGCCAGCAAACTGGGGAGGGCCCAGCCGGCGGCGTCCAGCATGCGGATTTCGCCTTGGGGGCCGATCAGGATGGCCCAGTCGCAATCCGGCGATCCGGAGGCTTGACGAGCCGTTTCGAAAAGATTTTCCGCGTCTGCCCAAAAAGCTCCCACGCCGATCTTATCGGGCGCGCGCCGGAGAATGTGCGGCCTTCGCTTGTTTAGGGTATGGGAAGCCGGCTCAGAATCTGCTGCACGTAACGGATGGTCTCCGGAATCTGGGGCACCCCGCCGCTCTCCTCCACCCGGTTTGGTCCTGCATTGTAAGCGCCCAGCGCCAGCGCCGTGTCGCCGCCAAAACGCGCCAGCAGTTGCTTCAGAAGGTGGGCGCCGGACGACAGGTTCTCGGCCGGATCGAAGGGATCGCGCACGCCCAATTCCAGGGCCGTGGCCGGCATCAACTGCATCAGTCCCATGGCGCCCTTTGGCGAAACGGCGCAGGATCGGAATCCGGACTCCTGCCGGGCGACCGCCCGCAACAGGTTGGCGTCCAATCCCTCGCGCTGGGCAGCCTGCTGGATCAGCGGAGTCAGCTCGATCTCGGGCAACGGATCGCATTCGACGCCCAGGGCGGGCCAGGAAAGCGTGAAGAAGGGCGCCGGGGGAGCCTGTCCGGCCGCGCCGCCGCCGCCCGAGTCCGCGCGCGCCGCCGCCACCGCCGCGCGCTGCCTCTCGATGGGAATCTGCATGGCCGCCACCGCCTGCCGCTGGCGGGCTATGGAGGCCTCCATGGCCTGACGCGCCGCCTCCTGCGGAGACTGGGCCGCCGCCACCCACGCAGCCTGCCCCAAGCACCACCCCAGCCAGGCAAGTTTTTGCCGCGCGCTCATTTTTCGCCGCCCGCGGTACCCTCGATCAGCCGGTCCAACAGGTGGCGCAGCGCGGCCACCGACCGCAGTTGGGCCGCCGCCAGGTTCTCCTGTCCGACCAGCTTGACCTCTTTCATGCTGACTGGCACCGACTTGGGCGCGGTAATCCCGATCTTGATGCGGGACTCTCCAATATGGATGATCTGGATCTCTATATCTTCGCCAATCAAAATCGACTCCCCGGCCCGCCGCCGCATTACGAGCATGCGGCCTCGCGCAGCGGCAACACCTCCCGATGGGAGTAGGGAGAATCCGTTTGGATCGCCTGCCGGCCGCACAGCGTGTGGAGATTCACCACGATGGGCGCCAGCAGATTGACCGTAGGGGGCGCATTCTCTTCCAATGAAAGGATCGCCAGGCATAGCACATCGTGGCCGATCGCCGGTTGCCGGCCCGCTTCGAGCCCCAGCGCATCCAGGTCCTCCGGCGCCATGCTCAGTTGGTAACCGGGGCAGGCCGACAGCGCCGGCAGCGTCGCGAAGCAGAGGTTCGGGTTCGCCAAGCTCTGCAGGAAAACCAGCGGTTCGTTGATCGGCTGGCGTAGTGCCAAAAAGCGCTGCTCCTGCTCGAAAGCGGGGATGCCATCCGGGAATAGCATCACGGATTGCTCGTCGTAGTCCACCGGTCCGAAGTACCGGGTGTCGCAGCGCTGTGGGGGAGTTTGAATCGTAACCATACGCCGGCCTTAAGAGCAATAGCAGTGCCAAACCCGCTTAGCCCGAATACTCCCAGGTGTGGCGTGGCGGGCAAGGCTCACGGTAGAGCGGGAGAACCTTGGGCAGCCGCGCCAGCCGTACGAAGGCATGCGCCCGTCCCGCCAGCACCCGCCGCCGCGTCTCCTCCAGCAGCCGCCGCCAATCGTCTTCCAACCGGCCGAGGCCGGGATCGCCGGAAGGCAGCCCGCCCGCCGTTTTCCGCAGCACCCGGCAGTACTCCTGGAGAGGGAGTTGCGCCTCCCCGTAGCGCCCTTCGGCAACCCGCGCCCGCAGACGGCCCGCCAGGACGTCCAGTTCCGTTTCGCCGGATTTCATACGCTGGCGCTCTCGATCTCGGCGTCCTGCTCGGCCGTGAAAATACCTTGCATCTGGGTGGCCTGCTGCTGCAGTTGGTAGATCATGGCATCCGCCGCCGCCATCTGCTGCGTGAGATTGGTCTGCAGTTGGCTCACCTGCGCCTGTTCGCCGGCGATCTGCGTATTGGTGCTGGCGATGCTCGCTCCCACGGTGCCGATTTCGTTGGTGAGCACGCCGGTGGTGGGATCTACCAGGCCGGTCAGGGTATTGGTGGCCGCCTCCAGAAACCCGCCGCCGGCCCCCGAGCCCAGAAACTGCGTCAGCGCGCCGGTCTGTCCGCTGGTGGCGGAATCGAATGCGCTCTGATCGAAGGACAACTGTCCCGTGGTGTCGTTAAAGGTCACTCCCAGGGTGGCCAGGGAGTTGACGGCGCCGTCTCCGGTGGAGTAATTGGCGAGTCCTTGCAAGGCGTCGGTGAGCTGGTAAACGATGCTCTGGCCACCCAGCGCGCCGGTGGCTTGCCCGCGGTTGTTGCCGAGCTCGGTCATGGCGGCGTTGTATGCGGTGACGATGGACTGCAAGGCGTTGCCGATGCCGGAAGGATCCGCCGCCACGGTAACGGTGGTCGAAGCGCCGCTATCGGTGCCCGTCAACTGGACCGTAAGACCGGGCGCCAGAGTTACCGTGTCCGAATCGCTTTGGATGGACTGTCCGTTAACGCTGTACTGCGCCAGCACACCCGGGTCGCCGCTGGCGGTCAGCAGATCCTGGCTCCCGTCGTACAATTGCATGAGCACCGGACCCAGTTGACCGCTCTGCAGCGAGAGGACGTAGCTCGGCGCGGAATTGCTGCCCACGTCAACCACCGTGGCTTGGACCCCCGCACCGGCGTCGTTGATGGCCTGCGCCAGCCCGTTGAGGTTTCCCCCCGAGTAGGAGAGGGAAGTGGTGGTGGTGCCCACGGTGAGCGTATAGCTGCCGCTCGAGCTGATGTTCTGCGAAGCCGGATCCGTCACCGTGGGCAGGTCCGCGTTGCTGAGGGCGTCGCTGTAAGATCCCAGGTTGGTGACTGCCAGCGTATAGCTGCCCGCGATGGCGCCGCTGCCCACCGTGGCGGTAGCCACCGAGCCGTTCGACACGCTCGCCGAAAGCATGCTGCCGGCCGCCGAGCTCAGACCGGAGACGGCGGTCTGCACCGCCGCGACGTCGCCGTCCAGCGTTTCGAGTTCGTTGGACTGGCTGGTCATGTTGGCAACGTCGTCTTCGAGCAGTTGGTAGGGCAGCGCGGCGATCTGCACTTCCTGCGAGATCTCGCTGTTCAGCGACGACGAAAAAGTGCTCATGCCGGTGAAATAGTTTGTCCCGGTAGTACTGCTGCTGAGCGAAGAAGCGGCGCTACTCATGATTCCTCTCTTTCCCGAAAAGGCGCATCCAGGCCGGGGAGGGCCCGGTCCGGGACCTCTGTGGCTCCCGGTTACCTTATCGGCGCAAGGGCCATTAACTTTAGGAGCGGGCGCGCGGTCCGGGACTCCGGTTCTACGCATGTGTCCCTAAGTAGAAATTGCCATTCCGCCGATATAAAAACCGGCGGCAGCTAGAGCCGCCCCCCCGGCAAGACGCCGGTAAGTCTCGAAAATAAGGATTATCCAATGATTTCCATTCAAACGAATATCGATTCTTTGCTCGCGCAGCAGAACCTCAACGTCAACAACCAGTTTCAAAGCAACACCATTCAGCAGTTGACCTCCGGCTACCGCATCAACTCCTCGGCCGACGACGCCGCCGGGTTGTCGGTGGCCAACAGCTACCGCAACCAGATCGCCGAGCTGAACCAGGGCGTGCTGAACGCCAACCAGGGCGTCAGCCAGTTGCAGATCATCGACGGCGGCCTGAGCAACATCTCCCAGATGCTCGACCGTCTGCAAACCCTGGCCACCGAGTCGGCCTCGCAAACCTTCACCGGCAACCGCGCTACGCTGAACAACGAATACCAGGGGCTGTTGACCGAAATCGACCGGCAGGCAAACAATGTCGGCCTCGGCGATCAGAACGCCGCCAACGCCACCGACCTGCAGGTTTTTATCGGCGGCGGCCAGAGCTCCGACGCGAATTCTTCGGTGGCGGTGAACTTGAGCAACCAGTCCGCCAGTTCGACCGGCCTGGGACTGGCGGGCACCAGCGTGCTCACCACCGCCGCGGTGAGAGTAGGCACGGTGGCCGCCTCGGCCATCCAAGCGGGGAATACCGATACCTATACAGTGAACACCGCGGCGGGATCGCACCTCATTACCATCGCCGGACAGACCGGCGATACCGTCCAGGGACAGGTCAATGAACTGAATGCCCAGCTCAACGTACTGGGCGTCTCGGCCAGCCTCGATCAGAGTGGCATTCTCCAATTCCAGTCGAGCGACGCCTTCTCGGTGAGCGCCATCGCTAACAACCAAAACACCAGCGGCGTCGGCGATCTGGTCGACATCGCCGCCGACGCACAGGACAACCTGGGCTTAAACAACATGCAGTACACCAGTGCGACGGCCGGCGACGTGCTCACCATCAACGTGGGCTCGAACAAAACGGCGGCGATCGCCATCGCCGGCGCCACCACCCAGGACATGGCGACGCAAATCAACCAGGCCCTCCAGGCCGCCGGCATCTCGGGCGTCTCCGCGGTGGTGGACGCCACCACCGGTACCACCATCGATCTCCAGGGCCCCAGCGATTTCACCAATACCTTTGTCAGCGGCGGCGGCGCCCTGGGCGCGGCCCCCACGACCGCTGTCGCCGGGGGCGATCCGAATGCGGCCATCAACGCCATCACCCAGGCGGTGCAGAGCTTGGGCACGGTGCAGGGCATCGTCGGGGCGGGCGAGAACACCCTGAACTACGCCATCAATCTGGCGCAATCGCAGATCACCAGCTTCTCCGCGGCCCAGTCCCAGATCCGCGATGCCAACGTGGCCGCCGAAGCCGCCAATCTGACCAAGGCGCAGGTGCTGCAGCAGGCTTCCATCGCCGCCATGGCGCAGGCCAATCAGGAGCCGCAGGCGGTCCTGGCGCTCCTGAAGCAGTAATCGCGGCGCGCGGCTAAACACGCTCGCCAGACGCGCGACTGCCGCCCCGTACCGCCGCGCGCCGGGTTTGCCGCGTGCCAGCCCGATGGGAAGCGGAATGCATCCGTTGCCGGCGCCGATGCGCCTGCGCAGCCGGAGCGGGCACAGGGGTCGGCCCCACGGGAGTCGCTGCCTGCGGCGGCCCGCATGGCCGTCAAGTTGCCTTGAAGCCGTTGGACGGGTCGCCACCGAGGTGCACCTCGCGCGGGTTAGGTATGCAGGTTTTGCGAGCGGTTGCGCCGGCCGTGGCAGTGGCTTCCCGAGCGCCTATCCGGGAACCCATCGGCCAGACGGGTTGCGTCCTCGTTCCAGGCCGTTCAAGGAATACTCAGGCCAGGCCGGACGAAGCCGGCTGGCCCGCGCTTTAGCATTGTGGCGCGCTTATTGCTTCAGCAGCGCCAGGATGGCTTGCGGCTCCTGGTTGGCCTGCGCCATGGCGGCGATGGAAGCCTGCTGCAACACTTGCGCCTTGGTCAGGTCGGCGGCTTCGGCAGCCACGTTGGAGTCCCGGATCTGCGACTGGGCCGAGGAGAAGCTGGTGATCTGCGATTGCGCCAGGTTGATGGCGTAGTTCAGGGTGTTCTCACCCGCCCCGACGATACCTTGCACCGAGCCCAGGCTTTGCACCGCCTGGGCGATGGCGTTGATGGCCGCATTCGGATCGCCCCCGGCCGTAGCGGTCGTGGGGGTCGCGCCCAGGGTGCCGCCGCCGCTGACGAAAGTATTGGTGAACGTACTGGGGCCCTGGAGATCGATGGTGGTACCGGTGGTGGCGTCCACCACTGCGGAGACGCCCGTGATGCCGGCGGTCTGGAGGGCCTGGTTGATTTGCGTCGCCATGTCCTGGGTAGTGGCGCCGGCGATGGTGATCGCCGCCGTTTTGTTCGAGCCCACGTTGATGGTGAGCACGTCGCCCGCCGTCGCAGCGGTGTACTGCATGTTGTTTAAGCCCAGGTTGTCCTGTGCGTCGGCGGTGATGTCGACCAGGTCGCCGGCGCCGCTGGTGTTTTGGTTGTTGGCAATGGCGCTCACCGAGAAAGCGTTGCCCGACTGGAATTGAAGAACCCCGCTTTGGTCGAGGCTGGCCGAGATGCCGAGTACGTTGAGCTGGGCATTCAACTCATTCACCTGTCCCTGGACGGTATCGCCGGTCTGGCCGGCGACGGTAATGAGTCGCGATCCGGCCGCGGTGTTCACCGTAAAGCTATCGCTGTTCCCCGCGGCGATGGCCGTGGCGGCCGCCGTGCCTACTTTCACCGCGGCGGTGGTAAGCACGCTGGTGCCCGCCAGTCCCAGACCCGCGGCGCTCACGGACTGGCTGCCCAGGTTTACCGTCACCGTGGAGTTCGCGTTGGAGCTCTGGCCGCCGCCGATATACACCCCGAGGTTGACGGCGTTGGCCGTGTTGTTATCGCCCAGGCCGACATTGTTCGCCTGCCGGTCGATTTCCGATAACAGCCCCGAGTACTCGTTTTCCAGGGTGGCGCGGTTGCCGGTGAAGGTTTGCGAGGCCGACTCGGTGGCCAGCGTCTGCAGACGGTCGAGCATCTGGGAGACGTTGCTCAGGCCGCCGTCGATGATCTGCAACTGGCTCACGCCCTGGTTGGCGTTCAGCACGCCCTGGTTCAGCTCGGCGATCTGGTTGCGGTAGCTGTTGGCCACCGACAACCCGGCGGCGTCGTCGGCCGAGGAGTTGATGCGGTAGCCGGAGGTCAACTGCTGAATGGTGTTGCTTTGAAACTGGTTGTTCACGTTCAGGTTCTGCTGCGCGATTAAAGAATCGAGATTCGTTTGAATGGAAATCATTGGATAATCCTTATTCTTGAGATTTCCCGGCGTCTTGCCGGGGCTGCGGCTTTCGCCGCCTACGATTCTCATATCGCGCGGAAGGGCGGAAGGTTGCGGAAGAATCGACACTTAGCGAGATTTCGGCGGAACCGGCCTTGGGCTCGCGCGCCCACTTCCTAAAGTTACCCGCACTTGCGCCGATAAGGGTAACGAGGAGCAACCCAGGCCCCCGATATGCGAGTCGACGAACACAGCCCGACCGATCAGGTTTCCTCCACCGCCACCCGCGCGGCGGAATCCCAGCGCATTCAGGTAGACACCGCCACCACCTCCGGCGCCGCCGCGGCCGCGGCCGGGGATCGCGTGGATCTTTCCGGACTCACCGGACGGATTTCGCAAACCATGCAGGCCCTGGCGAGCCAGTCGGCGCAACGTGTCGGCCAATTGAACAAGGACTACCGCGCCGGCCGCTACCAACCGGACGCGCAGCAGATCGCCAGCGTCATGGCGAGGTCCTGAAAAACATGCGGGACCGCGATCTGCAGGGATTGCTGGCGGCTGCCGAGTCGCGCGTGCGCGCAGTGCACGCCCTGCTGGCGCGGCCGCGCGCCTGCAATCTGGAGGAATGCGTCACGCTGGTTCGCGAGGCGCAGGGTTATCTGGAGTGGTTGCGCGACAGCCTCCCCCAGGCGGGGCCCGTCAGCCGCGGCTTGCGCCCGCGGGCCGCCACCCTGGCATGCGAGATTCGTCAGGCCGGCGTCCTGCTCCAGCAAGGCGCGCTTCTGGGCCGCCGCTGGCTCGCGGGCCTGCGCGCCATGGCCCCCGAGTACACGGCCTCCGGCAGCGCCGCGCCGCTCCACATCCGCGGGCGCATCTCGTTCTTAGGATAAAAGTCATGAGTTCCGTGAGTTCCCTGAATTCCACCATGCTCGGAGCGGACAGCGCCCTGCAATCGTTCCAATACGCCTTGAGCGTCACGCAGAATAATATCGACAACGCGTCAACGCCGGATTACGCCAAACAAACCGTGGCGCTCCAGGCCGATCCCTTCGACCCGGCCGTGGGCCTGGGCGGCGGCGTTTCTCCGGGTCCGCTGGTCGATAGCCGCGATCTGCTGGCCGAGAGCGATGTGTGGCAGCAGGCCGGCGCGCAGGGCGATGCCAGCGCCCAGTCGAGCGCCCTGACCGCCGTCCAGAATGCCGTACCGGTATCGGCCGGAGCGGGTATCCCGGCCGCCCTGACGACCTTCTTTAGCGAGGTATCGGCGTGGAGTGCCGCCCCCACCAGCGGCACCGCCCAGCAGGACGTGATGGTGGCAGCCGGTTCCCTGGCCCAGAGCTTCCAGACCACCGCCGCCGCCGTGTCCAGCGCATCCCAATCCGTCAGCCAGGAGATCGGCAGCACGGTGGGCCAGATCAATCAGGCAACCAGCCAGATCGCCACGCTGAACGCGAGTATCCAGAACGGCGGCGCGCACGACGAGGGGATGCAGGCCCAAGTGTACAGCGCCCTCGAGACCCTGTCCGGACTGGTCAACATCAACGTCCTCCAGCAGCCCGATGGCAGTGTCGACGTCACCCTCTCGAGCGGCGCGGCGCTGGTCATGGAGGGTCGGCAGTACGCGCTGACCGCGGGAAATGCCCCCCCACCGGCGGAATCCACCGATCCCCAAGCCCCGCCCGACATCGACATCTACGCTGCGGACGGTTCCGTGGTGAACGGCCAGATTTCATCCGGCTCCTTGGCCGGCTTGCTGCAGGTCCGCAACGTGACCATACCCGGCTTGATCGGCGATGCCAGCCAGCCTGGCGCTCTGAATACTTTGGCGGCCCAAATAGCCGGCGATGTGAACGGCATCGTCAGTCGGGGATCCGTCTCGCCGGGTGCGGCGCCCACCGGCCTCGCTCTGTTCACGGCGCCGGATCCGGCCCACCCCGCCCAAGCCGCGTCCGCCATGGCGGCGAATCCAAATATGACCGCCAGCCAGTTGCCGCCCGTCGACCAGAACGGCGTCGCCAACGGCGTGCCACTGGCGCTAGGGGCGCTGGCCAACTCCACCCCCGCAAGTCTCGGCTCGACCGGTTACTCCACGTTTTACGGGAATACCGTTGCGCTGGTCGGGTCCCAATTGAACCAGGCCCAGAGCAATCAGACCATGACCGCGCAGACCCTGGCCCAGGCGCAAAGCATGCGCCAGAATGAGTCGGGCGTATCGCTCGACGCCGAGGCCATCAATGTCCTGCAGTTCCAGGCGGGCTACCAGGCGGTCGCCAAAATGATAAACACCCTCGCCACGCTGACCCAATCGGTGATCGACATGATTCCAATCTCCTGAAAGCGAGCGCCCCTATGACCCCCAGCATCAATCCAAATTCCGAAATCTTCCTCAGCAACCTGCAGCAGATCCAAAACCGCATCGGCATGGCCGAACGCCAGCTCTCCTCCGGGTTGCGGGTTTCCGTGGCCTCCGACGATCCCGACCAGATTTCCAGCATCTTGCAACTGCGCGCCCAAATCGCGGGAGTGCAGCAGACGCAGGAAAACCTGTCCAACGTGACACCCCAGGTGGAAAGCGGCGAGAACGCCATACAGCAGGCTATTCAGGTGCTGGATACAGCCACGTCGCTAGCCACCGAGGCCGCCGGAAGCACCTCGAATGCCAGCCAGCGGCAGGACGAAATCCCCCAGGTGCAGGGCATCCTCGAACAGTTGCTCAGCCTGAGCCAGACCGCCGTCAACGGCCAATACATCTTCAGCGGCGACCTGAGCGGGCAACCGCAGTACACCCTGGCAGCCAACGGCAACTCCGTGCAGCAGGCGACCCAGCCCGGCCCTGCCGGACAAATCCAGGACGCCAACGGCCTGCCGATTTCGATCGGATTGACCGCCCAGCAAATCTTCGACGACCAGGATGCCAACGGCAATCCCACGGCGGCTAGCGCCTTCGCGGCGGTTACCGGCTTCCTGACAGCGCTGCAGAATAACGACAGCCCAGGCATCCTGACGGCCGTGACCGACATTCAGACCGCCTCGGCGCATCTGAACGACGAAAGCAGTTTCTATGGCGCGGCGCAGAATAACCTGACCGCCGCCGGCAACTCGGCCAGCCAGACGCTCATCCAACTGCAACAGCAACTTAGCAACGAGCAGGATGCCGACGCGGCCCAATCCTCCCTGGACTTGACCATGGCCACCACCGATGAACAGGCCGCCATGTCCGCGCAGGCCATGCTCAAGCCCCAAAGCTTGTTTAACTACCTGGGGTAATGCAGGCGCCGCCGGCCAAATTTAGCGGTGGGGCAGGCCATCGTTTTTCGTGGCCTGCCGAGTTCGAGAGCGGTGCGCAGACGACAAACAACGATCTACACTAGCGGGAAGCCGGCGCTCCGCTCCACCCGGTACCGCCGCGAAATTCGACGCCGATGAGATACTTTCCCTTGACCAAGTTGCAATAGCGAACCGTGCCTCTGCCGGATACGCACATCTTCGGGCCGGTGCAACTGACCGGAGAACGAACGGGAATCGGCTCGGATATCCGCAACTGCAAACCCTCGGCCGACGCGTTCACGATGGTGGCGGCAACCACCCGCTCCCGTCCGGAAGGCTCTTGCCATCGGAGGCGCAGTTCGCCCGCGGCGGGGTGGCGCACGTGCCGCCGTACATTGGTTTTTCGAGACGTGGCGTGCAGCGCCTGTTGGGTCCAAAAGGCGGATTCCGCGTAAGCTTCGGCGAGTTGGCAGGTCTCGATGCCGGACGCCGCCGCCAGCGCCCCCGCGCCGTCCCAATCGCCCGCCTCGTAGCGGCGCGCCATCTGATACACGTCCCGGTAGCGATCGCCGGGCGGCGCGGTGCCGGTCAGGGCGCCCGTGATGGCGGGATCGGCGTGGACTTTCGCCAGGGCTTCCCGGATGGGAAGGTCGATGAGCCCGTCCAGCAGGGAAAACAAGCCCATCAGGAACGCCAGGTTGGGTGGGGCGATTCGCGCCAGACCGGCCAGGCGCTCGCAGAAGCGCGCGCGCACCAGCGATAGGGTGATCAGTTCGCCCGGCTTGTCTTTCGCCATCATGGGCAGGGCAGCCAGCACGGCCCAGTGCCGGATGCCCTCCTCGCCGAGCACGGCGATGGCTTGCCGGATCGAGCCAATCTCGGTTCCGCGCGAAAAAAGCGCCGAGTTCACGTAGAGTAGAAGACTGTAAGAGAGCGACACGTCGCTGGAGACAATCGTCTCTAACCGGCCGAAGTCCGGTTCCATCTGCTGCGCCTCCGCGAGCAGGCGCAGACACGTCAGTTTCGACGCCGGGATGCGCCGCCCGCGCACGATCTCCGGGCGCGCGAAGAAGTAGCCTTGGAAATAGTCGTACCCGGCGCCCAGCGCCCATTGGAACTCTTCGGCGGTTTCGACCTTCTCGGCGAGGATGGCGATTCCCAGGGGCTGGTACTTCCGCAGCAGGCGCTCCTGGTCCGGCCGCGACGTCGCCAGCAGGTCCACCTTGATGAGCTTCGCCAAGCGGGCCAGCGGTTCAAAACGGGCATCCGGGACAAAATCGTCCATGGCCAAGGTATAGCCCTGTTTGGAGAGCCTCTGGCAGGCGGCCAGGACTTCGCCATCCGGTTCGACCGTTTCGAGAACCTCGATCACCAGAATCTCGGGCGGGAGAACGGAATGCAATCCGCCAAGCAGCAGGCTGCGATCGAAGTTGATGAAGGCCTTCTTGCCGCACAGCAAGCTCTCCAGCCCCATCGCCAGGAGGGCGTTGGCAATCAGCCGGGTAGTGGCGGCCGCGCCGTCCCCGCCGTCGAAGGCATTGTGGCGCGCCTCGGAACGAAAGAGCAGTTCGTAGGCGTAGAGCTGGCGTTGCCGGTCGAGTATCGGTTGGCGCGCAATGAAAACGTCCATTTGCATCACCGCCCGGTCCGAGGTCGTTGCGCGCAGTGGGCGCCGTCATGCAGCACCGCGATCTCCCGGCGATCCGGATTGTGGGTTTCCTCCAACGGCAGACACCGGACGGATCTGCCGCAGGGAACGGAGCGCGTTGCGCCGCACCAGCCGGTCCGCGTCGCGCGTCATCTGGCGCAACACATCGGCATAGCGCTCCTCACCGGTTTGGCCCATAACCCACGCGGCCGCGGCCCGAAAGAGCGCTTCCGGACGGCGGACCATTCTGCCCAAGTGCCGCATCACTTCGCGGGACTCTCCCAGGCGATGCAAACCGACCAGCGCATTGCCCATTACACGGTGGTTCGAATCCTCCAATGCCTGGCGGAACAGCGGCTGGCAATCGTTGGTTGAGCAGTTCCAAAGGCCCTCCACGAAGTTCGCGCGGACCCTGGCGTCGGCATCCCCCATCAGCCGGTCCATGATGCCCTGCGGTGGCATGATTTGTCCGAACATCAGGGCCGCTTTGGACCGAATGCGGCTGTCCGGATCCCGCAGAAACTGTATCAGTATGGGGATCAGCCGGCGGCCGCCGCCGAGTTTCTGCATAACCGCCAACCCTCGCTGGCGCGCTGCTTCGGTCATCCGATCGTCATCCAGCAGGCTTCTGGCGAAGCGCGCGTCGAAGCTCGGTTCGTACTGCATCACGGCCTTGGCGATGCAGACCGAGCTTTCCAGGGAGGCGGCCGGATCGCACAGCTTTTCGGCCGTCGTGTCGAGGGTGCTCAGCAAGCGCGCTAGCAAGGGGGCTGCCTCCCCCCAGCCTCCCGGCTGGCACAGCGGTAACACCGCCTCCACCACCCCTTCCGGTGCCTTGGCAACCAATTCGCGAATGTTGCGCGCGGCCCATGCGGGGTTTGCTTTGTAGTGGGTCAGCCAGTACACCACGGCTTCGGCCGCGTCCTCCGGCACGGCCTTCGGAATCTCCGCAGCCTTCGCCACCATAGCTGGTTCGGCAAGTTCCGGCTCCGACTGTGCGAGTTGCTGAAGGGCTTCGTCGAGCGAGGAGAACGGGTCCGCCGGAAACGGGGGACTTCCCGTCTCGGGGCACGTTCCCGCGGGCTCGGCTTCGTCGTTAAGCCCTAGTCTGAGAAGCACGGGTCGCGTCGTCCTATCCGCGCAAGGGTTGCCGTTCCACTACGGATAGCGCGGCCATCCGTCTGCCTCCTCTATCGGCTGACCCGGAGAGCGACTGTAGGCGGTCGCGCGCTCGCGGGGCCGCCTTACCCCTGCACCCGCTTGGCCCGCCCCGCCCAGAACATCTCGCGCAACTCGCGCTTCACGATCTTGCCCGTGCCGGTCTTGGGCAGCGGCGTCTCCAGGAATTCGAACGTGCGCGGAATCTTGAATCTGGCGATGCGCCCGGCCAGGAACTCGCATAGTTGCTCCGCCGTCAGCTCCTGTCCAGCCTTGAGCACCACGAAAGCCGCCGGGATTTCGCCCCATTTGCTGTCGGGCGCCGCCACCACCGCGCATTCCAGAACCGCCGGGTGCGCGAAAATGGCCTTCTCCACTTCCAGCGAGGAGATGTTCTCCCCGCCGCTGATGATGATGTCCTTCTTCCGGTCCACGATGTGGATGTAGTTCTGATCGTCCCACACCGCCATGTCGCCGCTGTGAAACCAGCCGCCGGTCATCACCGCGGCAGTGCCCTGCGGGTCTTTGTAGTAGCCGTCCATCACCCCGTCGCCGCGAATAACGACCTCGCCCACGGTTTGCATGTCCCGCGGCACGTCTTTCATGTGGAGATCCACCACCCGGATCTCAACCCCCGGTATGGGCCACCCGGCCATGGCCTGGTGCCCCAAACGGTCGGCTTCATCCGCGTATTCGACGGTCCCCTTGCGCCGCGCCGAACTGGCTACCGGACAGGTCTCCGTCAGCCCGTAGCCGCCCATGGCCGTACAGTGGAAGGCCTGTTCCAGCCTTCCGATCAACTCCGGCGAGGCCGCCGCGCCGCCCACATGAATCTCCTTCAGGCTGGAGAGATCGAACGCCCCCAGATCCGGCGCGTTCAGCAGCGCGTTCGCCATGGTCGGCACCAGCGACATGGCCGTAGCCTTCTCCTCCTGAATCAGCCGGAAGACCAGCGTCGGCTCGAACCGCCGCACCATCACCTGCTTCAGCCCCATCATCGTGGAAGCCTGCGGCCGGCCCCACCCGTTGGCATGGAACAACGGGATGGTATGCAGTTCCACCGCCGTATCGTCGTGGTTGAACGTGCCGGCCACTGCCAGCGCGTGCAAGTACAACGTGCGATGCGACAGCATCACGCCCTTGGGCGTCCCCGTGCTGCCGCTGGTGTAGAACAGCTCCGCGATGGCGTTCTCGTCGAAAGCGAAGATGTCGGGCCGCTCGATCCGTCCGCGCGTCAGCAGTTCCTCATACGTGAAATCCGCCAGCGGACTCGCCGCGCCGCCCGCCTCGGTAATGCCCACGTACCGCGCGATCGCCGGGCACGCCTTGCGGATGTGCTCCACCAGCGGCGTAAAGTCTTTTTCGAAGATCAGCACCCTGGCTTCGGAGTGGTTCAATATGGCGATCAGCTCCGCGGGCGTCAGCCGCACGTTGAGCGGCATCACCACCGCCTGCGCCAGCACCACGCCATAGTAGCCTTCCAGCAGCGCGTTGTTGTTGAAGCTCAAATAGGCCACCCGGTCGCCCCGCCGGACGCCTTCGGCGATCAGCCCCGCAGCCAGCCGCTCCGAGCGCTCGCCGAACTGCGCGTAGGTGAACCGGTCGGCGCCCGACACAATGCCTACCTTTTCTCGATACAGATCGACGCCCCGGTACAAGCACCGCACCGGCGTCAGGGGAATAATCATAAGATGCCTCCTGCAGTTAGGAACACTGCTATTGTACCGGAGGGCGGGCTTTAGCCCCGCTGTCGCCCTCAGACCTGCATCTGCCGAAGGAAAGGAACGCTGGCCCTCATCAGGTCCAGGTTCATCTCCACGAAGTAATTCTTGAGGCCCCCCGTTTTAGCCGCGGTAAAGATCCTCCGCCAGTCGAGCGTGCCCTGCCCCACAGCCATCGTCTTCCTGGTTACCGCCGACCAGTCCTGCACGTGCATCGACACAAAGCGGCCAGGATATTTCGTGAAGTACTCCGCTGCGTCATAGCCCCTGCTGATCGTCGAAACCTGGAACTGAAACTTGACCACCTTTGGATCGAGCATCTCGAGCAAAAGGTCGTAGGTCCGCTTGCCGCCCACCATGGATAGCTCAAACCCCTCGTTGTGAAGGCCCTGCTGGATTCCCGCCTTGGCCGACTGTTCACCCATCTTGTTGTATTCGTCGGCCGCCCGCTTCACATCGTCGAGAGTCGGATTCCGCGGCCCGTCCAGGCTGGGCACCATCATCTGCGTCAGGCCCAGATCGACGGCCCAAGCAATTCTGCCCGGCAGATTCTCCCGCAGCTCTTTGATATCGAAGTGAGAGCTCTCGCACTTGACTCCCAGATCGCCCAGCATTCTCCGCAGCTCCGCCCCTTTATATTTGGCGAGACCGGCAAAACCCGAATCGGCATAACCCACCGGCGAGCACAGCTCGATGGTCTGAAACCCAGCCTCGGCAAGCTGCTTGATCGTGCCGGGAAAGTCCTTGGCGATCATGTTCCTGACGGGATAGGTCTGGCATCCGATCGGCATGCCCAGCGGATTGCCGCGCAGCTCCCGCGCGGCCAAAGCGGTGCCTGCCGCCGCACCCAGCAAGAACTCTCTTCGCGAAACTACGGGCATTCTCGCCTCCTTAATGCTCCACCCAACCAGCGGTATTGTCTCACGATTCACCGGCGGCCGCGCATCCGGACACACCCGGTGAAAGTGCAGCCCAGGAGATCAGCGCTTCATGATGGGATGGAATACGTTCTTTCCGAAGGTGACCCCACTTCCAGAGCATCGCGAGGCGTATCTCTTCGTCAGTTATGTTGTCAGGCACCCGGAGGGCTCGCCGCAAGTCCTCGTATATCTTCGGTGGATACCTGCGCTGGGCCTTTTCGCCAGGTGGCGACATGCTATCGGCTCCAGCGTCGCCTCAGGCGCGCTTGCGGCTTTCAGCTCGCGCCGCGATTCGGGCCGCCATAGACCGCCTTCGGTTGGCCGAAGCACCGAGGGTACTCTACAGCGACCGAATCCCGTCCCGAAAAGAACAAAAGCTGGGCGACTTGTTGCTTTCAATGTCCATCCGGGGAGATATGTCGTCTGCCCAACGGGCCTTTTCCGCACCCACAGCTTGCCAGCCCTTCAGGGACAGGGCCTTCGCCCCGCCAGGGTAAACGGCGTCTGCTAATTTCTCCCAGGTTCCGCAAATGCTGTCGTTGACGTAGGAGATGAGAACCTGATCGTCGGCTTGGGGATACGCCGACTTGACTGCCGGCAGGTCTCCCAAGAACCAGGCTTCGCCCTCCTCAATCGCAATGCAAAAGCGAGCTTCAGGCTTCGGGTGGCATGCGTTCAGGATGACGCGCAACTCTTCCAGAAAGTCCTGGAGATTTCTCTCATCAAGGTCGCAGATCAAGACCACCGCAGCTTTGTAACTTGGGTGGTATCCCTGGAAAGTCCGCCCATACCCTTTCAGCAATTTAGGCAGATTTGTCAAGAGGATCCGTTTGCTGGGATCGGTTGCGTCTTTCATGTGTTGGGGAATGCGCCCGAGCCCCTTATAGGAATGGACGCGGAACGTATCTTGCCCGGAAATTATTTTAGGGACCAGAACGTCCAGAGCCTTCTTGCCAGATAGGTCTTCTACAAGTATCTCGACGTGCATTACGCTCACCTCGCGTCCAGATAGTCGCTATACCATAGCCCGCCCAGCGGCAGCCCTTCCTTCACCATATTATCTACGGTCGCATCGTCACTCGCTCGCCTGATCACGGCGAATCCGTCCGCCGCCTTCTCCAGAATCCAAACCTCTGCTGGGGACAGGGCATCGACGAAATACGGCTGATGAGTGGTAACAAATACCTGCGATCCGGATTTCCGGCCGGTAGCATGCTCACGCAATTCCTTGGCGAGAGTTTCCAGCAGCTTGTGGTACAAGCCATTTTCCGGCTCTTCTACACACAAGAACGGCGGTGGTGTGGGGTCCTCCAGGAGCAGAAGGTACGCAAATATCTTCAGCGTTCCGTCAGACATCTGTTGGGCGTAGAAGGGATCTTGGAACCCTCTATCGTTGAAACGAAGAAGCAATCTCCCATCGGGCGTTCTCTCCGTATCTATTCTGGTAATTCCAGGGATCTTCGCGGCAATGCGCTCAAGGATCGCGCGAAACTGCTTAGGGTACTCCCGCTCCATGAACTGCACGACATTCCCCAGGTTGTCTCCATGAACGTTCAAGTGCTTCTGGGGTCCGGCCAGCGGGAGGCTTCGAGCGGCATCGGGATTGAAATAGCTTAGGTACCAGCCTTCTATGAAGCGCCTGAACGCAGAAACGCGCGGATGCTGCTTCAACGATCCCAGCGTCGCAATCCCAAGCTTTCGTTTATCATCGAGCTCCACGACTTCGGTTTCTCTGCTTTCTTCCTTATCCTGAGTATGTTTGACGGTCTCCATCAGATGGAGGAGATCAAGTTGGCCTTCTTCGATCTGCTGTCCTTCCGTCTCACCCCTCCACGCAACCCCCTTTCCCTCATTAAGTATTAGGAAAGAGAACGGCCAGCCGTGCTTCTGTCCCTTGCGTCTCTGTCGCAGCCTCTCCCGCACCACATAAGGACGGCCAGATGCATCCCGATCAATCGAGAGTTCGTACGTGATCGGACGAGCGTTCCCCTCTTCTTTGTAGTAGACCTCAAACGCGATTGGTCCTTCGGAGCCCTGCGACTTAACCCGGCCGAAGCCGCCTCGCCCGCGTGCGTCGAATGCCTCTTCTACCCCTGTTCTGAGGCAATCTGCCAAAAAGCCAAACGCGTCAAACAGGGTGCTCTTTCCAGAGCCGTTCTTCCCGATGACCGCGGTCATCGGCGTGAGTGGTTCGGGCTTCTGTTGACTCCAAACCCTACCCAGAGTTACGTCGCGTAAAGCCCGGAAGTTGTGTATGCGGATGCCTTCGATCCGTGCCATTGGAATGCCCTTTGCCCTCTGCCGACAACTGCAGGGTGCAGCCTTTCCCAGCTTACAACACGGCGCCTCCCGCGAGGGTCAAAGAAGGCCCTATCTCAAGCCGGCCGAAACGGCGGCCTCCCCCCTACTTCCCCCTGCTCAACCCCAGCGCCCGAATCCGCTTATGCAAATTCGTCCGCTCCATCCCCAGCGCCCGCGCCGCCCCCGACACGTTCCAATTCGCCTCCTCCAGCGCCCGCAGAATATGATCGCGCTCCGCCGATTCCCGCGCCTCTTGCACGCTCGACCGCGGCCCCGGCTCCCGCTGCACCCGAATCTCCACCGGGATCGCCTCGCGCGTCAGCCGCTCGCCCGCCGTCAGAATGGCCATGCGCTCGATGGCGTTGCGCAGCTCCCGCGCATTGCCCGGCCACGGGTAGCTCTCCAGAATCGGGTAAACCGAATCGTCCAGCTTTTTCTGTTTGAAATTGTTGCGCGCGCAGAAATCGTCCAGGAAATACTCGGCCAGCAGCTTGATATCCTGCGGCCGCTCGCGCAGCGACGGCACCCGGATGGGCACCACGCTCAGCCGGTAATACAGGTCCTCGCGAAACTTCGCCTGCGCCACCAGCGCGCTCAGATCGCGGTTGGTCGCCGAAACCACGCGCACCGCCACGCGAATGGTCTGCTCGCCGCCCACCCGGTGGAATTCGCCCTCTTGCAGTACGCGCAGCAGCTTGGCCTGCGATGCCCCGTGCAGATCGCCCACTTCGTCCAGGAATATCGTGCCGCTGTCGGCCAGCTCGAACTTGCCGCGCCGCGCCCCGGCCGCGCCGGTGAACGCGCCCTTCTCGTGGCCGAACAATTCGGTTTCGATCAATTCCGTCGGGATCGCCGCGCAATTCACCTTCACAAACGGTCCCGCGGCGAACGGGCTGTTCTGATGGATGTGCGCCGCCAGCAGTTCCTTGCCCGAGCCCGATTCGCCGATCAGCAGCACGCGCGCATCCGAGCGCGCCGCCATGCTGGCCTGCTCCACGGCGCGCTGAAACGCCGGGCTGGAGCCGATCATCTTCGGACTGACCCCCACCAACTCCCGCAGCCGCTCGTTTTCCGCGCGCAGGCTGGAGTGCTCCAAAGCGTTCTTGATGGCCAGCAGCACCTTATCGCGGCTCAGCGGCTTCTCCAGAAAATCGAAGGCGCCGGCGCGCGTAGCCTCCACCGCGTCCGCGATGGTGCCGTGCCCCGAGATCATCACCGCGGGCGCGGGATTGCCGTTCTGCCGCACCGAGCGCAGCAGGTCGATGCCGCTGCCGTCCGGCAGGCGCACGTCGAACAGGAACGCGTCGGCGCGCTCCACATCCGGATGCGCGCGAAACTCCCGCATGGATCGGCAAACCGCGATCGAGTAGCCCTCGCGCTCCAGGATCAGACGCAGCGAGCGGCCGATATTCTCTTCGTCATCCACGATCAGAATGCGCTTGGATGCCATTTCGCTCGACGGGCAGCAGCACGCGGAATGCGGCGCCGCCCAGTTCTCCTTTCACCAGCACGATATCGCCGCCCGTCAGCAGGGCGCCCTTACGGGAGATCGAAAGCCCCAGTCCCATACCGCCCTTCTTGAACGAAATGGAAGGCTGAAACAAGGATTGCCGAATCTGTTCGCTCAGGCCCGGGCCGGAATCGTGTACTTCCACCAGCGCGTGGCCGTTGTGCACCGCGGTAATGCCCAGAATGCGCCCGCCCGCGCCCGCGGCTTCCGCGGCGTTTTCCAGCAGGTTCGTCAGAATGCCTTTCACCAGATCCTGATCGGCCAGCGCGGTGGGATGGCTGGCGTCCAGGCGCAGGTCGTAGCTCAGTTCAGGATGCCCGCTCTTCAAAAAAGCGATGCGCTCTTCCAGCAGCGCATTCAGATCCAGCGGCACGGGCTCGACCGCGGGCTCGGCGGCGAATTGCGAGAACGCACGCACGCGGCGTTCCAGGCTCTCCACCTCTTCCACCACGATCTGCGCGGCCTGTTCCATGAACGCGCGGTCGCTATCGCCCGAACGCGCCAGCATCTCCTCCACGGTGAGCCGGATGGGCGTCAGCGAGTTCTTCACCTCGTGCGCCATCTTGCGCGCCAGAGTCCGCCAGCTTGCCAGTTGCGTCAGGTATACCAGGCGTTCGGTCGAGCGCTGCAGGCGCTCCGCCATGTCGTTGAAGGCGCGCATGGCACGGCCCACCTCGTCGTCGCGGCGCGCTTCCACGCGCGTGGCCAGGTCCCCTGCCGCCAGTTGCGCGAGGCCCGCCGTCAGTTGTTGTATGGGGCGGCTGATGCGATGCGCCAGATATACCAGCAGCACCAGCGATGCGATCCACACCGAAGCCGCCAGCAGCACATAAGTGTACGTGAACCCGCGCAGCAGATCGCGCGATTGCCGCTTTTCCACGATTTCCCGCGCGCTGCGGATCTCGCGCGAAAGATCGTCCAGACCCACGCCGCCCAGGCTGGTGGACCATTGCCATACCTCATCGCCGCGCCGCGCCAGGTATTCGATCCGGTCCCCGCCGCTTCCGGAAATGACGAAACGTTCGGCGTCGCCGCTGTCGAAGAACGTCTTCACCGGCGCCGGCCACCCGCCCTGCCGGCCCGCGCCGTAACGCAGCGGTTCCACACGTCCGCCCAGCGCATCGTTTTTCAGAGCGTCGCAGGCGCGCTGGTACAACTCTTTGCCGGTCTTTTGCAGCGAGCGCGACAGCCGGTCCAGTTCCCCTGTGGAGGCATAGCTCAGGCTGCGATCCAGCAGGGAAGTTGTAATCCAGAGCGTGGCGGCTAGCGGCACTAGAGTAGCCGCCAGAAAGATCCCGATCAGCCTGTTGCGTAGCCGGTTCACAGCGTTCGCGCGGCGCGGCCCACCAGCCTCTTCAGATCGCCCAGGCGCAGCGGTCCGGCGTCCGCGTTCCACTGCGGCTGCTGGTCGCGCGGACGCCGGCTGAAGATCTCGATGAGCCGTGTCAGGTTCAGGCCGCTCTCCCCGATCACCGCGGCTTCGTCCTTCGGTTCGGCCGTGCGCAGTTCGAAGCGCAACCAGAAGGGACGGTCCTGCGGCAGGCCCGTGGCGCTGATGGCCACGTTGTCCAGGCACCAGGCCTCCGCCGCCGTCGCCGACAGGTGCGCGACCGTCCGCTGCCCTTCGCCCAGCTTCGTCACTGAGAATTTCTCTTCCCACAGGTCGTAGCTGAATACGAAACGCTCGGGCGTCCGCCGAAGGCTGGTCGTAAAGTTGTCGGTGGTGAGGGTCAACTGCGTCAGGAACACCACCGCCGCGCCGTCTCGCAGGCGATCCAGCGGCTTGCCGGCCAGGAAATGCAGTTGCGGCGCGGCCACGTGCAGATCGTCGCCATCCCAGGTGACGCTCAGGCGCTCGGCTGCCCCCAGGCAAGACAGAGGTATAGCCACACCGGCCAGAAGCCAGCGCCGTCGGCTGATCGATACCGCTTCCTTACGGTCGCGGCTCAGTCTGTCCGCTCCGGCTTGCGCCATTCAATAGTTCATGCCCACCATGAAAACCGGTTCAATATGGCCTTCCTTGATCGGAAATGCCAACGCCGCGTACATCCCGTTCTGCCGGATGCCCACACCCGCCGAATGCCGCAACACCACCGTCTGGCCCTGGTCCCATATTGCCCCACAATCGTAGAAAACGTCGAAGAGCCGGTACCGGTACTCCGCGGTGTTGGCCACCATTCGGTCCCCGCCCAGCGGATCCAGCTCAAATCGGTTCCACCCGCGGAGCAAGGTGCTGTTACCCAGTATAAAGCGTTCGAAAAGCGGCGCGCGCCCGGTGATGGCCCCGCCCGTCAGATCGTCCACAAACTGGCTATGTCCCCAGGAGTAGACGTAGTGCGCGTCTCCCAGGTGACGGGCATAGGCGAAATCGCTGCCTAGAAGATTGGTGGCCGCGCGCAGGCTGTAACCTGCGTCCCATTCTTGCTGGTTGGCGTCGGAACCCTCCACGCGCCGATGATAGCGCAGAGTAGTCACCATCGCGTTGGCGGACTCCGTCCGCGCGGCCGGAAACTGCGATTGAAATCGTTCAAAACTGGTGCCCACGGTAAGGTTCACGAGCCCCGAACCGCTTCTGGCGAGCACGAACGTCACCAGCGGTTCGATATTCTGCCGGGTCCGGTACATCCCGGAAGTGTCGCTCTCCGCGCCGGCTTGATCCAGGGCATTCGCGGTAGCCTGGTTCCACTGCTCGTGATAGCTCGCAAAATCCACCCGGAACCGCACGCGATCGCTCGCCAGGCGCTTGTCCTCGTAGCGCGCCACGATCCCGGTATAGCGCTCCGCCAGATCGTCGCCGTCGCTCACCCCGCCCAACGTGAACGCCTGCGATCCCACCGTGGCAGTGCCTTCCGCCAGTCCGGAAAAGCCCCCGTCGGAGCGGTAGACAAGCTTCGGTACCGACGCCTCGAATTTCGCCGGCGTCCCGCGCACCACAAACACCACCCGCACGTGTTCCGGCGTCTGCCCGCGCAGCAGGCGATGCGTAACTGCCCGCACGTGCAACTCGCGCCGGATGCGCGTCGCCAGATCGTCGAGCGTGGCCGGATTCAGCTTGGCGCCCACCAGTCGCGTCAGCTCGCCGCGCAGGCCCGTGCTGATGCCGGCCGGATTGTCGCCGGCCACCTCCACGCTCTCCACCGTGTAGCGTGTGTTGACGTTCATCTCCTGTTCCGGAGTCCCGGCCAGGAGCAGGCTGCTCCATAAAATCGAGGCGAGCCAGACGAATCTCATGGTCGGGAGCGATGCAGGTGATTGGCCAAAAGGAAGTTGCTGCAATGGAACAACTTAAAGGAATGAGGGCTGTGACTATACTTCACAGGTGTGGGAGGACCCGTTATGGTGGGCAAACGCTGCCCGTTTTATAATGCCTTGGCCAGCTCGGCGCCAAAGGCGGTCTTGGGAGCTGCATCTTTGCCGCGCCGCGGCTTGCGGCCGTTGCGCTGCTGTACGGGACGCTCCATCGTCGTCGCCGGTTTGCTGTCTTTACCCTTGGAAGGCTGCGCCGGATTGGCCCGCAACAGCCGGTCTTCCAGAGGCGCCCGATCGAAGCGGCGGATGATCGCCTGCATCTCGTCGGTGGTAGGCGCTTCCACAAATGCGAAGCCCTTGGATTCTTGCGTTTCGTGGTTGCGGATCACTTTAACCGAATCCGCGACCAGATTCTCGGCCGTCAGCCACGCTTTAATATCGTCGGCAGTGACCCACGTGGGCAGGTTGCCTAAAAAAACAGTGAAATTCATTCAGTGATTCGTTTACTCCGTTGGTTGGATTTGTGGCACTTCAAGGGAAGGATTCCGCTCTGCCACCTAGATAGTATCAGACCGGACCCGTGCAGCGCAAACCTATACTACCTTTGGAGGGCGGGCTTGAGCCCGCGCGGGGCTTCAGCCCCGCTCTGCCGTCTACTCAAAAATCGCCGCAACCCTCGCCAGGACTTCGTCCATGATCGCCTCGGGAACGCTTTCCAACTTTCTGCCATTGCGCGCGCCAACATCGAGCGCCCGCGCCTGGTCGCACCGGACGATGCCTGCCGTTTTGGTCCCCGCGCCCGTTAGCGGCACGGCAAACCCGGCCGTCCGCGCGAAATTCCCGCCGCTGGTGATCGGGAGAACAACGGGCACTTTGGTCGTCCGGTTGAACGCCTCCGGCGACACGATCAGGACCGGCCAGCGTCCCTTTTGCTCGTGTCCCTCGGTCGGATCAAGCCCCACCAACCAGATTTCGCCCCGCTTTATCAGAGCAACTCGCCGCCTGTGGTTCTGTTGCCGAGCCATTCGCGCTCTTCCTTGCTGCGCGCAGCTTTGGGGTTGCATTGGGCCAGAAGTTCGTCCAACGTATAGCGGGGCCGCCTCTGCGGCGCCACGACCAGCCGCCCACTCTCGACCGCGATGCCCACCTTGGCTCCCGGCCGGAGACGCAGGATATCGAGCAGCGCGGGCGGAACCGCCAGCATGACCGAGCCGCCCACCTTCCGCAGACTTGTTGTGTGCATCACGATCTCGATTACGCGTTATATCTAAATATAATCTAACGCAGGGCGGCCTTTCAGTGCGCGGGGCTTCAGCCTCGCCATCAAACTCACTTCCACGCATCCAGCACCAGGTGGGCCCGGTTCCGCATCCCCAGCCGCCGCAAATAGCGATCGCCGAAAAGCATGTAGCGGTAGCTGGCCTGCGCGCCCAAGCGGCCGTAGATGTAACGCATGCCGCGAGTCCAAGGCAGGTTCTCCGTGCGCGCCCGCGTGAAGCCGCCGGCGGCCGCCAACTGCCGCAGCGAGGGTACCGTGAAAGGACGAATGTGTGTGTAGTCCTCATAAAACCTGACCATGTCCACCGGCGTCGGGACCACAACCGTACACAGGCCACCGGGTTTCAGCACGCGATGAAACTCCACCATGGCGCGCGCGGGATCGGGCAAATGCTCCAGCAGCCAGCAGCAGAATACGCCTTCGAAATAAGCGTCGGGGAAAGGGATCTCGTAAGCGCTGCCCAGCGTGATCTGAAGCTGTTGCGCGGCGTAATGCTCCACCAGATCCGGCGCATTGTCGATGGCCACGATGCCGCTCGGGTTCTGCCGGGTGAACCAGCAGCGGCCCGGCCCCACGTCGGCGACCGGCTGCTTGCCCTGAAATCTCGATTCATACCAGAATCTGCCCCATACCATTTCGATCTGGCCCACGATCCCCTCATCCGTGTTGAGGATGTATTGCCCATACGCCGTCGCGGACCCTGTCCCCGACCCGCGACCGGCTACCGCCCCACTGCCGGCTACCGCCCCACCGCCGCTTACCGCGCCGCAACCGGCCACCGCGCCACCGCCGCTTACCGCGCCACCGCCGCTTACCGAGCCGCGACCGTCAGGGAGCGGTTCCCCGCCCCGTGCCAAACCGCCGCCCGGCGTAGAATGGAAAGAATGGCTCAAAGTACCGAAGAGTTTTACAGGATTCAAAAGCTACCTCCTTACGTGTTTGCCGTGATCAACGAAATGCGGGCGACAGCGCGCGCCGCGCAGCAGGACGTCATCGACCTGGGCATGGGCAATCCCGATGGCGCCACCCCGCGCGTGGTCGTCAGCAAAATGGTGGAAGCCGCCCGCAACGCCCGCAACCACCGTTATTCGGCTTCCCGCGGCATCCCCCGCCTGCGCGAGGAAATCACCCGGCGCTACCAAACCAACTACGGCGTCGACCTCGATCCCGATAAGGAAGCCATCGTCACCATCGGCGCCAAGGACGCCCTCGCGCATCTGCTCTTCGCCGTGGTCGGACCGGGCGATGTGGTGGTCTCGCCGAATCCGGCCTACCCCATCCATCAATACGGCGTAATCATGGCCGAGGGCCACGCCTGCCTGCTTCCCCTGCCCAGTCCAGCGGAATTCCTGAACCGCCTCGAAGACCTGTACCGCACCTCCACGCGCCCACCCAAGCTGATCCTGATCTCGTTTCCCCACAACCCCACCACCACCTGCGTGGAACTCGATTTCTTCCGCGAAATCGTCGCCATGGCCAGCCGCCACGGCACGCTGGTGGTCCACGATTTCGCCTATGCCGACCTGGGCTTCGATGGCTACAAGCCGCCCAGCATCCTGCAGGTGGAAGGCGCCAAGGAAGTGGCCGTCGAGATCTTCTCCATGTCCAAGAGTTACAACATGGCCGGCTGGCGCGTGGGTTACTGCCTCGGCAACTCGCGTATGATCGGGGCGCTGGCGCGCATCAAGAGC